>NZ_CAJHBN010000012.1:0-103045 GCF_904846655.1 Psychrobacter sp. NC44 | reverse complement strand
TTTTGGATAGCTTTACGTTGTGAATCTAGGTTGCCTAAAGTCATCTCTAGATTTTCAGCGACCCCTTTAAAGCTCTCAGCGTTGTTTGCGAATATTTTTGAGTTTTCAGTGACTACGGATGAGTCATGTACGACGCTCTCAAACTGAACGACAACTGTTTCTATATTTTGTGTGATGGCATCTAATGACTTCGTTGATGTTTCAATATAGCTTTTATATTGTTCTTGCCAATCTAAAAGCTTTGCTACCGCTTCATTCAGTTGCTTAAAGTTCTCTCCAAACTGCTCATTTATTTTGGCATTAAAGTCTTTTATGACCTCTTGCAAAGCTTTAACCAGTTCATCAGAGGATGACTTTGAAATCTTATCAAGCGCTTTATTTTGTGCTTCTGCGAGTTCTTTTATGTTTTGAGAGTTTTCTGTTCTTAACCCTTTCAGCTCTTTCAATATTTCCTGATCAATATTAGATTCATCAACATAATCATTTTTTTCAAAAAACCTCCTCAAATTAAAGGTTAATGCCCACCCTACCCCAAATACAGAAGCCCAAAATGCAGTTTTCATGCTATCAAGTAAAGCAGGTACACTATCCTGAATATTCGATGAGTTGAATTTTAGCAAACCTATAGCGATTGCGAAAAACGTCGCAAAAATTCCTAAAGTCGTTAGAATTGTAGGCGCTTGTTCTGAAGTTTTTTGGTCATGGTTTTTATGAAAATATAGCGCAAGAGCTGAAATTATCATAATAAACAGAAGAGTTTCGTTACTTAAACCCATTGAAATAGTCCTAACTAATTATATTATAAGCAAATGAAATGCGTTCAACTTACCAGAGACAAGTTGACTTCTAGAACTCAAAAACGGCAATCCTAGCATACATACGTACGAACTCAGTTGAATACTTCCATATCAATTAATTATTAACACAGCGGAATTGTATTTAAAATATTAAATGGTTGAGTCTCTCTGACTAATAACGTAGTTTCGAGAAATGAGATAATCGATTTACCGTTAAAGGTTCAAGTCCTCACTAGGATACCGTATCTTTAGGATGCTATGAATATCTTTATTGACAATAATTATCACTAACATTACTATTTAATATTTTAAATAAACATACGTTCATTCATTAGGATTTTTGATGCGGAAATTTGTCCTAGATTACCCAAAAGGAAGTTACCGCAAGCTTTTTATTATGGCTTTAATCCTAAGTTTTGGTTTTTTCATAGCCTCTTTTATAGATAGAGATATACCGAACATCTTAATATGGCTAGGAGTGTTTTTAGCAGCTTTGAAGCAAGTTGTCATACCTATAAATCTAGATCAAAAAATATCTTTATCGAAAAAAAGATACTCTATAAGTGATGATGATTTTATAAGTCATTACAATAGTAGCTCTATTATGCACGATAACAACAAGGGTAAAACTTGGCATAAATTGATAATACTGGGTGATGATATATCGTCCCTTTTGCTTATTGCTGTCATACTCTATAGCATATTTGGTTAACTTAATTATGCTTAGGGCTTGTCTTCATTTCAAAAATGGAGATAAAAATGAGATAAATTGCCGTCAAACAAGAAAAATAGCGTAGATAATATCGGGATATTAACAAGCTATTTGGCAATATTTATCCATTTTTAGCCCATTTAGATGACTATTGAGTGAATTGAAGACACGCCCTAGTAAGCATAACAAAACTGTTATAGATTACTAATACGATGAAAGACTTGCTACCTAAAACTGGGCGTTCTAATTAGTATAGTCAAATATGCTCGGCTTCTAACTTGGTTACTATATCCTTAAAAACTTCTTCAAAATGTTGGTTGTCAGTACATTGTTTGAATGCGTTACCATTCCAAAACCCTAAATGAAATATGATTGTAAGTCGCTTTTTATCCGCAGTTACCCGTCTTATTTCCGATAGGTTAACAATTTCATTATCTACAACTATAAAATTTGGCATCTAAATCTCTTTCTATAAATTTTTAATAATAGCCAGCTACGAACCTTAAATTACCTCAAGATTGTCGGAGAATTAACTCTCTGAGAAGTATGAACAAAGCCCCTTTATCGAACCACATAAAAAAACAACAAGACTATCTCTATCATCAAAAGGCTAATCAGCACTTTTCTATAAATAGACATAGTGTTTTTATTATATTTCCACTCCCATAGTGGCACTAAAATAAGCAGTAGATAAGTAACGCATATTATAAGTCCTACCCAGTATTCGATTTTCAATTTGTAACGCCTTATTCAGATGGATTGCAATGGTCAAATAATTGAGAACAGATGATAAGAGGTTTTTACTTAGCTTTTTGATTAGGCGAGGCTGTTAAAAATAGAGTTTAGTAAGTGATTAATTTTAATAAAGAACTTTATTATTTAACTAATATAATTAAGTTATAGCTGTTTAAAACACTTAAGAACAACTTCCATCAAGTTAATCGATAATACAGGTATGCTATAAATACACACACATTGGCGAGCCTGCGACAGGGTCGGTAATCACTTTGGCTTGCACATCGAATATGTCAGCCAGCATCCCCTCCGTCATCACCTCATGAGGGCTGCCCATCATTTGCAGTTCGCCTGATTTTAGTACCACTAACAAATCACAATATCTCGCCGCTTGGTTAAGATCATGTAGCACAACGATGATGCTTTTACCCTTATACTTTAATTCCCGTATGAGTCGCATCAGCTCTATTTGGTAAGAGATATCCAGATAAGTGGTCGGTTCATCAAGCATAATAATATCGGTGTCTTGGGCTAAAATCATCGCAATCCAAGCGCGCTGCTGTTGTCCGCCCGACAAAGCTTCAAGCGGCGTATCAGCCAAAGAATCAATCGCCATCTCATGCATGACCCTATCTACTATCTGGTTATCGGTAGCACTTAGCTTGCCCCAATGTGAGACATAAGGTGTCCTACCATATTCAACCAATTGTCTAACACTCAAGCCTTCAGGATTGGTCTGCACTTGTGGCAATACCGATATCTGACGGGCAATCTGCCGATTATTTAACTGCGCCATATCTTGTTTTCTAAGTAAAATACTACCCGATTGCGGTTGAATCAAGCGGCATAAACCTTTTAACAGTGTCGATTTTCCGCAGCCATTTGGACCAATGAGCCCAATGACTTTATTTTCTGGCAGCTCAATTGACAAGTTTTTGATAATATGTTGACCACCATGATAGCCAAGCTGGAGTTCATTCACTGATAGCATCACCACCCCTTATAGCGCGATAGCAGAAAGATAAAATACGGCGCACCAATCACCGAGGTTAAAACGCCAGCTGGTAATTCAATAGGCGCAAATAGACTGCGTGCCAATACATCTGCGCTGACTAAAATGATCGCGCCTATTAGCGCTGACGCTGGTAATAAGATGCGGTGCTGATGCCCAAAGAGCAATCGTGCGATATGCGGTGCAAGCAGTCCAATAAAACTAACCGTCCCTGCCACCGATACAGCCAAACTCGCAATCACCACTGCGATGAGTAAAGTGCTAAATTCTAGTGGTTTGACTGATACACCAAGATGATACGCTGTCTCCTCACCCAGCCCCAGCACATCCAAACGCCACGCTAAATACATGCTGATGACCATCAACGCGGCAAATATAACAGTCAGCATAGGAATATGTTGCCAGCTGCGACCCCACAAGCTACCGGTCAACCAAATCATTGCCGTATTGATTTCAACGGGATAAAGCACCAACAAAAAATTAATCCCACTGGCTAAAAAGGCACTAATGGCGACGCCAATCAGTGCCAAGCGTGCTGGCGTAGGCTGAGATATTTGTGCCAGTAGAATAATAAAACAAAACGCCAATAAGCCGCCAAGTAAGGCTGCGACAGATAACCACCACGTTGGGGCGGTAGGAAGCATAACCAGTAACAAAGTCGCGCAGAACCCTGCGCCAGCACTGATACCCATTAAGTCAGGTGAGGCTAACGGGTTACGAATAACCCCTTGCACTAAGGAACCTGACAGACCAAGATTTGCGCCCACCAATATGGCCAATAGCGTGCGCGGCAATCGATGCTGCCAAACAATAAAATCTTTGTCACCGCTAAATCCTTGCTGTAAATGCTGCCAGATTTGTACTAGTGTTAATTCACTGGCACCAAAGAATATACTGCTAATACTTAGTATAAATAGAAGCACTATAATTAGTCCCACCGCCCTACTTGCCGATTTACGAGCAAATAATGAGTGTAAGAGCGATGCAGAAGCGTTGGTTCTTATTGTCATTTGTTACTTACTTTTATTTTTTGATAAAGGGTTGCTTGATAAAGTATTGAGTCACTTTTGATTAACATAAGCACAAAATTAGCCGTCTTGATTAACTATCCAGTCGCCGTCTGCATGCTAGCGCAATAAAAACGGGTGTCCCAATCAATGCCGTTAATAAGCCCACCGGTGTCTCTGCCGGATAAGCCACTGCCCGTGACAAGACATCTGCCCATACTATCAATATACTGCCAAGCAGCATTGATAATGGTAAAAGCTGCTCATACGCCATGTTCGATACTTGTTTTAACAGACGCTTGGCAACATGCGGGACAATCAAACCTACAAACGCAATGGGACCTGCTACCGCCACACTGACCGCCGTTAATATAGTAAGCAATGCCCCGCACGACCATTGCAATGCTCGCAAGTTTATCCCAAGGCTGCTCGCCACTTCATCGCCCAGCACCAAGACATTTAATTTAGGTGATAGCCACCAGCCATAACCCAAGGTCAGCAGCGATATAATTGCAAGCATAGGAATGGACTCCCAGCGCGTATTGGCAATAGAGCCAGCTAGCCAATACAATACCCCATACGCCTGCTCATCCGTGGTAATCAGCGCCGCTCGTGTCATACCGACCAGCAGCGCATTGATAGCAACACCCGACAAGATAAGACGGACAGGATGCACCGGACGACCAGAAAAGTAACCTGCCAATCCTGCAACAAGAGCACAAGAAAGCAGTGCGCCGACCAGCGCTTGTAAAAAGGTAGAGGTTAAAAAGCTAACCCCTAAGCCAATAGAGGATAAGGCCACCACACAAGCTGCCCCCGCATTGATACCCAATACCGCAGGAGAGGCCAGTGAATTTCGCGTCATCACCTGCATCAGCAGTCCTACTACCGCCAAATTAGCACCGACTATAATCGCCACAAGGACGCGCGGCAGGCGAATCTCTATTAATAATTGCGCGGCTAATGAGGCTTGAGTATTGTGCTGCGTCAATAACGAAAATAAATCCGTCAGCGACAGGGTGAATTTTGAATACGCCGTTAATCCTTGCCAGCAGCCAATCAGTAAAATGACTAATAACCCACACCATAATAACGCCCGTATTATCGGACGCTTTACAATAGAAGGTTTAAGTGAGATAGAAGATGAGCGGCTCAGTTTTGTCTCAACCATAAAAGCCGCCCTGCTTTAAACAGACAGTCTTGTAATGGCACATTAATTTGACTCTTTTACAGAAGGACTTGAACCTTCTGCGCCTTGGCTCGATGCAATCTCAAGCAGCTCAGCGGTCATGTATTCAGCAGATTGCATACTGCGATTAAGCGCCCAATAATTGGGATCGACTTCGATGACCTGATTGTTTTTAACCGCCGTTAGCTGATTAAATAATGGTGAGGACTTCCATTCATCATAAATAGTATGATCGTTATAACGCCCAATCAATAGCCAATCAGGATTGGCCGACAATAATTGCTCCAAACTGGTTGCGATATACGCCTCACCTGTTTGCTCAGGAATCGGACTTTTGATACTTAGATGATTAAGTAAGCTGCCAGCATACGAGCTTGGACCATGTAGCCACATGCCTTTATCACTGATAATCGCAAATTGAACGCTGTGGTTAGCAAGAGGAGTGGTTGCCAATTGCGACTTTAAATCTGCCATCTTCTTTAGATGGGTATTGATAACTTGCGACATTTTTTTATCTTGGTGGACGATATGACCGACCAATTGCGCCGTCTGGATATTTTCCACATAACTCTCACCGCGGCTTTTTAGTACGACCGACGGTGCGATGCGATTCAGCTCATCGGCGATGACCGTATGACGCTCATCATCGGCAATAATCAGATCAGGTTTTAAATCAGCAATGGCCTCAAGGCTTGGCTGATAGCGTGAACCGACCGAGGTGTAATCCGAGAGTTGTTTGGTAAACTCGGCAATAATACTGTCAGGCTTATTGTCATCGGCGATACCAACTGGCGTCAGACCTAACGCTAATGCATCCCCTAAAAATGAGTATTCCAAAACCACAATACGCTTCGGGTCATTCGGATAGTTACTTAGATTGGGCAAACGTACTTTAATTTCTTCATCGGTTAGCAGAAGCACGCCATTATTGTCGCTCATGTCACGACTGGCATTTGACTGAGTGGCTGCTACCGATATGTCATTATCAGCATTCAATGGTAGCGTTGCCGTAGCATTGTTTTTTTGATTGATAATAAAAACAATGCCGCCAACGACAATCAATACGATGACCAATAAAGGTAGTATAAGCGTGAGCTTTGGACGTTGATTCATAAATAACCTGTCTTACTATCATGAAATGGATCGAGCTCTAGGAACATAAGAGTTTGGCGTTAACACTTACTCGTTAAAACTCATAGTTATACGTTAACAGCCACGTTCTTGGCGCACCAAGCCCAATTTGATTTTTGCCCGAGAGGCCATTAGTAGCCCCCAGCGCATATTCTTTATCTAGAGCGTTATTTAGATTCAACTGCAGGTTATGTTTGCCCATGCTATAGGCGGTCATTAAATCTACGGTCGTATAACCCGCTAGCTCGACTGCCTCTGCATCTCCGGCATAGCGATCACTAATATAGTTCACACCGCCGCCAATACGCCATTGGTCATCAGGTTGATAAGCTGTCCATAACGAGAACGTTTGGTTCGGTACATCGTTTGGCGTTAGGCCCGTTTTTTTATCTTCTGCGTCAATATAGCTATAACCTGCAGACACATCCCAGTTATCACGTAGCTTACCTCGTGCCTCTAACTCTAGACCTTGATGACGGAACTCATCTTTATCTGTCACTTCGCGATTGTCATTGGTTTTTGGGTCTTCTTTATCAATGCGATAGAGAGAGGCATTGAGCATAATATCGTCATTATTTAAATACGTTTTCACCCCAATCTCTTTTAGGTCGGTTTGATACAGTGCGCCCAATTTTGGATTGATAAACGTTCCAGAATAAGGTAGCTGCCATGAACGCGCTACGGTGGCATAAGCAGAGGTGGCATCATTAAACTTATAGACGACGCCTGTGCGGTAGCTGAATTTGTCGTCGTTAAGTCCACTATCCTTACCATTAGCGCTTTGACTCAAGCGCATATTGTCATAGCGGACGTTACCCACCAATGACCAGTCGCCAATATGATAGACATCTTGCGCAAAGACGCCGACATTTTGGGTGCTGTTTTTACGAAATTTAGGAAACCCTGGGTTGGGGGTTGAACCTGCGCTTGGGTTGGTTGCCGATGTGGGTGGTACATTTTTATCAGTAGCAAGGGTTAAATCAATGTCAATGTCATTGTAATCAGCGCCAAATAATAATTCATGGTTGCCTTTATTCCAAGCTAGCTCTGACTGCAACGTTTTGCTGGTGCGTGGGTCATAACCAAAATTATTAACGGTGCGCCCAACTTTGTCATCCTTCACATCTGCTGATGACTGACGGGTGCCTTTTTGTTCTAACGTGATATGGCTGTATGACACCCGATTGGTCCATTTAAGATCATCGTTGATATCAAACTCATGATTGACCGCCGCATGCCAAGTGTCTGAATCTTGGTAATCATTGGTGCCGCCATAAAAGGTATTGACGGGCACATCAACCGGTTTGCCATCTTTGGAGGGTACGCCGCGATAAGGCACAAGATGCTGACGCATAAAATCAAGGGAGAAATCTAGGGTTTGCTGATCAGTCGGCTGCCAGCGCACTGTCGGGGCAATAAAGACATCGTTTGAATCGACATGATCGACGAAGGAGTCACTACGGCGATACTCAGCATTGATACGCGCGTTGACGGTATCTGATAATTTATGGGAGCTATCGACACGCGCCACAGCTAAGCCATCGCTACCCACTTGCGCTTGCACCTTATCGAAGTCATCGCCTTCCGCTTTTTTGCTGACGAGGTTAATAATACCACCGGCACTGCCGCGACCATATAAAGCGCCTGCTGGTCCTTTGACCACCTCTACGCGCTCGACATTGGCAAGGCTACGATAGGACTGCAATTTGCCATCATCGCGCATGCCATCGCTATAGACATCGTTCAAGCCGTTAAACCCGCGCATAACAAACTCATCTCGGCTGCCCTCACCCAGTGTATTGTTTAAACCTGCAACACCTTTCATAGCGTCCATCACACGCACTGCACCCCTATCTTCTAGCTCGGTCTTAGTAACAACCGATACCGACTGTGGCACCTCTAACCATTCTGTCTGTGTCTTAGTTCCTGATGTTGGCGCATAAGCGGCATAACCTTCATATTTTTTGGCGGTGACCACAATAGGTGCAAGCGTTACAGATGGCTCTGTTGTTGATAGCTGGTTAGGTGTTGCTTGAGCAAGTGATGACGTGCTGACCGCCATCACCAAACCTGTTGTTGTTATGGTTAACCAAAGTTGAGCACGAACCGCGATTACTAGTCGCTTGGGTGGTTTATTAGGCATATACAGGACCATAGAATGCGTGAAGAATAAGTGAGAATACCAACTCTTAGCGAGCAGCGTTTAAGGTAGAAATCTTTAAATAACGACTGGCTATTTGATTATTTTCTGCTGAAATACTTAAAACAAAAATAGCGTCTTAAGCTTATATCCTCTATATGTATGAATGATAATAGTTTTGCAAATGATAACCATTACTGTTTATAATTGCAACGTTTTAGTAACACTGTCCATTTTCAACTCTTATAAATACACGCTAAATACTTGGAATAATTATGGTTATTTTTTTTAAACGTTCAGCACTTTGTTTAGCGTTGCTTTGTATTTATCAACAAAGTAGCGCTGATGTAACACCTGCCAGCAAAAAAACCAGTTCTAAAACGCATTCAGACAGCGCCATCAATCATCAAGCAGAGACACAAATACCTTCCTTTACCGCAGCGCCAATCATTGTAACTGCAGAGACGTTAGGGGATTCTAGTGCTAATCAGGTAAAAGCATTTGCCGGTAATCGCACGGTAATCGATAACGATTTCATTGAGAAAACCGTGAGCAACTCAATTGACGGTGCATTACAGTTTATTCCAGGTGTCAAAATTGACGATGAAACGGGCACAGGTGTATTACCTAACATTTCTATCCGTGGTCTACATGCTAGCCGCAGTGGGCAGGCGCAATTTTTAATGGATGGCATTCCCTTAACCTTGGCGCCTTACGGTCACACTGGTCAGTCTATCTTTCCAGCGACCCTTGATAACCTTGAGCGTATCGATGTCGTACGCGGCGGGGCTGCAACCCAATATGGCCCAAATAATGTCGGCGGTGTGATTAACCTCATCACCAAACCTATAGCGAAAGACACTCAAACTGAAATTGGCACCAACTTAACCGTCTTTGAGCAAAACGGTAAGCCATTGACCAGTTTATACGCGCGGCACAGTCGCTGGTTAAATGATGATTTCGGCGTACAGCTAGAAGCCAATGGTATCAAAGGTGACAGCTTTAGAGATCACTCAGAAACTGAAATCACTAACCTACAAGCAAAAGCCCTTTGGTATATCGACGACAATCAGGAACTAGAAGGGTTCTTGCAATACTATGATGCTGATACAGAAATGTCAGGTGCGCTTTCACCTGCTGCCTATGAGCAAGATGTTGGACAGAGTCAACGCCCATTTGAAGCTTATCAAGGCAAATCAACGCGCTGGCATGCTAAGTACAAAAACTACTTGGATTTCGGTGATGAAGCTGTCTTAGACCTGACGACCTTTGGCCATCATGCCACGCGTAACTTTGAGTGGGGATTTAACTCACAAGCGAACAAACAAGGTGTACATTGGGCAGACCCTGCTATTGTAGCAGACAGCCTGCGTACCTCACCTCGCGAGTTTACTGTTTATGGCGTAGAGCCGAAGTTTTCTGTGAAGCTTGGTGATAGCAAAAATATCAAACATCACTTAATTAGTGGCATGCGCTACGTCAATGAAGACATCGATTATAAACTGACGCAAACCAAGTTTGCGGATGGCACGACCACCACGCCCCGTGATTGGAATCTACAAACCGATGCATGGGCCGCTTATCTTAGCGATGAGATGAGCTTTCTGGATGAGCGTCTAAAAGTCACCCCTGGTATTCGTTACGAGAATGCAAAAATGACATTTAATGATGCTGGCAATAACACGCAAACAGACAACACCATTACGGAATGGCTACCTGGACTCACAACGTCTTATGCCTTAAATAAATCTGATGATAATCTATGGCTGATTTATGCCAACGCGCAAAAATCCCTAAGAACGCCGCAAATTGCTAATATTCGCGGTATCGGCGAAGAAGGCAGTGAGCTGGCATGGAACTATGAAATAGGTACACGCTATACCACCGATAATTTGCAAGCCAATTTAGGACTGTATCGCATAGATTTTAAAGATCAACTGCAATGGAACAGTGCAGAGCAAAGCTTCGATAATGTGGGTCGTACACTGCACCAAGGCTTAGAGACTGCGATTACTTATAGCCCAAAAACTTTCAAAAACCTCGATGTTGGTCTGAGTTACAACTATCTTGATGCCACGCTGAAAGAAGGAAAAGATAAAGGCAATCAACTGCCATACAGCTCGCCACATCAGTTGGGCTGGCACGCCAGTTATAAGCATCAAGATTACAATGCTACTTTATCTGGCGTTTACTATGACAAAGCTTATGCTGATAATGCCAACAAGGTAGTAGAAAGCAAAGACGGAGGCATTGGCGAGACACCTGCTTATCAAGTTTGGAACTTGAGTCTACAAAAAACATTGCAAGACACCAAGAATGAAAAGCTGTCTGTTCAATTCGGTATCAACAATTTATTTGATGAGCAGTATTATTTCCGCGGTATTGATACCAGTCCTGTCGGTCGCTATCCTGCACCCGGACGCTCGTACAAGTTGGGACTCAACTATCAATTTTAAGGGTTAGTAAATCTTAATTCTTAAATACCTTGCAGCGATAAAAGCAAATCTGAAATGGATTTGCTTTTATTTTCAATAATATATTGTAACTTGCCTGTCTCTTTTATCAATTTTCACTGCTTACCTTCGCATTTAAACCCCTCTCTTAAAAACTTTTAGTAGATTTCAGACATTAATAGGACATTATTTTTTGCAACTTACTTGCAAATGATTATCATTATCATCAATATCATGAGCATGAAAAATAACATCTCTGTTTATTCTTTATTTTTGGTTCATCAAAAAAGGAAAGCTCTATGTCCTATGCGACGGTTCTGATCACTCATGTGGTCAATGATGCAGTTATTGAAGGTTTTATCCCTGCCTTATTGAAATTTAGGCACGCACCTGACAGTCAATTAATTATCATAACCGATGATAAAGACGCACACATGGATGCGTTAATAGCAATGCCTCTAGGGGCGCAAATCAGCATTCTGGAATGCGATGTGTTTAATCCTTTAGCAATCATTGATACCTTAAACAATCATCATATCTTGCCCAATCTGGTCTTTAGTAATAGCGACCATCTACAAGCCGCAACCGCCATCGTCGCGGACTTCTTCCATCTTCCTAGTAAAGACTGGCGTCATTGCTTAGTCTTTAAAGACAAGTACTTAATGAGAACACAGCTACAATCTGCTCACTTATACCAAGCTGGATATCAGCTGCTAAACGCCAAAGACTTATACCTTGACACTTGTGCCATCGACAACCTTACTATCAACAATCCTGCCATCAGCTTTCCTTTAGTTGCCAAACCCAAGCAAGGCGTCGCGAGCATGGATGTGCAGCTTTGTATGGATAAAGATGAGCTACTCAGCTATTGCCAAGATTTTTGGCAGTCAAAAACCTTACCTATTTTAGTTGAGTCCTATGTGGCTGGGCGCTTAATGACATTAGAGACACTTAGCGATGGTGAGCGTTTGGTGGCGGTAGGCGGCTTTGAAGTAACGTTGACTGAGCCGCCACATTTTGTAGAGCTTGATGCAGTGTGGAACACGCCCTTATGTGTACAGTACCGTGAGCGCTGTTTGGCGATTTTACAAGATATCGGTGTGGGGCTTGGCGTCTGTCACAGTGAGTTTATTATTACCCCAACGGGCGCGATACATTTGGTTGAAATCAACTATCGCAGCATCGGCGATGGCAGAGAGTTTTTATTAGATGATATGGCGCACTACCCTTGGTTTGATACCATTATTCGACTACATCAAGGGGTCAGCATTGCTGAGCTAGAGACCGAGTACGGAGCACTTGCCATCAGCACCCATGCACGCATTCATTATATTGTTGCACCTCAATCTGGCACCATTTGCACAGCACCCAGCCCCTTTAATAAGCAAATGCAGCAGACAACTCTCATCCATCAGCCGCTAAAACAACAACATCAAACCATTCACCTTACCCACTCTAATAAAGACTATTTAAGCCGACTACTGGCTTATTCTGATTGTGATTGTGATTGTGATTGTGAAAACACCATAAATGACGTACTAAACGATGCCATAGCAAGTTTGCAATGGCAGTTTGACGCATAAACGTGAGATCTACCTGTTACCTATTTAACTTTTAGTTTTTAACTTGTTATATTTTGAGAATTTATAATGGACAAACAATATATTACCGAACGCTTTATCAACACCTGTATCCGCGAAGATGTCTATGGCTTGCTATCAGATAGCACTATTATAGAAACAGAATTTGATCTTCCTAACCTTCCAGAAGTGCTAAAACAGCAGACATTATGGCTAGAGATAACCTCACCTGACCAAACCAATTGCTTGCCTGTTGCGGCCAGTGATTATATGCAATATTGGCAACTTGCCAGCCCAATGTGGCTGCAAAAAAACTCAGACGGTTACGCTATCAAGCATGATTATAAAGATTTTGTCGCTGTTCTCAAGCAGTTGCCAGATGCCTCTGAGACTGCGCTTGATAGCTATCTGCTTGAGCTTGATTGTGCTACCGAACACCGGGCGTTAGCACGCCGAGGGTTTGAGTCTCAATGCTGCTATCTTGTACGTAATATTACTGAATACCCAAGCTGGTCTGAGCGTTTGCTATATGCCGATCAAGTCGCCTCGTATTTGGATCATCCTTATTATCCGACTGCCCGAGCCAAGCTTGGCCTAGACGCATCTGATATTGCAGCCTATAGTCCAGAATTTGCACCAACCTTTCGCCTACATTGGGTTGCTATCTCAAAAACATTAGCCACTATCAGCACCAAGCTACCTGATATTTGGCCAAGCTTTGCCGACGTCGGTCTCAGTCGTGATCTGCAACAGACGCATTACCTATTCCCAGTACATCCGCTCACCTTGCCGCTGCTACAACAGCATGCTCTCAAGGAGGCGTCGCTACAAATTATATTGGCCCCCAAGTCAGCGCTCAGCGTACAACCAACCTTATCTGTGCGCACGGTGGTGTGCTGCGATGCGCCAAATATCCATATCAAAGTACCGCTCATCGCCCGCACCTTGGGCAATAAAAACGTGCGTCTCATCAAACCCTCAACCATTTATGATGGTCACTGGTTTCAGCGTACCTTACAGTTGATTGAAAAAAATGATGCTGCGCTGCAAGGGTGTTATGCCCATTGCGACGAAAGCCTAGGTGGTCATATGGGCGATGATAAAACCCTCGCCTTTATCGTCAGACGCTATGATGACATTAATCTAATGGGTAAAACTCCTGTCCCGGTGGCAGCATTTGGCAGCGTCATGCCGGATGGTCGCCCCTTTGTCAGCCACTTAATTGATATTTTTTATGACGGGGATAGTCAGCGTTGGTTAAAAGACTACATTGGCCTGTTGTGCCATGTCCATTTGACACTTTGGATAAAATACGGCATTGCGTTAGAAGCCAACCAGCAAAATGCTGTCATTGTCTTTGATCACCATAGCCGCACGATGACCTTACTTATGAAAGACAATGACTCTGCACGCCTTTATCCACTAAGGTTTAACACGGCCATGGCGCAAGCTGGCCTCGACAACTTGATAGACATCAAGGCGATTAAAGATCAACGTATCGTCGTCGAAGATGAGTTGGCGTTGGCGCAGATGTTTTTGACCATCACGCTCCAGCTCGACATCACCGCCATTATCGAGATGATGAGCGCCCATGCCATCATCGATCGTCATCAGGCCTATCAAACCCTCCTAAGCGGTATTGATACGACATTACACAGCTTATCCAAGCAAGGTTACGACACTCATCTTGCACAGCAAATCTTATTAGAGAGCCAGCATTGGTATATCAAATACTTGCTGTCTGCTGGCAGTCTGTTGTCAAAAGAGCAGTCTGGCGCGACTGATATCAATAAGTTTTATGGCAAATCAGCACCCAACACCTTAAAGCTTATGCAGCGACACAAGCAGGACTCGTAATGAACTATCGAATGATGGTGGCAATTGTCCTATGTTGTCACTACCTGTCTGCGTTTTCTGCGTTAGGTATGCCGTTGTTTTTGCCAATCATGCTCCAAGAGCTAAATGCGCCATTGCAATCAGGCTGGGTTGGGTTGCTGTTTATACTACCGACCCTGATGACCGCCATCGCTGCCAGATACTGGGGACGTTTTGCTGATACGTATGGTCGCAAGACCTCCTTGTTACGGGCGGAGCTTGGCTTGGCGGTGGGGTTTTTGATATGCGGATTTTCCCAGTCTTTATGGCAGCTTATCATCGGACTGAGCGTTCAGGGGCTGTTTGGCGGGACAATGGCGGCATCAAACGCTTATTTGGCAACAAGTATCACTGATAAAAACGCCTTACAACAGATGCTAAATTTTACTCAGTTTTCGGCGCGGCTTGCCCTGATTTCCGCCCCAATTGGGCTGGGATTTTTGGTGCATCATTACGAGGTGTTAAGTTTGTATCGCGTGCTTGCCATCCTGCCGCTCTTAGCCCTACTGCTCAGCTTTTTGCTAAAAAAAGACGTTATCAAAGCAGACAATACCGATACAAGCCCCAAGACTACCCAATTGCCAAAAGCATCTACAACAACCAAAAATGACAACGGTAACAGTAAAAAAGCCAAAAGCGATAAAAAGCAGACCCATGACTCAGTGCAAGCAATAACGGGCGTAACTTTTTTCGACAATCCTTATCTGTTTATATCGCTGCTGCAATTTTTCTTAGCCTTTTGTATGGTAGCGACTTTTCCATACTTTTTGCCATTTGCCAAAAGCTTTGGGCTTAGCAGCGCTGAAATAGGACAGTTATATGCCATGCCTCATGCCATATATCTGATCTGCCAGCTGCTCTATGGACGCATCAGTCATCGTATGCCAGCAATGTCCTTAAGCCTTGGTTTTGCGGTATTAGCGAGTGCGGTTTTACTGCATATGACGGATTATCTTGCCTTGATTTGGTTGGCTAGAATGCTATTTGGCGTTGGCATGTTTATGTGTTACCAAAGCCTGCATGCACAAATGGCGGATACCAATCAGTCTAAACATAGCGGCAAAATATTCTCTCGCTATGATGCGCTAGCAAAATGGGGCGGCGTGCTAGCAGGATTGTCAGTCACTTTATTTGTACCGATGTTTGGTTTGCTCTCTCCGTTTGTTCTCTCAGCAATGATGGCAGTTATCGCGATAATAACCATCAAAATGTATCAAGAAAAATATAGCAAGACTGTGTAAAGGGAACTACCAACAACAATTACTCTAAAACATTAAAAAAAAGACATCACTTATGAAACCAAACTATTCACTACCAAATAACTCGATACTAAATCACTTAATACCAAATATTTTACGACCCAGTAAATCAGTCAAAAGCACCCCAGTGCCAAGTCTGCTGTCGCAGTATCATCAGTACAAGTCTGAGCAGCATACAGTGACAAATATCATCAATTGTTATCTTCGTGAGTTTGCCATTCCTTATCAAGACCTAAGCATTGATGAGTCTGATGACGATTTACCACTGTGTCTACGTGATAACCGCGCTGACCTGAACACACAACTATTGACGATTCGATTTCCTGTCGCTAATGAGGCTGCTTCTGCAAAAATCGTATTGCCAGTGGCGTATTTTAGTCATCTAGGCAAGAGCCATCCAAGCGGAGCGCCTTGGCTAAAAGCTCGCGGTCAATCATGGGCGTGCCTCAACATTCATCAATTGGTCGATTATCTGCACAATTATATTGCTACGCGTTATCAAATCGATATCAATCAAGAGCTAAAGCATCAGATTGATAATAGCATCAGCGTGACAACCGCTTTTTTGCAGGCCTCTAGCAACCACGCCACTAGCTACCGGCAAGATAAATCCACCGTTAATGGCTATATAGATAGCGAACAAGCATTGCTGTGGGGTCATGCGTATCATCCGTCGCCGAAAAGCCGGCAAGGGGTCGATATGACGTCTTTATTGGCGCACTCGCCCGAGACCCAAAGCCAGTTTGCTTTGTTTTGGTTTAAAGTTGACTCCTCCCTCGTCAGCTATATTGGCAAAGACACCAAAACCGTCCTGCGCAATATCGCGCACACCTTACTTACTGATGAATTATTAGCGCCCGTGAATTCAGAAATTAACAGCTTAAATACTAACAGTTTAAATTCCGACGGTTTAAATACCGATAGCGACACCGACTGGGTCTACTACCCTTGTCATCCATGGGAAGCCGATGGCATCTTAGCAAATCCGACCATCAAGCGGGCAATTGCATCAGGATATATGATACCGATTGGCCTGACGGGTAAGGTGGTGTCCCCAACCTCGTCGGTGCGCACCTTATATCATGATCAGCTGTCGCATTTTATTAAATGCTCCATCCATGTTCGTTTAACCAATTGCATTCGCAAAAACGCTTGGTATGAGCTACACAGTGCCGTTTATCTAAATAGCATTTTAGAAAAAATTGATCGCAGCAAACGCCTGACTGCGCCCGCTTTTAAGCTAATGTTGGAGCCTGGGGCTGCCACCCTTGATATGAGCGCCAAATTCCCCGATGGCGATGCCAGCGCGGCTCAGTTTATTACCGAGTCCTTTGGTTTGTTGTTCCGAGAGTCTTTTACGACAGATGATATCAAATACCTAACGCCGCAAGTGGCTGCTGCTTTATTTACCGAGGATAGGTTCGGAGACAGTGTTATCGAGCGTCAGCTACAGCAGCGCTGTAACCGCCGTGATCAGCATAATAATGAGCGCGCATCCTATGATACCCTAGCCTGTTTATGGTTCAGCCGTTATGCCAATATTTTGATTGACGGCACGTTTGATTACTTTTTTAACCATGGCGTTGTGTTTGAGCCGCATTTACAAAACACGGTGATTGGCTTTCATCGAGGCCTGCCGACATGCGTGTGGATTCGAGATTTAGAAGGCACCAAGCTGGTGGATAGCCTTTGGTCGCTTGCTGACGCGACCGATTTGTCTGAGCGCTGCAAACAGTCTATCCACTATTCTAGAGCGGCAGGATGGTCACGTATCGCTTATTGCGTTTTTGTGAATAATCTTAGTGAGGCCATCTTTTATTTATGCCGAGACGCGCAATCAGCTAAGAAATTAGAGGCGCGACTTTGGCAGCATGTCAAAGAGATATTGATCAATTGGCAACTAGTATATGGTCCTCAGCCTGAAATTCAAGATTTGTTAGACGGCGGCAGCTTACCCAGCAAGACCAATTATAAGACTCGATTGCTCACGCTTGCTGATAAGCATTCTGCCTACGTCATGCTGCCTTGCCCGTGGCAGCCCTCTGTGCTCACTGCCAAAACAGAAAGCCAGACAATGACGCTACTGTAAAACCTCATAATCCCTATGTATCAGACTAAAAACCAGATTAAAAGGCACTCGTAAAATGACAACTGACATGACACCAACCCACTCAGCCCCGCTAGCAGATAATCATCTACTGCCTGCAAAAATTATAAATGCTATTCATGAACATAGTACGCAGTCGACTCCGCTGTGTGCTTACATTCATGACTTAGAATCTTTAGCAGAGCGGATAAAAACCATGAAGCACTGCTTGCCTGCTAATACGCAGCTGTTTTATGCCATCAAAGCCAACGCAGAGCCTGAAATACTATCCACCTTGGCAGATCATGTCGATGGGTTTGAGGCTGCTTCTTCAGGCGAGCTTAATTGGCTACAGACCCACCAGCCGAACCATCCTATTATTTTTGGTGGACCGGGTAAGCTGACCTCAGATCTACAGCAAGCCATACAACAGCAAATCGATACCATTCATGTGGAGAGTCTGGTCGAGCTGAATCGCATCCAAACCTTGAGTCAGTCCTTACAGCTTCCCGTCCATATATTTTTACGGATGAATATTGATATTGGTGACATCGGCAGCAGTAAGCTGGTCATGGGCGGCAAGCCTACCCCCTTTGGGCTGGATGAAACCCATCTCAAGCAAGCGCTAGCTATCATCGACTCAAGTCCATTTATTGAATTCTGTGGATTTCATTTTCACTTGATGTCACATCAATTATCAGTCGAGCGTCACCTGTTGTTAATGCAGCGCTATATAGAGGTGGTCAAGAAGTGGCAGCAGGATTATCCATCGCTGCCCTCAAAACTGACCATCAACGTGGGCGGCGGCATTGGTATTCACTATGATCAGCGGCCGCAGCATTTTGAGTGGCAAGTATTCTGTCAGCAGCTTGCTAGCATGTTAACGGAAAATCCGCAGTTTATGGTTAGGTTCGAGATTGGACGGTTTATCACGGCGCCCTGTGGTTATTATGTTATGGAAGTGCTGGATATTAAAAAAAATCTTGGCGAGACATTTGTGATTGGTCATGGCGGCACGCATCATTTTAGAACGCCCGCCGCCCAGCAGCACAACCATCCTTTTTATATTGTACCGCGCCGCATGAGCCATACAATGGTAGCCGAACCATCAGAAAATCTGATAGCGCAAGCTGCCATTACGGGCACTAGGGCAACCCTTGTCGGCCAGCTTTGTACACCCAAAGACATACTGGCAAAAGACCAATGGATTGACGCGCTGCATATCGGAGATTATCTTGTTTTTACCTTAGCAGGCGCTTACGCTTGGAATATATCTCACTAAAACTTCTTAATGCATGAGCCACCCAAAATGATTTTTTTATAAACGGATAAGGCTAATCTATAAAGAAAAATCTGGTTTGAGTGTGACAGTCCGGCAGGTAAGCTTACTGGCGATACAGAACTAGTGAGGATTAGATCTAATATGTCTATGCCTTCTTTGGTGTAATGGACATTTTTCATGCTGGCGTAGGGTTTAACGCTATATACTGTCTATATTTGCAAGGAATCAACGCCATGAATCAAAAAACTGCCCTTTTTGTCGTGAAAAACACACCAAGAAGAACGGACGCAAGCTTGGCAAACAGCAGTATCAATGTCTCGCTTGCAGACGGCAGTTTTTAGGTGGCACAAGACTCAATAACCAAACCCTTTGGACAGAATACACTCAGGGAAAACAGACCTACCAACAGCTGGCTAATAAATATCACTGTAGTCTCAACACCATTCAAAGACGCTTAGATAAAGTCAGTACCCAGTATCAGATTAAGCGACCAAAGACTGCTAATATCATCATGGACACCACTTACTTTGGTCGCAAGTTTGGTTTAATGATCTTTATGGACAATACCACTAGAACCGTACTTTATTACGCGATAGTGAGTCATGAAACCAACAGCGCTTACAAACAAGGAATTGATCATCTAGCATCGTTAGGCGTTGATATACAAAGCATCACCTGTGATGGTAGACGAGGACTGCGTACTTTATTCACCCGCACCCCTTACCAGATGTGCCAGTTTCATCAGGCGCAAATAGTGACCCGCTACCTCACTCGTCGTCCTAAGAACAGTGCCAGTATCGAGCTTAGACGACTTACTTTAGAAATAAAACTGCTTGATAAAGAGGCCTTCATACAGCGCTTAGATCACTGGTATGTGACTCATGAAGCCTATCTCAATGAGCGTAGTACTAATGAATATACGGGTAAAACGTGGTACACCCACAAACGTCTTAGAAGTGCTTATCGTAGTCTGAGAACCAATAGTGATGGACTATTCACTTGTCAAGAATACGACCACTTAGATATACCAAATACCACCAATTCTCTTGAAGGATTATTCAGTGAGTTGAAGCGACAATTACACAGTCATCATGGGCTAAATGAGAGACGTAAGTTACGGTTTATTAAAGAATTTTTAGGGTTAAAATCTCTCAAATAGCATGAATTATGTCCATTACACCCCTTCTTTAAATAGTACCGATTATCCTTTAGCCTCAAAAATGAATTTTGAGAGACGATAAGATAGATCCTATTAAGGTGTCTGTTCTGCCATGCGATGATGTCAGTAACTCTCGAAACCAAGCTGCTATCACGGTCTCTTACGGTCAAGATATCAAGATCGTCTGTGTCACTGCGGACGGTCTTTTTAGTGTGATCGTTGCGCTTATTAGGTTTATCTGCCTTCTCATGCTTAGAATAGGCGAGATGGTCTTCCATCTCGCCTATTCTAAGCAGTATCGATAAAGGATTGCATGAGCTGCTTCTGGAAGTCTTTGATGTCATCGAAGCTGTTCATGCTACCAGCCATTTGCTCAGCCAGTTTTTTAATGTCAGATTGAGTAGTCATTGCTTATTCTCCTGTTATTGGATTATAAGCAGTTACACAGTTGAGCTATGATGAAGAAACCGTAGAGATAAATTTGTTAAACTAAACGCAGCAACAAAGATTTATTATGGCTAAGGGAGTTATAGCCTACGATCGGTTTTCTACTTTAAAAAATCCGCTACGCAAATAAATAGAAAAATAAGGACTGCTTATCAATTGTTAGTATATATTCTCTCATCTATCTAGCTCAAAACTCACATCCACAATCAGCAGTAAATGCATCACATACTTCATCAGTGATGATGATGCACGGGTCGCTCCGTTATTAGCGGTGTTGATTATATCTTCTTCTTTAGGGCTAATTACCGATAATGAATAACCACTATAATAGTCGTTATCAGTAACGTTTTTTGATAACTGACGATAGTCAGCTTTAAACTCTTTCATTGTTTCTAGCTGTTTTGCTTCATTCATTATTTTCTGATACTTTAACTCCTCTTTTTTAGGTTTGATTGCGCGCTTCATTTGGTAAGCACTGATATTTATTCGCCAATATCTGGCAGGTAGTATTTTTATAGCGATATCTAAATAGTCGTAAAACATCTGTTTTTCATTAAATTTAAAACGAAGGTCGCTATGAGATGAGTTAGCTTTTTTGTAGAATATTGAAAGCATGCGTTGGACATGTTCTTTCGTTGACTGATCAAGATATAGCTTTTCTAATTTAATAAAGCTTTCCTGCACGAGTTGCTGCTCTTTAACAATGGTTGGCAGCGTTGGTGCTATTAATATATGTCCTGACTTTGGCTGTTTGTACTTAGATATCAATTTGTAATCAGGCTTACCATTTTCATCAGCTGCTATAAGCAGCGCTCGATTGTATAGCTCAACTGCATCTTCATAAACAAAATGATGTTGGGCGGCTTCAGAAACGACTTTACCTGCTTCAATCTCACTCAAGAACTCTTCAATCTGCCAACGTGCATACTTACCAAAAATAGGAGAAACACTAACACTCTCCTCTTCTGTATTTGATGAAGAAAAATATTGCTTACTATTATCAATTTTTTTGATATTTAATTCACGGTTAATAAACTTACGTATTTTTGTCAAATCCACACTATTCTTTTCAAAATCTAAGGCTTGTGCATTATATTGATTGAAACTTCGACGTGCTTTATTCGTAAGCTTTGTGATCACAGCAACAGGTAGCTGTATATATGCCTGATCCAGTAAATGTGCTGAGATAATATCTACAGTATGTATATAAGAGCTAAAAGTAGTATCTAGGTCAGCATGTCCCGCAAACTCCATCAAGGCATCCCAATGATGACCAGATTTGATACGCATTTTTCCTAATAAATCCTCTTTAATACGCTGCGCCTCATCCTCTGTATAATCAGTAAAAATATCCAAAACTTTTTGACGACATCTCAGTATTACTGCCATGTTAGATAAAGCATTATGGCGAAAACTATGCAATACCAAGTGTTGGTAATGAGGGCCAATAACCTCTTTAAACACTCGATCCACACTACCTCGATCTAATGGGGTCGATAATCCCTCAAGTGCGAACAAGTATTTACCTTCTTTTTTATGACGAGTCCTTTCTATAAAATAAGCCTGAAGCTCTTTAAACTCACCTGGTTTTAACAATACTGATAAAGTAATTCTGCGAGTGCCATCATCTGACTTTAAGGTTCTATGACTATTTGAACGAATAATCAAATTGATGTCGCTATAAGTATCTCGATCATATTCAATATCTGTTAACCGAATACCTAATAGCTCATTAATTCTTAAGCCGGTGCGATAGAGCAAAGTAAAGATCACTTTCATCATGCTTTTATTGTATGAAGATAATGCAATCTGATTACTGACACTTACTAGAATATGTTTATATAAATCAAGTGATATTAAACTGCTAGAAACTATTTTCGGATCATTTTCACGCTGAAGATGCACGTGTGGTGCACCCAAATGTTTTTTCAAGCTTTGATGTAGTGAGTTCAATACCGTCTGGGTGTAACCTATATTGAGAGTGTTTTTCTTGGCGATGATACTGTCGTATAAAAACTCATATTGATGCACTCGATAATCCGTAATGCCCTCATCACGAGTGCCATATAAAAATGCTTCACCCACCTCTGTCAAATATCTTGATAAAGTAGATGTAGCCTTATTAATAGCATTTAAATCAAGCATCCAGAGAATTAAACCTCGCTCACTATAACCTTCGTTAATTTCAGTCAACGCCTCGAGCTGCTCTTTAATTTTTTTCCTACTGCCCATAAGGGCGCGGCGAATATCTTTTAATACGTTTTTATGAGCCTTGTTTTTACTGACACTATCCTCTATGCCGACAACTTCATCTTGCAAATTTTGAGTAGTTTTATTGAGTCTATTAACCGTGATGTACTCATTTTTGACAGTAGTGGTATCTGATTCCTGAGGAGCCCCTAAGTAAGCTTGCCAGTCGTTTAAACTAATGGCAGTATGGGTATCATGTTGAACAAGCAGTTCCACTAGCTGCTGATCTATATGTACATTCGCCAATGTCTGCCAGTAAATATTCAAATAGCTAAGAAAATCTGTTTTCTCCAAATTATCCGCTTTAAATTTTTGTCTAGTCAAATTACCAAGCTGCCTAACACAGCTATGAAAGCTTGGTATCTTCGATGTTTCATCTTCCAATAGCTGATTAACCTTAACTAGCCACAAGCGACTGATATCGTCTATGAATACCCACTTTGAATAAGATATAATTTTTTCATCAGAACCGTCGATATCGACTATCTGATTGCCATAAGTTTTAGACACGATATCTAATGGAATATAGACCATGTCATCAGCCAATTTATGTAACTGCTTTTTAGTGGTGATATGCACATAAACAGCATTTAATACATCAACAGAATGTATGCGACCATGCATCAATAATGAAAACATTAACCAAGCTAGTCCATCAACAAGGGTGAAACTGTTCTTTGTTTGCCATATTTGAACAGCCTCCTTCATTATATCTTGCAGTTTAGGCAGATAAAAAAAAGCATCCCTTACTGCTGTATTTTTTGGGCGTTGAGGCTGATAAGCAACCGTTGGGGCTGGCAGTGGCTCTAACCCCTTACGCTTACGCTCACGGTTAATATTATTAAAAAAGAAAAGACGCTTGGTTAATGCTATTGGCATTAGACCTGTAGAAATATATTTACTTTCTTCAAACCCTTTGTAAATGTCTTCATAAAGTTGATAAATAGATTCTTCATTGACTTCAGGTTTTTCTACTTCAAAGTTTTTAAGAAAGCTCTCCCAAAGCTTTTGACATATGAAGTCAACTTCTACTAAAACATCTTTTTTTTGCTCTTCACGTCTCTGCTCACGAAGTTTATAGCCGAACAATTCATCATCTGACTGTTTTTTAACACTCATACTTGCACCTGTCTTATCTCAAGCTTATCTGCAAGTGCTTGATAAGTTGGACGCAAGTCTAAAATATCACCGATACTTATTGATGAATTCTTTCGCCAAGACTCCTGCCCCATCATCTCATGACCAAATACAGAGAGTATCATTGACTCATTTACGTTCTGCTCATGCAGATAACGCTGCCCAACATGCCTTGTCCAATCCTCTTTAAACTTAAAGCTCTCATGAATTTCATTTCTCACCAGTACTGGACGAATTGATTCTAGTTCACCTTTTTTATTAAACACGTTAATCAGTGGTCGCTCAGAATTCATTACTTCGTCAACCCAATGTTGAATGCGCATGTCTAAACGACAAAAACGAGACGAGAAGCTTTTTAAAAAATCTATATATCGGTTGATTGCCTCAATTAAAAATGGGCATAGAGGCACATATCTTTGACTCGACGCCGTTGCTCGCTCTTCTTTGTCAGATATCCAAATCAGCCCCACCTCAAAATTGAATTGGTCCAAATAACCTGGTGCACCCTCAACTGCCCTAACGGAAGTTAAAAGTAAGCTGATATGCCAAAGCCAAATGCTATATGAATTAAATTTTTCAATATAATCAGTTGTTGCCTCTACTTTTTGGTGTAATAGGTCAATAAAATCAATGACGATTACATAATCAGGGCAATTTTGACTACCGATTTTATAATCAAAAGTATTGGAAACTAGATGTAGATAATCATTGTTATATGTACTTCTTAGACTAAGCAGTTTAATAGCCTGTTGATAAACAGTTCGAATATCATCGACACTGTTAGAGCTATACCATACATCCGCTCGCTTACGTTCATTTCGACCTGTAATGATACTAGCAACCTGACTATTAGAGACATGATGAATAAGAATACTGTATAAGCCTTTTTCAATACGGGCCAGTGACAGATATGGTAGCTTTAGGGCATCACGAGTTTCGTTTACAACTTCATACAAAATCTCTTTATTAATATCGCCTTTATAAGCTAAAAACACACCCAGTTGCTCAGGAAGACTTATGTCACATTCAAGCAAACGATTGGCTAGTATTTGCTGGATACCTTGAGTACGAAGCCTAAGAGGTGTGATGTCTAAGATAATGTTCAAATGATAGCTATTGTTCCGACGATTTAAATTAATATACTGCTTAGTGTTACCTGTTACATCCTCACTTAACTTGAAAACTGATTTTCCAGTTAACATTGACAATAGTAAATAACTAACTACTCTCTTTTTATCTCTATCATGACTAGATGATAATTCCTCAAAAAGCTCCCATAGATACGCAAAAATATTTTGTAATGCGAATAAAGGTAGAATCCTAACATTACTGCCAATAAGACGTTCGTTCTTATTGGCATGCTGCAGCTTTGAGCGCGTACGATGGTAAATCTGTTGCGGAGAATATTTTTCATGCGCTTGTAGTGATGTTTGCTTGAGTATCGTAAAATCTGGTAATCCAATATCTAATTTCTCGCGCACGACATCAATATCATTATCAGTTTTTAAAAACTCGATGACACTAATTAACTCATCACTATCATCGTCGACATCATTAAACGCAATGTACTCAATTTTTTCGTCATCAACCCGCCGTGTTACCCTACTTTTACGACCATTTATGGAAGTCCGCTCGATACGATTTTTGTTGTGCAGCACAAATTTTAATGCTCTGTGCACTTTAGCAAACTGATTGAGGTCAGGACTATTAATCTTGTCGAGATATTGCTTATATGCATCAATATTGTCGAATGTAGTGGCTATGTCTTTAGATTGCAACTCTAAACACTTTTGCCATAAGTGATGATAAGAACTACCTTGTACTATCCACAAACGTGCAAAAGTAGTTATCTCAGTAATTCTGTTCACTAATTCACGATCTAAACAATATAGTAGTAATTGATATAGTTTGGATATCCAAAGCCACTCTGGTGCTGGATTGCTGATATCCAAATCTTTCAGATGGTACGTTGAACCTATAAATGCTGTTACTCTGAAATGATCGTTTGTTAATCTACCCGTACAACTCTTATAAATAGCTTTAAGTTCTATTTTAGATAAAACAAAATCCTTTTCTATCTCTGGTAAAGATAAACTCATAAAACCCTGGCCTGACATTGCAGCCACAGTTAAAAAGTATTGCCTAACGCTTTGGTGGTTACCGACTAAATTAGGAATGAGTCCATCAGTAGCGCGCTCAATATCAATCTTCATTTACATTCCTTTGTATCAGCTCTTGAAAGCTCGGCATCCTAAAAATTGGGGATTTTTGTTTTGCATGTTGATAGTCAAAATGATGTCTATAAATACCTTTTCTTCGGCAAACATCCTCAATCGTCATCAATTTACCAAACAGCTTGCGTTGAATATCTTTTGGCATCTGAGCCTTTAATTGGTTATAGATATTAACATCTAACGGATTTAGATCTAAGAACTCTTCTAAAACATACCTCCATGACTCTAGGTTTATTGAGCTTATAGTTGGTTGAAGCTTCCTAACATAGAGAGCGGTATTATTCGTCATTCGCAATTGTGCTGAAAAATTTTTGTAAAAATAGAAACCTATTCCATCATACCAAACATCAAGATTTACAGTCTGATCGTCTGAGTTAGCTATACGAGCCAGTGGAAAATATTCTACATAGAGTTTATATGCTGTTTTAGCTTCAGGGTGTATATACAAGTTTAAAAAGTCTTTAGGAGATAAACGAGCATATTGAGTACTAGGCTTGGGTAGGTTTTTACTTTTTTTCATAATGCATCTTTAGCTTGTAACTCATATAAAGTAGCTGGCTTTGGAATCCGAAATATCACGTATAGACATTGGACAACTCTGCTAGGGGAGAGTAAAATATGATTTAACAATTTTTTAGTCGGTGTCAAAATACCATAAAATCATGGTGACTATAAACGTGTGATATAAGTAATACTGTTCTTTTTTACACTATACATTGAGATAATAAAAAAAGCTACACCATATGTATATCATATGGTGTAGCTTATAATCTATTAATATGCATTTCTATAATTTTAGTCCGCGAGCCTTGCCAAGGTTGGGGTTTCCTTGAGTTAGACTCATTTCAACAAAACATCATTCCGGCAGCAAACGAATAATAGTTGTGGTGGCATTCCTTTTTGTCATTACCAGTAAATTAGCTCCCTAAACGAATCCTTTAAAAACGAAAAAACTGCGTATCAAGGCAGTTTTTTTATTTTTTTAGTTTGTTAAATTTTCACAGCAAACAACTTTGTAGGATAAAAAAAACAAGACCAGTGCTATAAAAAACACTTTAGGTTATAAATAAACGTAAGTGACATTATAAAACCAACCCTAACGCCTTTTCACGCTCATCTGAGATTGCTAAATAAGCCGTAATCCATTCTAAAACCGCTTTGACCTTATGCGATTGCCCTGAAGAGACAGGATAAGTCACATAATAGCTGCCGCGACCCTTTGCCGCATAATCCCACGCCATCACTAAAGCGCCTGATTGTAGCTCAGGCTCAACCAAGCGTAACGGCACCAAGGCTATACCATAGCCAAGTAAGGCGGCAGAAATGCAAGCATGAAAAGTCTCAAAACGTGGACCTACAAAGGTGCCATCGACGCTAATATCTTGTTGCTTAAAATACTCATACCACGCACTTAAGCGCGAACTTATTTGCAATAACACATAATCATCCAAACATTCCCTACTTGTCAAACACTCAGTACTCAGTGTTTTATCTCGCAAATACTGCGGCTGACAGACCGCAACGCAGTATTCATCGAACAATTTTATAGACTCCATATTGCTCCACATGCCATCACCATATAAAAAAGCAATATCGACATTTTGGTCTTCAGAAAAAAACGGTCCCGCCAGCTCTTTAATATCCAAGTTAATAAGGGGATATTCTTGACTAAAGCCACTGAGTGCTGGAATCAACCAACGGGCACAAAATGTCGGATGCGAGACGATTTTTAGCAGCTCGGTATTACTGCTATGCGACATCAAATTGGTGGTCGCCACCTCGATATGTTTTAAAATCTCTAATACTTCAAGATAATATGACTTGCCAGCAGGGGTCAATGAAATCCGGTGCGGCGTCCGATAAAACAAAGACAGATTTAGCATCTCCTCCAACTGCGCCACTTGCTTACTGATGGCGCTTTGGGTCATGTGCATCTCTTGCGCGGCATTGGTAAAACTCAAATGACGGGCAGCGGTCTCAAAACATTGCAGCGCCGTCGTTGAAGGATATCGTCTAAAGGCTAATGGTTTATTGGTGTCTGTTTTCATAGATTGCTTTTCTTTTATTCCATATTAGGGCGTGTCCTTAATTCACTCGATAGTCATCTAAATGGGTTAAAAATGGCTAAATCTTGCCAAACATCGTCAAATAGCTTGTTAATATCTCGATATTATCTACGCTATTCTTCTTGTTTGACGGCAATTTATCTCATTTTTATCGCCATTTTTGAAATGAAGACACGCCCTAGTAAAATATCAATGATTATTTAAAATCACGTTATCAGGCATTCCTAGCCTATGGCGTCATCATACCTATATTCAAGCGTAAATAGCGATACCTCACTATAAGCACTATGTAACTGACACTGATGCCATCATCGGATTTACTTAAGCATTCAACCAATTATTCGGTCACTAATTTTAAAGACTCTCCTACAAAAAACACCGTCGATTCCTGATAAAATAGCAAGGTCTGATGATAGGCTCTGACATACCGCAACTGATTTGCTATCTTGCCCTCCTCTTTTTCATCATTACGACCTATGCCGCCGTTATTCTTAAACTCATGAATTATTTTTCAGCTAATTTGCACTATTAGCGCCTTCTTTATTTGTATTGGATCATATGAAACATAACCTTGAGGTGAGCGCAAATGCTCGCCGAACTCAGTATTTCCAAGTATTCTTAATGGGCGTCAGCGCCTTTATTATGAATACCACCGAATTTGTCCCCGTTGCCCTATTAAGTGACATCGCCCAAGATTTTTCCATCACTACGGCTGAGACTGGCTGGATGTTGACGCTCTATGCGTGGATTGTCGCGGCCATGTCATTGCCATTGATGCTACTTACCAGCCGCTTTGAGCGTAAAAGCTTACTCTTGGGCTTGTTTGTGGTTTTTATTGCCAGTCATGTACTATCAGTATTTGCATGGAGCTTTGATGTATTGCTGATTAGCCGTGTTGGTATTGCTCTATCACACGCCATATTTTGGTCAATCACCGCAGCGATTGCGATACGCGTAGCACCAGAAGGCAAAAAAGCACTGGCGCTTAGCGTACTGGCGACCGGTACTTCATTAGCGATGGTGCTCGGTGTGCCACTAGGGCGCTTAGTCGGTCAATGGTTTGGCTGGCGGGCGACCTTTGGCGGTATTGGCGTGATTGCTTTCATCGTATTTATTCTACAAGCAAGGCTGTTGCCAACATTGCCAAGTATGTTTGAAGGCTCGTTTAGAAAGATTCCAGAATTGCTTAAAAACCCCTTATTGGTTTGTTTGTATCTGCTTATTTTATTGGTCTTTACCGCGCACTATACGGCTTACTCGTATATCGAACCTTTCATGCGTCAGGTTGGCGCTATCAGTGAAAACGCCGCGACTGTTGTGCTGCTATTATTTGGGGTGGCAGGGATTGCGGGCAGTGTGATTTTTAGTCGCTGGGGTGATCGTTTTAATACCAGATTGATGCTGATATCGATCATATTAATGCTGCTATCTATGCTGGTGCTATTGTTTGCCGTGACCTCCATCTGGGCGCTGAGCTTGATTGCGCTACTTTGGGGCGCCGCGCTTATGCTGCTAATTATCTCCATGCAAGCCAAAGTCATCATGGTTGATGTCACAGCGCAAGACATGCTGATGTCGATGTTCTCAGGGATTATTAACTTAGGGATTGGCGCCGGTGCGCTGTTTGGTGGTTATGCAGTAACGCATATTTCCATATCGAGTGTGGGCTATGTTGGCGCAGCTATCGCCAGTGTGTCGCTGCTGTTGATGTTATTTATGATAAAGCGCTTTCCTGAGTTAAGTAGAAGGCTTGGTTAATGAGAATTAGCTGAGTCAGTAAAGTTAAGCCTGAAAATATTGTCGCTAAATGTTGATGTTAAATGAGAACAAAAAAAATGCCAGTTATTTAAATGGGCTGGCATTTTGCTTTCTCGTTCATTTAAAAACAGGAAATAAGCCACCCATTAGAAATCCACCTTACCGCGCAAGGCTTTTGTTTTGCCGCGCTGGGTCTTTTGATCCACGCGTTTGCGCTTAGCGTTTCTGCTAGGTTTAGTTGGCTTTCTGGTTTGATTGACATGAGTGGCTTTTATAATAAAGCTTTGCAGCCGCTCAAAGGCATCTATCTTATTCCGCTCTTGCGTACGAAATTGCTGAGATTTAAGCACAAACACGCCTTCTTTGGTGATTCGGCTGTCTTTACTGTCTAATAAACGCTGCTTATGCACATCACTCAGGCTTGAGGTATGGATATCAAAACGCAGATGAATCGCAGATGAGACTTTATTGACGTTTTGCCCGCCAGCGCCTTGCGCACGTATCGCGCTAATTTCTACTTCATTGTCATTAAGGCTAATGGTATTGCTAATGAAAATCATAGAGCTCTTTTTAAATCATAAATAAGTATGATGAATAATAAACCATTATTTGCTCCCCTTCTACTTCGTCAATAACTAATCTAATAGCTGGCGACAGCGCGCAATCACTGGCGCATCTACCATTTGACCATCTATCTCAAACACTGCCTGTCCACTGCGCTCATACTCTTCGACCACACGCTGAGCAAATGATAGCTCACTCTCTGTCGGCTTAAGGGCGCGCTGCACAACAGCTACTTGTTTGGGATGAATACACAGCATTCCTGACATACCTATCTGTGACCATAAACTTACTCGGGCGCTTAGTCCTATCTCATCATTAAAATCAGGATAAACAGTATCGATGGGCGCTGCTAACTCATGTACTTTAGAGGTCAAAACCAACTGATAGCGAATCTGATTGGCGACGATATCAGCAGCAGGCGTACCTACTTGCACCCGCAAATCATTGCATAAATCTAAAAACCCATAACTAAACGCGGCTAACCCAACTGCTTTTGCCATACTATCGAGTTGATACAATCCAATGGCATTCTCAATCAAGGCAATTACAGAAAAATTAGTAAGCTGGTGCACGCTCTCAATATCTGATGCTTGTTCAGCTTTGGCTAACAACACACCAGCCAAATTAGGCATTTTCTGACAAAGCACGATGTCTTTAAAAAACTCTCCGCCGCCTGCTTTATTAATACGTAGCCAAATCGGCTGATAATCTGCACTGTCATGATATTGTTGTAATGCTTTGCGGGCATCTGCTTTATCTTCTGACGCAACAGCATCTTCTAAATCGACAATAACTGCATCTGCGCCACTAGCAAAGGCTTTCGCTACTCTGTCGATACGAGTCGCTGGCACGAATAGCCATGTTTTATTTTGAGAGATTATATTTATTTTATGATTGGTCACTGACTCCATGCGTAACTCCATTATATTGTTCAAGTAGCTGTTCGTACCTTTATTATGCCATTACACAGCCTATTTTTACTTTAAATTAATAATCTATCGATGCAGTGACACTAAGCGTATTTAAACACTTGATCAAAAATAAAATCAAAAAAACCGCATGAAAATAAATCTCATGCAGTTCTTAATAGTAAACTGTTCTTGAACTTATATGCTGTAGCTTTACTGATTAAGCTAACATACCACCATCGACAACGATAGTCGCGCCCGTGGTATAACTTGATGCATCAGACACTAGATATAATACCGTGCCAGCCATCTCGTCAGGATCCGCAACACGTCCTAGTGGAATAGCATGTAGTGCCATTTTTAACACTTTATCATTGGTCGTCAAGGCAGAAGCAAACTTGGTATCGGTTAGACCCGGCAATAAAGCATTGACACGGATATTGAGTGGGCCACACTCTTTGGCAAAGGCTTTAGTCATGCTAATGACCGCCGCTTTGGTGATTGAATAGATACCTTGCTTATCACCCGCAACCAAGCCATTGACCGATGCGGTATTTAAAATCACCCCGCCGCCCTGCTCGCGCATCATTTTTCCAGCGGCTGTCGACATAAAGAAGTAACCACGGATATTGACTTCAACGGTCTTATCAAAAGCCGCTAAATCTGCATCTAAGATATGACCATAATATGGGTTGGCTGCGGCATTATTGATCAAGATATCAATTTGGCCAAACTCGCTTTTGATATGCTCAAAAATCGCATCAATTTGCGCCATCTCGCCCACGTGACAAGCAAAGGCACTGGCTTTGTAACCATCTGCTATTATGCTATCAGCGACTGCTTGGCAAGCATCAATCTTACGGCTAGAGACGATCACGTGCGCTCCTCTTGATGCCAATAGACGAGCAATAGATTCGCCAATACCGCGGCTTGCGCCAGTAACCAAAGCGACCTTACCGGTTAAATCAAATAAATCTTTCATCATTGTTCCTTATGATTTTGTAAATCAGCTCTTCAATTTTAAGATTTTTATCGTAGGTACATAATAAGTTATATTCGAAAAACTGCAAACTCATTACAAGGCAGCCGAGCGTAGATAGTACGCATAGTACATCGAGCGAGGCTAACACCGTAATGATTTAGCAGTTATTTGAATATTAAGCTAACATGCCACCATCGAGGGTAAACGCATGACCGTTCATAAAGGTACTCTCATCACTTGCAAGCCATGCGATCGCGGCAGACACTTCGTTAACGTCTCCCAAACGGCGTAATGGACTGGCATTAATAGTGGCTTTTTGCGCGCGTTCATCCATTTTTGCCATGGTATTGCGTACCATAGGCGTATCAATGAAGCTTGGGCATACCGCGTTAAAACGAATATTGGCACGCGCGTACTCATGAGCAGCAGATTTGGTTAGACCCATAACACCATGTTTAGCCGCGCTATAGGCTGAGATCATCGGCGCTGAACGCAGACCTGCGATAGATGCCACGTTAATCACATGACCACCACCATTAGGCAGCATACAGTTGACGGCGGCGCGCATACAGTGCCAAACACCTTTTAAATTCACAGCGATATTGCGATCAAAGTCATCATCGCTTAGCTCATGCATTGGCGAAGGCTTATGGTCGATACCAGCGTTGTTTACCACCACATCTAGACCGCCAAGCGTTTCCACTGCAAAGTCGAACAACGCACGTACTTCATCACCGCTGGTCACGTCTACTTTTTTAAATACAACACTGTTGCCAGCGTCTTGAGCTTGCTGGGCAACCGCAGCCCCCATCTCTTCTGCCATATCCCCAATCACGACTTTTGCGCCGCGACTGGCTAGCAATAACGCGCTTGCTGCGCCGATACCCGAGGCACCGCCCGTGATCAAAATTCGTTTGCCCGTTACATCTGATGCAATTCCATTTGTATTCAGTGTCATGATCTATCCCTCTACCTTAAGTACCAGTTTGCCGAAGTTTTCACCTTTAAAGAGCATCATCAAAGTATCTGGGAATGTCTCGATACCTTCAACGATATGGTCTTTTACTTTCATATCACCTGACTGAATCCAGCCAGCAATATCTTTCATGGCGACTGGATATTCTTTGAGATTATCGAATACTACGATGCCTTCCATGCGGGCACGATTGACCAATAATGATAAATAGTTCGATGGGCCTTTGACTTCTGTGGTGTTGTTATACTGACTAATCGCACCGCAAATGACGATACGCGCATGCAGATTGATTTGTGTGAGCACATCATTCAAGATATCACCGCCTACGTTGTCAAAGTACACATCAACGCCATCAGGACAGGTTTTCTTCAGTGCTTTTTTCACATCTTCGTTTTTGTAGTCAATCGTTGCATCGAACCCAAGCTCATCGACTAAGAATTTGCATTTCTCAGCGCCGCCTGCGATACCGACAACACGGCAGCCTTTGATCTTAGCAATTTGACCAACCAAGCTACCAACGGCACCAGCTGCGCCAGAGACGACCACAGTCTCGCCCGCTTTTGGCTGACCTGTTTTTAGCAAACCAAAATACCCTGTCATACCCGGCATACCGAGTACACCCAAGTAATAAGACAATGGCGCAAGTTTTGGATCAACTTTATACAGATTGGCACCATCACTGACGGCATAAGACTGCACGCCATCGTGACCTGCGACATAGTCACCAACCGCAAACTTCTCATGCTTGCTTTCAATCACTTCACCTACAGTACCAGCACGCATGACGTCACCAATCTGTACCGGTGCAATATAAGATTTGGCATCGTTTAGCCAACCACGCATCGCCGGATCGATAGAGATGTATTCAACCTTAATCAGTAGCTGACCATCGGTGATCGTCGGGATTTCTGTCTCAGTATAATCCCAAGTCTCGGCACTAGGCTCGCCTACTGGTCTTGCTTTTAATCGCCACTGTTTATTCATTTTTGTCATGTCTCTGTCCTTAGAGTTGTCCTTAGAACCAGTCCGCTTGCATATCCGTGCAAACCGAGTTGGTGTTGGTTAATAATTCGATATCACGTTTGATTAATGGTAATTCCCAATCGATAAAATATTTGGCCGCTTGTATCTTGCCTTTATAAAAATTCTGTTGCTCAGCATCTTGCGTGGTACTTAATAGCTGCTCAGCTTTACTCGCTTGACGAATCCAAATCCAGCTCAGCACAATCGAGGCAAAGATATTCATGAGTGCTTGCGCGTTGCCCGTCAATGTCACTGCTTCTTCGGTTTGTAGAACTTTGCTGAGATGCACCAATACTTCATGCAAGTGACCCATGTAAGGCATCAATTTACCTGCCAATTGAGCGCTCTCAGGTGTAGTGATATTTTCTAGATCTTTTGTGATTTCACGTTTGAGGATTTGAATACCCAGACCACCTTTTTGCCATAACTTACGAAATGACAAATCTAATGCTTGCACGCCGTTTGTGCCTTCATGGATAGGATTCAGGCGATTGTCACGCCAGAACTGCTCGGCTTGATACTCATGTGTATAACCTGCACCGCCCAATACTTGAATACCCAAATCATTGGCTTTTGGCCCATACTCAGATGGCCATGCTTTTAATACTGGAGTGAGCAGGTCTAGTAATTCTGTTAGCTCATTCTTTAGCGTTTCATCTTCACAAGTGTTGATACGGTCAATCAAGTTTGAACCATATAGGCATAATGAGATGCCGCCTTCAGAGTAGGCTTTTTGTGCCAATAGCATGCGCTTTACGTCACCATGATTGATGATGGCAGTTGCCGCATCTTCAGGTTTGTTGTTTGGAGCGATTCTGCCTTGCGTTCTGTCTTTGGCATAATCAAGTGAGTATTGATAACCGCGATAGCCCACCATCGATGCGCCAAAACCGACAGCGATACGCGCCTCATTCATCATTTTGAACATATAGCGCAGGCCAAAATGCTCTTCACCGATGAGATAACCATGGCACTCGCCCTCATCGCCGAAGCTCAATGCCGTAGACGTCGTGCCTCTATAGCCCAGCTTATGAATTAGTCCGGTCAAATGTACGTCGTTGCGTTCGCCGACCGATGCATCTTCGTTTAAGCGATACTTAGGTACCGCAAATAAGGAGATGCCTTTGACGCCGCCCGGACCACCTGGGACTTTAGCCAATACTAAATGAACAATGTTATCAGACAGTTCGTGATCGCCGCCTGAGATATAGATCTTGCTGCCTTTGACGCGGTATGAGCCATCATCTTGTTTTACCGCAGTGGTTTTGATATCTGCAAGTGATGAACCTGCATGCGGCTCTGTTAATGCCATCGTTCCGGTGAACTCACCTGTCAGCATGCGCGGCATAAAGGCGGCTTTAATCTCATCACTAGCAAAGTGTGAAATCACATTGATTGCAGCAGTGGTCAAAAATGGATAAGCAGTGGTTGAGGGATTGGCAGCCATAAAATAACCTGCCACGGCTGTCATGACCGTCTCAGGCAGCTGCATACCGCCGTCTTCAAAACTATAACGACCCGCGATGAAGCCTGACTCACGGAAAGCATCAAAAGCGACCTTAACATCGTCTATCATGCTGACTTTTTTGCCATCAAACTGTGGTTCGTTTTTATCGGCAATATGATTGTGTGGCAAAAACAGCTGGGTCGCAATTTTATTGGCCGTATCCAGTACTGCGTCAAACGTTTCGCGGCTATGTTCTGCAAACTTAGCATGCTTGGTTAAATTTTCAGTGCCCAATACATCATATAATTGGAAAGGTAACTCAAAGTCATTGATTAGCGTATCTGCTGCCATAGTATTCTCGTTAACTGATTAAATTTGGTTATCAATCGATATTAATCTAATTTAACGCCTTACCGTATTGTCATTTATGACATAATTATGGTCAAATACGACATAAATAGTACTTGTATTCAGAAAATTCAGATAAAAAATCGGTATTTTTGTTCAGAAAAATAAAATTTTGGTCAGCCACAGCGAAAGGAGAATAGACATCCATGCCCTATTTCAAACCCTTTAAAGTCATTATTATCGGATTCGATGGTGTGCTCGGCAGTGCATTGACAGGTGCGTTAGACTTGTTTTCATTTACGGGTGTCAGTTGGCAACGATTTTTAGATGAGCCAGTAGAACCACGGTTCAATGTGCAGATAGCAAGCGTTGGTGGCATAGATATCAGATGTAGCAACCGCTTAATCATGCAAGCACATTGCGATATTCAGGACGTGGCGGAATGCGACTTGCTATTGATTCCGACGATTGGTGATTCAATCGATAAGGCACTGAACCAAAATGCAGATTTGATACCCCATCTAACGCGGTTGGCAGACACTAGATCAGATATAGCCAGCAACTGTAGCGGTGCTTTCTTTTTGGCAAAGGCAGGATTATTAGATAATAGAATCGCCACCACGCACTGGGGTTACGCCAGTAAATTCAAAGCAGATTTCCCACTCGTTGATTTACAAGAAAACCAGTTTGTCACTCACTCAAAGAACAAGTCAGACAGCCAGTCGGGTAATATATTTTGTGCGGCGGGTGGTAGTGCATTTTTTGACTTAGGACTGTTATTGATAGAGCGCTATTGCGGACGTGAGATTTCTACTCAAGTGGCCAAAACTCAAATTATCGATAGCAAGAGAGGCAGTCAAAACAGCTATACCAATGTGACCTTGCATAAGCCGCATTCAGACCAATTGATCAAGCAGGTACAAGAATTCATTGAGGAAAATTTCTATCAGACTATTCAGGTGATTAGATTGGCTGCCATGGTTAATATCACCCCACGGACGTTGAACAGGCGCTTTCAGTCTGCTGTTGCCATGCGCCCGATTGAATATATTCAGGCCGTCAGAATTGAGCAGGCAAAACGCTTGCTAGAGTTAGGCGATGTGACCATAAAATCGCTTGCCGAGCAAGTTGGCTATGATGATATCTCTTCGTTCACGCGTCTATTCAAACGGGCGACAGAGCTAACCCCCAAAGAGTATCAGGACAAGTTTTCGCGGTTAGCGATTTAGTTATGGCAGTGAATAGCAATTAGGGATTAGCAGTTAGGGATTAGCGTTTAAGCATTCTGCCATAGCCCTTCGACATGGATAGCTTCTGCTTTAATGGTTGGATAATCGGTAAATACTAGCTGATACCCGCCATCGGTATTAAGTGTTAGCTGACAAGTTACTCCGAGTGGAAAGCTGTGTTTTTGTCCAATATGACCAAAGCGCATGCCGCTATAAATGGGTAATCCGGTCAATTTATGCAGCTGGCGAATGACTGTCGCGACATCATAACGCTTGTCATAACTGTCCTCTCCTGTACCAGACAATGCCCCAAATACAATCGCTTGTTGATTTTTAAAGACACCTGCCAGATACAAATCATATAGCATGCGCTCGATACGATAAGGTTGCTCGCCCACGTCTTCCAAAAAAACAATGCCGCCATCAATGCGCGGTAAATACTCGCTACCTGCCAGCGCTGACACCACGCTTAGATTACCACCCCATATAGTGCCCGTTATTGCTTTGGGCTCAGCACTTGTTAGAATACTGGGTAAATTGGGACTAGTTAAGGTAGCGTCTGATATATCAATAACCAGATTGGGATTGGTTAGTGCTTCAACAAACTGTCGACAGCTGACTTGATCAGGGACAGTTTTTCCAAATTCACTATAGAGCATCGGTGCTGCGAGTGAGCTCATATCACCCTTTGCCAGTAGCGCACATTGGATAGCGGTCACATCACTGAACCCTGCGAGTATCGTGCCATGCTCCTTCATAATCCGTCCTAGCGTTGTCCAGTCAACCATGGGTAATATACGCATCGCACCATAGCCGCCGCGCACGCCGAGTAACAATTTTGGGGCGGCTATTGCACCCGTAGCGATGTTTTGCAGGTCACTCGCTCTCTGCGAATCCGTACCAGCAAAACGCAGATACTGGCGATTGGTAATCGTAGAGTTATTGACTTTAAAACCTGCACAGGCCATACGCTCCAATGCCAATTGGGTGCGGTCACCACTACCACCAACGTTGGAGCTGGCAAACAGTCTGGTCTCAATCGTAGGCGCGATACAGTTAGTCTGCGTTAATGATGCCTGCTCGTTTAACGATTCTGTTGGCAAATCATCTTTGGTAAGCTGAGTGCTGCCATTAGGCTCGATAGAACTGGTGGCCCAAACCTGAGAGATACTTTGGCTTGCTAATGCAGCAGTACCCGCACTGACACCTACTCGACGCAAAAACTGCCTACGGCTTAGCCCAGATGTTGTTTTAATCGCTGTATGCTCATTTTTGTTTCTATCATCTGTTAATAACTGACTCTTGAAAACCATCTCTCTCTGCCACCTTATCATTTTTATTTTAATATACTTTTGCATCATCTTTATTTTTGCAGTCTACTTGCTTAAACCGCACAGCAGCATATTGTAAACGCTTTTTTGGCGATGATAGTTGCCCAACCTTTGCCACTATTTAATTTTTCGCCATGCTAGCCATGATACACATCAAAAACCTAGCCTTATTGGCACATTCCGCGACTTTGTTGTAGTATGAGAACACCGATTTCGGTTAAATAAGGATAATAATAATGGCTGAGAAAGCGACTGATAAACAGAAAAAAGAGGACATATTGGATACTGATTTAGAGTACCTCATCAACGAAGAAGAAAAACTGCAAGAAAAGCTAAAAGACAGTAGCCATCTTGAGCGTTTTGCCAAAGATTTGATGCTATTCATGAGCTTGATTAAAGACTACTATCAAGGAAACTATCGCGATATTCCCTACAAGACCATTTCAGCAGGTGTGGTTGGACTGCTCTATACTCTCAACCCAATCGATATAATTCCAGATTTCATACCCTTTATCGGTCATATTGACGATGCGCTAGTCCTCACCTTTTGCTTGAAGTTGGTCGAAAAAGATTTGCAAAAATATCAAACTTGGAAGAAAAAACAAACCGCTACTGACTTAAAGAAAAACAGGTAACTTTGTACAAGCTATCATCCTAAAATGATCGTTATAAAAAATAATCGTTATAAAAAGCCACGACTGACAATCAATGTATCAGCCGTGGCTTTTTTATTCATTAATAGCAATTATCTACGTGTGTTAATCTGGAACATCATAACGCGCTTTTTCTGGATTGAGACCGAACGAATAGACAAAGGTTGCAACGAGGCTATTGATAATAATAAACGGCAAATCGATAGCAGCATGCCCAAGCGCATAGCGACCAATCAGCCACGAGACAATCAGCATAATAATAAAGAAACCGCCTAAATACGCCAAAATTGCAGGATGCTTTAGATTGTAATGTTGCTCAGGTTCAGGCTTCTTATCAAGTACATAGGTTCTGATTGCCCAACCCGCTGCATAAGAAAATCCGCCCAATACCACGTAACTGAAAAAATTCATATTGCTTAACTCTAATGACATATGGTTTATAGCAAAACACTGTTTAAAATAACACTATCGATCTTAAATTCTGTTTATGAGCCATGCTTTTTTAGAGGCTCTCATTAACATTATCAATCACAATATTGGCATGTGGATTGGCTAAAATATCGGTATTAACATCATCACACTCGACACGATAGATGGTATTGGCACCGCGATAAATATAGGATAAGTATTCACTATCTAAAAGTGGATCGATATTGGCATAGGCAGGCTTCACATGAGCCAGTACTAGCACTCGATCAGGACGCCCAATGACCGCATCGACATTGTCAGGGTCAATAGAGAAAAACTGCGGAATGTCGCTATTTTTAATCACTTCTAGCGGCTCAGCGTCATCCCAAACGCGCTTCGCACTTGCCGGCTCTTTCATCTGCATCACCCACGAGTCATCCTGTTGACTGATTTTTATTTGGGCAGGCTCGTCATGACTAACCGTGTAACAACCTTCAAAAACCGATAAGTCTGTCGCCGCTTCGACCATTCCAGTATCAGCTTGAATGTTGCTATCGTTGCAAGCACTTAAAAATAGCGCGCTGCTCACCGCTATGCCGACTGGTAAGCACATCAGCCTTTTATAAAAAATGTTTGAGCGTAAGGACATAATAGGGTTATCCTGCATTCATGCATTAAACTTTTATGAAAATTGTCTTAAAAAAAACTATCTTTAAACAGTGATGACGACAATGTTGCTATTAGCATTATTTTTTAGGGCGTGTTTTCATCAACTATTGGCACTGTCGAATGATTTGCGCTACTCATTGACGCCAGCAAACTGCTGTTTTTTCTGCTGCGCAGTCAATACCGTTTGATACTGTGTCGCAACACAGCTCATTTTAACAGAAAATAGCAAGGTTACTATTATGATCTGTGCTTTTGGCGACTTTGTGCATTACGATTGCCCATATTAACGATAGATTTGTTATACTCATTCCCAAAATATAACGGAATCGCTGGTGTAAAAACAACGCTAGCAAAATCCCTCCAACCCTCCCTATCTTTATCAATTTTTAGGTCAATAATTTTTTATGTCAGACAATCGCACCTCAGCGCAGCCATTCAACACCAGTAACGCGATGAATCCGTTGGCCGCCAAATCAAACACCACCGTGGCCTATACGGATGGTGCCTGTAAAGGCAATCCGGGCGCGGGTGGCTGGGGCGCACATCTCATTTTTAGTGATGGACGTACACAAGATTTGTACGGCGGTGATAAAGAGACAACCAATAATCGCATGGAGTTGATGGGCGCAATACAAGCACTAACCCATAGCCCGCATGAGCACAACCTCGAGATTTGGACAGACTCAAGCTATGTCAAAAAAGGCATCACCGAATGGATAGAGGGTTGGAAAAAAAGAGGCTGGAAAACGGCAAGTAAAAAACCCGTCGCCAATCAAGACCTTTGGCAGCAATTAGACAAGCTATGCCAGCAGCGCGATGTTGACTGGCATTGGGTAAAAGGTCACGCAGGACATGCAGGCAATGAAAAAGCGGACGAGCTGGCAAACTTGGGCGTGACGTCCAGCAGTGAAGAATTATCAAGCATAGAGCCGCAAGACACGGCTAAAAAAAAAGGGCAAATAATGCCTAATACAGCGCAAAATGCTGCTCACGATGACTGGCTAAGTTTCGATCCACTGGGTCTGGATATGGCAGATGATGAGCTTGACGAAGATGTCATAGGCACTGATAACGATACAAACCCTGCCGATGATATGATAAGTAAAGATGCTGTAATAGAAGCCGATCGCTATCAGCATAATGCTAGCAAACCAATGAGTAAAATAGAGATGCCGGAAACCCAAACGTCTATGACTGATGCAACGATAAATGATCATGTGCCCGCTAGCGTTACTGGCATAGAAGAAGCTGATACACCAAAATTCGACGGTGACACCAGTCGTGCCAATCCGTATTTCATACCGCTGCTACCCAAACCTATCCATCGTCATGAGTCTGATCGCCAGCTCATTATGGATACTGAAACCACAGGTCTTGATCCGTTAAAAGGCGACCGTATTATCGAAGTCGGTATCGTGGAGATGATCGGGCGTAAATTTACGGGTGAAAAGCTCCACGTTTATATCAATCCACAGCGCGGCATGGATGACGAGGTCATTCGTATCCATGGTATTTCTGAGGCATTTTTGACCGACAAACCTACCTTTGATCAAGTTGCTCAGTCGCTCTATGATTTTATGGACGGCGCAGAAATCATCGCTCATAACGCCACCTTTGATATGAACTTCTTAAACATGGAGTTTGCCAAAGTTGGTATGAACGACTTTGCCGAGCGCGTACAAGTGACTGACTCGCTGGTCATGGCAAAGCAGCAATATCCTGGGCAAAAAAACACCCTAGATGCTTTAGTGCGTCGCCTAAATGTGGGGAAGCAAGATCGTACTTTTCATGGCGCCTTACTTGATTCAGAGATTTTAGCAGAAGTTTATCTGGCAATGACAGGTGGACAGGTTACACTCGCCATCGAAGAAGACACGCAAACAGATGGCGGGCAGACAGCCCACGCCAGTTTTGCCAATTTAGCGTCTTTATTGCTAGAGTCATCTATGGATGAAAATACCAATCAAGAGTGGTATGCCGCGCTCGCAGAAGCGTATCCTGAGTTAAAAGCCAATATGTAGTCGCCGTATAAGCTGATGATATCAATCTTTGAGCAATAACATTTGTATAATATAGGCTTGATTATTGTTATATTAAGCGTTAAAACATCACCAGCAAGTGCTTTTTCGATCATCATTTAAACCATCGCCATTCTCATCAGTACATTATGGAAAAACACCTATGAACCAGTCTGCGCAAATGAAGTTAACGGCCCCAACGCTTAGTGTTACTGATTTCAATCTACCATCGCTACATTTGTTGCATGATGAGATCATCGTAACCTTAAAAGATACTGAGATTCATCTGAGTGAATTTAATGATGATAATAGTCAAGCCCCTTTATTATTAGATTCTATCACTGTGCTAAAGCAGCTGTCTTGCATCTTTGAGCTGATATCTTTGGTTGGTGCAGAGGCTTTGAACACCGCTATTGTCAATGGTTTACAGCGCCTCTATGATAATGGTGATAATAACGATACCAGCTTGATTATGGACTTATCAGAAGCCATTATGACACTGGATCGCTATATCGAGTTTGTGCTTTTGACAGAGTCGGTAGAGCCAACCTTGTTACTGCCTGTTATCAATAAACTCAATGCTCACGGGCAAGAAACCCCTATCACAGCAGACTATTTTGCAGCTTTTGGTAGCAGTAGTGTCATCATTGCCAACCCTGAACAAAACTTCCAACCACTTGACGAGCTTAACCTAGACACTGAACTACTAACTTATGCTTATCGTAGTGGTCTTGGAGTCGCTCTGCTCAATCAAAATGGCAACGTTAGCCCAGACGATCAGCAGAAACTTGACGCCATGAGTGCAGCGTGTGCTTTGATAGCATCAAACACCAGCAGTCTATTTTGGCAAGCGGCCACCGCAGCTGTCACGGACATTGCCACGATATTACCGCTAAATCTGAGTCAAAAACACACACTGATTTATTTAGAGCAGCAATTCCAAAGCTACTTGCCTGTGATGGACAAACGGTTTGCTGATTTGGTCAGTTTCGCTTGCCAGCGTGACAGTGATGCGGCGCAACGACTGCGTGAGCAATACGCCAGCAACCACTTGGAAAGCGCGCAACTTGAGCAAATGAAACGTTTCTTATTCGGTCCTAATCGCGCGCTTACCGATACGCTGAACACCATCATTCAGACCCAAATTAATACCATCAAAGAAAATGTGGATAGCTACGCACGTGGTGATTCATTGAACCCTGTCGATATGCAAACCACACAGATTATCGAAGAGCTAACAGAATTGAGCTCAGCGTTACGCTTGCTTGGTTTATCAAATGCAGCCAATAGTCTCAGCGTAGCAGCAGAAGCTGTTAGTCATTGGCAAACGCCCTCGCCTGATGATTTCGATCACTTGCTGTTGGCATTAATGCATGCGGAAAACGCCACCATTGCAATGGCAGAAATGCACACACCAGGGGCCATCTATTTGCCACTGAATAACCCGCATATCTCTTTACATCAGCTCAATACGGCTAATGATACTTTGATACAAGAAAGTCGTTCCGCTATTGCCAGTGCAGAACAAGCCATTAACGATTATTTGGCTGAGCCAGAGCGTGATATGCTCAATATCCAGAACATACCTGAGATGATGCGCCAAGTGGCAGGGGCTGTGCGCTTCTTACAGCTGCCAACACCTGCCAGCATGCTCAGTCAATTGGCCAATTATCTTCAGCAACGTATCGAAGGTGGACAACGTATTGAAGACAATACGCTTGCCTGTATCGCTGATGTCATTATGGCCGTCGATCATCATCTAGATGGTTTTGAGCACAATCGTCCGGTCAGCAAACAAGCATTAGATGTGGGACAGCAGAGCTTGAGTCATTTACTGGCAGCCTAATTTCTATCACGCTTAAGCACTAAAATGATATTTAAATGGCGGCTCTGCTGCCATAGTCGATCCCATATAGTCTGGATACAAGTAAGATGCGCTTAGCACTACAAATAGTAGTGCTAAGCGAGCCTGACTGACACCGTATCTGATGAATGATATAGGATTGACTTTACTTCAATTAAAAAAAGTCTGTATCAACACTGATGCGTACTGACCTTAACCGGTTTGGAATTTTACCTATGACCAGCGCTTTTGTATTTAGTGATGATACTGTTTTATGCCGCCAGCTACCTAATGGATGGTGGCCGGTGCAGCTTGAATTACCCCCATCCGCTACACATTCAGACGAGGAGACCCAGCTTGCTTATCAAGTTGGTCATGTCACGCTACTCGAAAGCCTAGCACCGCGTCACTGGTCGCCTGATGTCAAGCATACTAGCGCGAGTGTAGACGCTCTGAAGTATGCCGATATTTTAGAAAGTTCCGATACTCTAGAAGGTACCGATACTCTAGAAAGTGCCGACAGTTCGATTGATACTCCCCACACCTTTACTGCGCAAGCGGCTAGCGCCATTACTTATGACTATGCAATTGCACATCACATGGTATTGCCCATCATCGCTGAGGGCAGTGGTAATGCGTTTGTTCCTTACCGCCAGCTGATTACTCAGTTGCCAGTGGCTTTGTCCGATCAGCTTAGCCAAGCGATACAGTTATTGCGCTGGCAAACAGATACACAGTTTTGTAGTCGCTGTGCTGCCCCAACCATTCATGCCAAACGAGATGAGCGTGCGATGGTCTGTCCAGTGTGCCGATTGCGCCAATACCCACGTGTACAACCCTGTGTCATTACGGCTATCACTCGACCGAATCCGCAAACTGGTGAAATGCAGATTTTGCTAGCCCATCATCATCGTTATGGACAGCAAAAAACAGCACCTCATTTATTACAGTCGCCACAACCGTTACTATACGGTTTGATTGCAGGCTTTGTAGAAGTGGGTGAAAGCCTAGAACACGCGGTAGTGCGTGAAGTGGCAGAAGAGGTGAATATCAGCCTATCAGATATTCGTTACGTCAGCAGTCAGCCATGGCCATTTCCGTCTAATTTAATGCTAGGCTTTCGTGCTTCTTACGCAGCTGGCGAAATTGTTATCCAAGAAGATGAGCTGTCGCACGCCGATTTTTTTGATCTATCAAATTTGCCCAAAATACCCTCAAAAGGTAGCATTGCTTACGAGCTGATCGCACAAATTGCCAATGAGCAAGGTATTTTGCTTTAATTTATAATATCAATGCAGCATTTATCAATATCGTTATTATCCTATTATTCTAATGTCAGCGCTCAGAGCACACTTAGCACTTAGCACTGATATTAAGGTTTTAAAGCATATGCAAAGCACCACTAGTAAAAATAGCACCCACATCCGTCTCACCAATTTGCCAATCTTGTTCGACACTTTGGATATAGAGCGCTTACCTGCGGACATACAAGCGAAAATCTCATATATTGATGCTTGTCTACCGCAAACACAATGTGGACTTTGCGAGCACCCAGACGGCTGCTTGCCCTATGCCGCCGCTATCGTGCTTGACAATGAGCCATACAATAAATGTGTACCCGGTGGTCAACCCGTTACCAAGGCCATTGCTCAAATTATTAATATAGACAGTCATGAAGCGATACTTAGCGCTGCGCCTTCTCAGTGGCCAATAGATGCGACCTCTGAACGTCCGACTGAGGTACGTGCAGTGATCCGTGAAGATGATTGTATCGGCTGCACCAAATGTATACCTGCCTGCCCAGTCGATGCTATTGTGGGTACTGGTAAGCACATGCATACTATCTTTACGGATTTATGCACCGGCTGCGAGCTTTGCATCGCTCCTTGTCCAGTCGACTGCATCGATTTGGTCACTGTTGAACGGGAGCTGTCTAGCTCTGAACGTACCACAGAGCAAGAAGATTTAAGACAGCGCTATCATACTCATTTAAGACGCGTCACCGAACAGCTGGCTGATAGTAGCAATAGTAGACCTGTGGTCAGCATGGTTGAAGCAAAACTGAACAATGCCGCTAGTCAATTGTTGAATATTAGCGAAGCGCAGGCAAAAAACACCATTGCCGCAGCGAAGCTACGTAGTAAAATTAAAAAGTTAGAAAAGCAGCTAAGTGTCCGTCCAAATGAGAGCAAACAAGTAGAGCTTGACGCATTGCAAGTGGAGTTAAGTCAGCTTTAATAGCATAATTATCATTTGTTAGACAGTCTACCCAACATCGCTAAAATAAATTTATCCCGATATCTTGTATCAGTTATTAACTATCAATAGTCAAAAAATAGTAAGAATACTATGAGTAAAACCGTCAAACATAAAACTGCCGATACCCCGCCATCGAGACGAATGCCCAATCGTGACGTGCGTCCATTTTTTGAAAAGCTGGCAGCGACGATTGATGAACCAGTTACGGAATTGAATTATAAGAGTAATTTTGAGCTGCTGATCGCGGTCATCTTGTCTGCGCAGGCGACGGATGTGAGCGTCAATATTGCCACCAAGCAATTATATCCCGTAGCAAATACACCTGAAGCAATCTTGGCATTGGGTGAAGACGGTCTAAAATCTTATATCAAAAATATTGGCTTATATAATGCCAAAGCCAAAAATGTCATCAAAACTTGTAGAGATTTGATTGAGAAATTTAATAGCACCGTCCCTGATAACCGCAAAGACTTAGAGTCTCTCGCTGGTGTTGGTCGTAAAACCGCTAATGTGGTGTTAAATACCGCTTTTGGTCAGCCAACCATGGCGGTCGACACTCATATCTTTCGGGTAGGTAATCGTACGGGGCTGGCTACTGGCAAGAACGTCTTGATCGTTGAAAATAAGTTGGTCGAGCGTATCCCAGATGACTTCATCGTGGATGCACATCATTATCTTATCTTACACGGGCGCTATACCTGCCAAGCTCGTACACCCAAATGCGGGGCGTGTCCTGTTTATGACGAATGTATGTTTAAAGACAAAGCCAAGTTTTTGGAGCTATAATTTTTAGAACGATCGCTTTTAGAACGATAACTGCTCTAGGGCGTGTCCTCAATTCAATCGATTACTTTCTAAATGGGCTAAAAATAGCTAAATTTTGCCAAACATCGTCAAATAGCTTCTTAATATCTCGATATTATGTGCGCTACTTTCCTTGTTTGACGGCAATTTATCTCATTTTTATCACCATTTTTAAAATGAGGACACGCCCTAGTTATAAAAGGTTTAATTGATCTACTTTATATGAATAAAACATGAATAGCGTGGTTAAAAAAGCAGTAGACGCCCACTTACTTGTGTAAACATTATTTAAAAATTAGGAAGCCAGATGCAGACACTGACCGCGCTATTATTCGATGATTTTGAGACTTTGGATCTATTTGGACCTATCGAGATGTTTGGCTGCTTACCTGAGCATTATCGTCTGCAATTTGCCTCCTTAAACGGCGGCATTATTCATAGTAAGCATGGCGTTGCGATGCAGACAGTCGCTGTTAGCGAGTTAGCGCATCAGACTGATATCTTGTTGATGGTTGGCGGCATGGGTACTCGCCAGCAAATCAATCACCGACCATTTTTGCAGACGTTAACAACCTTGGTTGACCATGCTGATTGGGTACTTAGCATTTGTACGGGTAGCGCATTGTTGGCTAAGGCAGGCGTCTTAGATGACAAGCGCGCAACGTCTAATAAACTGTCATGGCAATGGGTGATAGCGCAATCTGACAAAGTCCATTGGGCCGAGCAAGCACGCTGGGTTGTTGATGGCAAATTTTATACGTCCTCAGGTGTCAGTGCAGGTATGGACATGGCGCTTGGCTTTATCGCCGATAGACATGACATCCATACAGCGCGCCAGATCGCTCACTATACTGAATATCGCTGGCAAGAAAATAGCGAAATTGATGACTTTTACCATGGTTAATCCATGCCTAGTTACTTCTTAGTATTATCCATCGCTAGAGTTTTACCTCGATACACGGTAAAATGTGCTAATTTTTTTATTCGTTTTCGCCTTTTATTTTTATATACATTTAATAATGACTGAGTTCGTAGAATACAGTCCCTGCAATTAAGCGATCCCATTATGCGTGAATACAACTTATTTACCTCAGAATCTGTGAGCGAAGGTCATCCTGATAAAATGGCTGACCAAATATCAGATGCCATCCTTGACGCCATCTTACGTGAAGATTTGCATGCACGCGTGGCATGCGAAACCTTGGTTAAAACAGGTGCTGTGATACTAGCAGGTGAAGTCACCACGACGGCAAATATCGATGTTGAGCGTATCGTGCGTGATACTGTAAACGGTATTGGTTACCACCACTCAGACTTAGGCTTTGATGGCGAAACATGCGCGGTCATCAACATGCTCGGCAAACAATCTCCTGAAATCGCTCAAGGTGTCGATCGTAGCGACCCTGAAGAGCAAGGCGCAGGTGACCAAGGTCTTATGTTTGGCTATGCCAGTAACGAAACTGATGTCTTGATGCCAGCCCCTATCGAATTTGCTCATCGCTTGATGGAACGCCAATCTGAGCTGCGCCGCGCAGGCGAGTTGCCGTGGTTACGTCCAGATGCCAAAGCACAAGTGACCTTAAGATATGATGGTAGCAAGCCTGTTGCCATTGATGCCGTAGTGCTATCAACGCAACACGATCCAAGTATCTCGCAAAAAGATCTGCAAGAAGCCATAATGGAATCTATCATCAAACAAGTATTGCCTGCTGAATTATTGCATGCTGGCACGCGCTATCATATTAACCCAACGGGTAAGTTTGTGATTGGCGGGCCTGTAGGTGATGCTGGATTGACAGGTCGTAAAATTATTGTTGATACGTATGGCGGTATGGCGCGTCATGGCGGCGGTGCATTCAGTGGTAAAGATCCATCAAAAGTAGATCGCAGTGCTGCGTACGCCGTGCGTTATGTGGCTAAGAACATCGTTGCGGCAGGACTTGCTGAGCGCTGTGAAATACAGGTTAGTTATGCCATTGGTGTCGCTGAACCAACCTCTATCTCTGTCAATACCTTTGGTACGAATAAAATCAGCAATGATGAAATCATCCGTCTGATTCGCACCCATTTTGACCTGCGCCCTTATGGCATTACCCGTATGCTAAACTTATTGCAGCCAATGTATCAGCAAACGGCGACTTTTGGTCATTTTGGTCGTCCTGGCTCTGAAACTGCTTTTACGTGGGAAAAAACAGACAAAGCTGAGATCTTAAAAGCAGACGCTGGTTTGTAAAAATATAACTTTGCACCACCTACAAACCCTCTTTATAAATTTAACATTACCGATACTTATTAGGAGTCGCTTATGTCTCAAGACAATATGCAAGACAGTAACATTCAAGAAAGCAATGTTGACGCTAACATTGAGATTACCCCTGAAATGCAAGCATTTTACCAACGTGCTGATGCCATTATTGGTATCGCAAACAGTCAGTTGGGTTCTGAAGCGCATTCAGGACAAGTAGGTGCATCACTACTTTATGCCGCAGCACGTTATAGCGCATCTGTCGCCTCTATCGGCTTTGTCAAAGGCGATGACTTTGCCAAAGAAAAAGATGATATCGTTGAATTTTATGTCAAACAGTATCGCCAAATGCTGAGTGACAACCTGACTGATTATGCGCAGAACTTTGATAAATATGTTCAGCTTAATCAAGATGACAAAGCAGCCAAATAGCTCTATCGCCTTTAGCTGGCACTTATAAAACGGCTAATATAGTCAGTTCAATTTAAAAGTAGTACAAGGCAACCGAGTGTAGATGTATATTTAATACCTCGAGCGAGGTTAACGCAGTAATATTTTTATAGTGGAATGACTATAGTGATGCTCAAACCCAAGCTTAATCATAGGCTTGGGTTTTTTATTAATCATGATTTGGTAGATGACTGCTGATAAATAGGCTACTATCAATTAAAACCACCTTGTTCATCACATGGTTGCAACCAGCTATCGATAACAGGGACTTACCGAACACTATTTATAAGGACATATGATTATGAACCACTTATTCAAATCATGGCGATCATGCCTGTCGTTATTAGGGTTATCAGTCACTCTTGCCTTAGCTGGCTGTAATAACATCCAAAGCATCGATACGCCTGACACCGCCCCTATTCATACCACTGGGCACAGCCAACAGAACAGCGATAACCCTTTCATTAAGTGCCCACCTTACAACCCTGAGCAAACGATGTGCACCGCGCAATACGATCCTGTGTGTGTCAAAGTAAAAACCAGCTCAGGATTTAGTTATCGCACTGCGGGCAACTCATGTTCGGCATGTGGCACAACGGCAGCAGTAGGTTATGTTAAAGGACAGTGCTCATAACCTTGCTTTATAACTTTGTGTAAATACTTTATATCAAACTAAAAAAGACAATTAAATCATATAAAAAAGCACCCGCTTAATCATAGGCGGGTGCTTTTTTATTATTTTTCAGATTAATAAAATTTAATCTTCAGGTTTTTCAAGATCAGGTGGGCCTGTCAGCAAATCTTCATCACGAAATTCATTGGCTGAATTATGCTCTGCTGACTCTTCGGTGACAAACCATTGCTGGTTGCGATACAGTATCAAACGATCTCGACTCAAGCCGCGTAATAATGAGTACATCATAACGACTATCACAATCGCAAAAGGGAAACCTGACACAATTGAAGCCGCTTGTAGCGCACTCAAGCCACCTGCTGCTAATAGTACGGCAGCGATAACACCCTCTGTACCTGCCCAAAATAGGCGCTGAATTTTCGGTGGATTGGCATCGCCACCTGAGGTCAACATATCAATGACAAAACTGGCCGAATCCGATGACGTGACAAACCAAAGCACAATCATCACTACGATAAGCAAGTTCAAAGCTGACGTAAATGGATAAGATTCCATCAGCTTAAAGATGGCACTGCCAGTATCTGCTTGGACAGCCTCAATCAGGCCAGGACTAATGAGGTTGGGATCAGCGGCTGCCATTAATTCCATATTAACGGCTGAACCACCGAAAGCGGTGAACCATAAGAACAAGATGGTGATAGGAATTAATAACACCCCTAAGATAAACTCACGAATGGTTCGACCACGAGAGATACGAGCCACGAACACACCAACGAAAGGCGACCAGCTTATCCACCATGCCCAATAGAAAATCGTCCATGATGCCTGCCAGTTTTCTTGACCATCATACGATTCTGTCCAAAGACCTAATGGCACAATTTGATGTAAATAATTGCCAATATTTTCTACAAAGCTATTAAAGATAAACTGGGTCGGTCCTAAAATAATCACAAAGCTGAGCAATATCACAGTAAATAATATATTGGTATCACTTAAGCGCTTAATCCCTTTATCTAGCCCCATAAATAGAGACAGACCTGCCAACATAGTGATTAAGGCAATCAAAATAATTTGCACTGTAATATTATTGGGTATGCCAAATAAGGTCTCAAGACCTGAGTTAATTTGCAATACCCCAAGACCTAAAGTGGTCACTACTCCAAACATCGTACCAAATACCGCTAGTGTATCGACCGTATGACCCCAGCCACCATAAATCTTTTTGCCCAATATAGGATATAGTGTCGAACGGATGGCCAGCGGTAAGCCCACTCGGTAATGGAAATAAGCCAATGACAACGCGACCATGCCATAGAGCGCCCACACATGTAAACCATAATGCAAGAACGAGATATTCATCGCTTGCTTGGCGGCAGCCACTGTTTCAGCTTCTCCTAGCGGCGGCGCCATAAAATGATACAAGGGTTCAGCCGTACCCCAGTAAAGCAGGCCAATACCGATACCCGCGGAAAATAGCATGCCGATCCAAGAGACTAGATTGTATTCTGGTTTTTCATTTTGATGACCAAGCCTGATATCGCCATAACGACTAAATATCATGTAAATACTCATCACCAACGTTAAGTTGACCACCACAATAAAGAACCAGCCAAAACGCAAAGACACGAATGCTTTTGCATGACCAAACAACAATTCTGCTTGCTCATTAAAAAGAGCACCAAAAATAATGAACACAAGAATTAATAATGCTGAAGTTAAAAACACAGGTTTACTTACCCGTGGAAAAGGGCCTAAGCGGCCAACTTTTACATGATCCATTTAGTCATCTCAATTTTTGAAGGGGCTCACCTTAACAAGATACTGCACAACTATCAAATCGAATCAGACACTTTATAACCTTGCTATTGGTCAACAAATAAAAAAATCCTAAGATAACGATGCATCTTAGGATTTCAAATCACAATTGTTATATTGTGTTTTTACGTAAAAAAAGAAGAAGCTAACTGCCTGATTCATTTCATAAAAACAGTATTAAAGCTGATATATATAATCTGCTAATCACCTTTTACAATTTTAGGTGGTCCTTTTAACAAGTGCTCATCAGCAAACTCATTGGCTGAATTATGATCTGCGGATTCTTCGGTAATAAAATGCTGCTGAGCGCGATACAGTATCAAACGATCTCGGCTTAAGCCACGAAGTAACGCATACATCATCGCAAATACTACTAAAACAAAGGGTAATCCTGCAACGATAGCCGCTGCTTGTAATGCACTTAGTCCACCAGCAGCAAGCAAAACAGCAGCAATGATACCTTCCGTACTTGCCCAGAATAAACGCTGGATTTTTGGTGGGTTGGTATCACCACCTGCGGTCAACATATCAATCACAAAGCTTGCTGAATCGGATGAAGTCACAAACCAAAGGACAATCATAACGACAATCATTAAGGTGACTGGTTGTGCCAATGGATAAAATTCAACCAATTTAAAAATTGCACTACCAAAATCCGTTTGCACGGCTTCTACCAATCCTGGGCTGGCCATAGCGGGATCAATAGCAGCTAAGAGCTCCATATGGATAGCAACGCCACCGAAAGTGGTGAACCAAAAGAACAAAATCAGCATGGGAATCAATAAAACACCCAATATAAACTCACGAATAGTACGACCACGACTGATACGCGCGATAAATACGCCAACGAACGGCGCCCAACTTACCCACCATGCCCAATAAAATATCGTCCATGATGACTGCCAATTTTCTTGACCTTCATACGATTCACCCCACAGACCTAGCGGTACAACTACCGAAAGATAGTTGCCAACATTTTCAAGATAGCTATCAAAGATAAAAAGCGTCGGCCCTAAGATGACCATAAACCCGAGTAAGATTGCCGTCAGTCCGATATTAATATCGCTCAAGCGCTTAATACCTTTGTCTAGGCCCATCATGACGGAAAAAGCAGCTAAAATAGTAACGAAAACAATCAGACCGATCTGTATCGTTAGATTATTAGGAACACCAAATAGTCGCTCAAGTCCTGAATTAATCTGCATAACGCCAAGACCAAGCGACGTTACCACCCCAAACATCGTACCAAATACCGCTAAGATATCAACGGCATGTCCCCACGAGCCATAGATTTTTTTGCCCAATAGAGGATAAAGCGTTGAGCGAATCGATAAAGGCAAGCCACGGCGAAAGTGAAAATAAGCCAAAGACAATGCAACAATCGCGTACAGCGCCCATGCATGTAAGCCCCAATGCAAGAATGTAAAATTTATGGCTTGCTTGGCGGCTTCTATCGTTTCCGCTTCTCCGAGTGGTGGTGCCATAAAGTGATACAAGGGCTCAGCTGTCCCCCAATACACCAATCCTATACCAATACCAGCAGAGAACAACATCCCGATCCATGAGAACAAACTGTACTGTGGCGTCTCAGTTTGTGCGCCTAGACGAATATCGCCATAACGGCTCATCGCGAGATAAATACAAAGTAACAATGCTAAATTTACTAAAATAATAAATAACCAGCCGAACTTATCCGTAATAAAGTTCTGCAAAAAGCTAAATAACACACCAGCGGTTTCAGTAAAGAAAGCACCAAAGATAATAAATCCAATAATAAGTAGCGCTGAAATAATAAACACAGGTTTACTTACCCGTGGAAAAGGGCCTAACCTGCCAACTTTTACATGATCCATTTGTTTGTTAGCCTTAGTTTTTTAGGAAGAATACCTTAACAAGATACCTCTCAACTATCAAATCTAATTAGCTATTTACGTTTTTCTTATTGACAGAAATAGAGCAAAACCATTTAGTAGCCTAACCTACAATAGTGAAAACGCTTGGAAAGTTGAAGAGCAATAGCTATTAATCACTACTGTGGAGTCAATTGTAATAATCCACTATTATCGCCGTCTTCTAACACCCAAACTTGTCCATCTACATTTAACACACTACGAATACGCTCGCCCATATCATAACGATAGCGCTCAGTCGCGCGGCTATTTTCATCAAAATCGACGACTATCAGCGCTTTAGAGGATAAGCCACTAATGAGCGCATTACCTTGCCACGCTGGGAAATCATTATATTGTCCAGCATTATAAATACTCATCGAAGACGGTGATATCACTGGCGTCCAACTAATTTTAGGCGGCGTAAACTCAGGGCGCGTCTCATGGTCAGGAATATCCGTGCCTGTATAGTTACGCCCATTTGATACGATTGGCCAACCGTAGTTATAACCTTTTTCAATGAGATTGAACTCATCACCGCCCCGTGGTCCCATCTCATGCGCCCAAAGCCTACCTTTTTCATCGAAAGCCATACCCAATACATTACGATGACCGATTGTCCAAAACTGCGCGGCAATGTCATTGCTATTATCTACAAAAGGGTTATCTGCTGGCACTGAGCCATCAAGATTTAACCTAATAATTTTGCCCAAATTGACGCTCATATCCTGTGCTGGCGTTTTTTCTTGGCGCTCGCCTGAACTGATATATAAATATTTTCCGTCAGGCGAGAACAGCAAGCGATGACTATAATGCCCCTGCCCTTTTACTTTCGGTGTTTGCTCCCAAATGGGCGTAAAATCCTGCAAATGTGGCGTGGCTGTATCCAATCCTATCAATGTCGCTTTGATAACTTTAGCACCAAACTTATTATTATCAGTGTCATTCCCTGCTTCAACGTAGCTCATATAGACATGATTAGAAGTAGCAAAATCTGGTGCAAGAACGATATCGCCAAGACCACCTTGCCCACCATAAGCCACTTTCGGTATACCACTGATGGTTGTCTTGGCACCTGTTGCCGTATCAACAATGAATAACTCGCCTGTCTTTTGGGTGACAAGTAATTTAGGGGGTTCATTATTAACGGTAGGTAATGCTGTCATTGCCCAAGGCTCATCAAACGTAGCAATTTTCTTGGTGATAAAGGCGGGTTTTTCGGTACTTGCTAGCGACTCACTAGCAGAGGCTTGTCCTTCTCTATAGTCTGTCAGGTCTTCGTGGGTATCGACGGCAGTTTGATTGGAGCAAGCAGGAGCACTAAAAAGCAGTGCGCTGATCATTATCGGTAATATTAATGGCGTGCTTAGGTGCTGCATACTGATGATCGTCATTTTGTCGTCTCCGTAACTGTTGACGTCTTATTCCTATTGCTTAGTTTTTAGTGCTTAGTTTATTTATAACATAGTCAAAGCACTCAAATCGTAAATAATAATAGCGCACAAAAAAACCCCTTACCTGCCTGTAGAAAAAATAGGCAAGTAAGAGGTTGGTTTTAAACCACGGTCAGTTAGGGTTAGATATTAATTCATGCTACGTTTCTCAAACACCAACTTATCATCTGCGCCGACATCGACTTTGATGATATCTCCTGCGCCAAAATCACCAGCCAATAGCTTCAATGACAATGGGTTTTCAATTTCCTGCTGAATAGCACGTTTGAGTGGGCGTGCGCCATAGACAGGATCATAACCAATCGCAACCAGTTTGTTCATCGCATCAGCTGATAACTCAATATCCATCTCACGCTCATGCAAACGCTGGCGCAAGCGATCCAACTGAATCGCAGCAATACCTGACATCTGCGACATACCGAGCGGATGGAATACCACAATCTCGTCGATACGGTTGACAAACTCTGGGCGGAAATGCTGCCCAACTGATTCCATCACCTCAGCTTTGATGTCTTCGTAACTTTCACCGACCATCTCTTGGATTTTGTGCGAACCCAAGTTACTGGTCATAATGATGACCGTGTTTTTGAAGTCCACCACGCGACCCTGTGAGTCCGTTAAGCGACCATCGTCCAATACTTGTAGCAAGATATTGAACACATCAGGGTGCGCTTTTTCAACTTCATCAAACAAAATCACACTATAAGGCTTACGGCGTACAGCTTCCGTTAATGCGCCACCTTCTTCGTAGCCCACATAACCTGGAGGCGCACCCACCAAACGACTGACACTGTGCTTCTCCATATACTCACTCATGTCGATACGAACAATCGCATCTTCAGAGTCGAATAAGAAGTTCGCCAGTGACTTGGTCAACTCAGTCTTACCGACACCCGTTGGTCCTAAGAATAAGAACGAACCTGAAGGGCGATTCGGATCAGACAAACCAGCACGGCTACGGCGTACCGCATTGGCTACCGCTTCGACTGCTTCATCTTGACCGATGACACGTTCATGGAGCTTTTCTTCCATCGCTATCATCTTGTCACGCTCGCCTTGCATCATTTTGCTCACAGGAATACCTGTTGCCGCCGCTACGACTTCGGCAATTTCATTATCCGTGACTTTGTTACGTAGCAGTTTTACACCACTACCTTCGCCTGTCTGCTCTTTTTGTTCTGCCAAGTCAGACTCAGTAATGCGGCGCTCAAGCTGCGGAATCGTTTCATACTGCAGCTTACTCATGGTCTCGTAATCACCTTCACGACTGGCTTTGTCATAGGCGATACGCGCTTTATCCAGCTCATCTTTTAGCTGCTGACTGCCTTTGACCAATGCTTTTTCTGCTTGCCAAATCTCATTAAGGTCAGCGTACTCTTTTTCTAGCTCTTCAATTTGTGCATCAAGCACTTTACGCTCGGCTTGCGCACCAGCGTCTTCTTCATTTTTGAGCACTTCGCGCTGCATTTTCAACTGAATCAAGCGACTATCAAGCTTACCTAAGGCTTCAGGCTTGCTGTCCATCTCCATACGTAAACGACTTGCCGCTTCATCAATCAAATCAATCGCTTTATCTGGTAGCTTGCGATCGGTAATATAACGATGGCTCATCCGCGCAGCAGCAATAATCGCGCTGTCTTGGATATCAACACCGTGATGCAGCTCATAACGCTCTTTTAGACCACGCAAAATCGCAATGGTGTCTTCGACCGTTGGCTCATCGACCAGTACCTTTTGAAAACGACGCTCAAGAGCCGCATCTTTTTCGATATACTGGCGATACTCATCAAGAGTTGTCGCACCGACACAGTGTAGCTCACCACGCGCAAGCGCAGGCTTTAGCATATTACCAGCATCCATCGCACCATCGGCTTTACCAGCACCTACTAAAGTATGCAACTCATCGATAAATAAGATGACATTGCCTTCTTGCTTTGATAAGTCGCTGAGCACCGCTTTGAGTCGCTCTTCAAACTCACCACGGAATTTTGCACCCGCAATCAATGAGCCCAAATCTAACGACAACACTTCTTTGCGGCGTAGTCCTTCTGGTACGTCACCATTGATGATTTTTTGTGCCAAACCTTCAATGATAGCCGTTTTACCAACACCTGGCTCACCAATCAGTACTGGGTTATTTTTGGTACGACGCGACAGTACTTGAATGGTACGACGAATCTCTTCATCGCGACCAATCACAGGGTCAAGCTTACCAAGTTCCGCCTGCTCAGTTAAGTTAATCGTATATTTATTCAGCGCATCACGCTGATCTTCAGCATTTTGATTATTCACGGTATCATCACCTCGCAATTGCTCAATGACTGTTTTTAATTTACTCGCTGTTACGCCCGCACTCTCAAATATCTTTTTGGTTTCGCCTTGCTCAGCGAGCGCCAACATCACCCATTCAGTAGCGATAAAATCATCGCCTTCTTTCTGCGCTTGACGGTCTGCCAAGTTCAAAATTTTAACCGAATTTGGGTTTAAATTCACATCGCCTGTCGGCTCGCTAATCGTCGCTTGATTGTCGAGCGCCTTTGCCACACCATTCTTTAGCGCAGGGATAGACGCGCCTGCTTGTTGGCAGATAGATAAATTAGACTCATCCTGTAGCAATACTGCAAGCAGATGCACAGGGTCAATACCTGTATGGTCACGCCCCAATGCTAGGCTCTGTGCTTCTTGAATGGCTGATTGCAATTTCTGGGTAAATTTTTCGAACCTCATAATTGTGTCCTTTTATAATTAGTATTATCAGTCAGTGAATGCAACATAAAATACCGAACGCGCCGCATTTAAAACATAGCGCTTATCGTCAATTTTATCGTATTTCAATCACCGTTAGTTGTTATATATATAGGGTATAACATACAAGATTTCAACCTACTTGTGCAAGTTGTCAATCAATATCTATGACTTATTAGTAAATACTGAAAAATAGTAAGATTTTATATAGGTAAAAACCTTACCTATAGCAATGATATTATCACAAGCTATCAATAGGCACACTAAGAGAGTATTTCAAGAGGATAAATAAAAAACAACTAAAAGAGAGGCTTGCTCAACAATGAAAGGCAAGCAAGAGACAGCTATAGCAGAGATTCTAATGCGCTGTAGCTGCTAGAAATTTACTACACGATAGTCAGCATTAACATAACACTCATTCTACAATTTCTATCGATGTACCAACCTTAACTGCCGCCATAATCTCATCCATCTCATTATCAGTGACCGCAATGCAACCATCGGTCCAATCACGTTGTTGGTTAATCCACGCTAGGTGACCGAAGCCGTTCATCTGCCCATGAATCATAATATCGCCACCAGGATGGACACCGCGTGATCGTGCCCGAGCTTTGTCAGCAGCATTGGGGTAGCTTATATGGATGGAGCGATGGGCAATAGAGTTCTCATTCTTATAATCTAATATGTACGCCCCCACTGGTGTGCGCTCATCGCCTTGCTGCTGTTTATGACCAACCGGACTATCTCCTAGCGCAATACGATAGGACTTAATGACTTTATCACCACTCAACAGCTGCAAAATACGGTCGGATTTATCGACAAAAACTTTATCGATAACCACCGTACTAGAAATAGGCTGACCATTATTGCCTGTACTTTTTGCATCCGAGGAGGCTGTTTTGACATACCCTATCGCACTGGTGCTCATAATGGTGGTCAGTCCCAGTCCTATCACGACAAACAATCGACGCGGCTTTTTGCTGAAATGTAGAGAAAACAATGACATAGGCTTTAATAACTCCGTTTAGCGTTAGAGAGTGAAATGGCAACATACCACGCTATTAACTTACCAAAGCACCATGCCAGTTTTTGTGAAAATTTCATGGATAACATTAGGATCTTTTGGACATAAAAACTTCGTTAATACCATTACACCATACGAATCGCGCCATCTAAGCGAATGACTTCTCCATTGAGATAGGCATTATCAATGATATGCATGACCAACTTGGCAAACTCATTGGGATTGCCCAGACGCTTAGGATAAGGTACGCCCGCCTCTAGTTGTTCGCGCGCTTTTTCAGGAATGGTCTCCATCATCGGTGTGGCAAAGACGCCCGGCGCGATAGTCATGACGCGAATACCGTGACGTGCCAGCTCACGTGCTAGCGGCAAGGTCAGACCGACGACCCCCGCTTTAGACGACGAATAACTGGCTTGCCCTACTTGCCCATCAAAAGCCGCGATAGAAGCCGTATTAATAATGACGCCATTATCAGCGTTCTTCTCTATGGAGCCGTCTGCGTTATTGGCATTTGCTACACGCTTTGCAATACTGGCTGCGACCAGACGCGCGACATTAAAGGAACCGACAAGATTAATATTGACGCCGCGACTAAAAGCATCGAGATCTGCTGGGTTATTATCACGGTCCAGCAGCTTTTGTACAACGGCGATGCCCGCACAGTTGATAGATCCTTGTAAGCCGCCAAATTCTTTTTCAGCCTTATCTACAGCCGCTTGCACCTCATCACTACTGGTCACATCACAGCGTGTAAAGCGAACGTTATCGCCTAGCTCGTCTACCAGTGCTTGCCCTGCTGATTCATTAAGATCTGCGATGACGACGTTACCGCCTTGATTGACAATAGCGCGAACCACGGCCTCTCCCAGACCTGACGCACCGCCCGTGACCAAAAAGCTGTGTTGTTCAATTTGCATAATTTTTCCTTTAATTAATATTTATACTGTTATTTTTATCAGTTATCGATTTTTATCTTAACCTGACGATATAAATGCATTGCTTTATTAAGCCGCAGATAAACTGCGCAGCAAAAAGCGCTGAATTTTACCACTTGGGGTTTTTGGCAACTCTTTCACAAACTCAACCTCACGTGGATAAGCGTGAGTTGATAGACGCCTGCGTACCAAGTCTTGAATCTCTTTGGCAATCTCGTCTGTGCCTTCGATACCGTCTTTTAGCACCACATACGACTTAATGGTATGACCACGCACTTCGTCTGGCACTCCAACTGCCGCTGACTCTGCGACTGCCTCATGCTCCAGCACGGTGTTTTCGACATCGGTTGGTCCAACGCGGTAACCTGCGGTAATGATAATATCGTCATCACGCCCTGAAAACCAATAGCTGCCATCACTATGACGCTCAACCACGTCGCCTGTTAAATAGTAATCATCAGCGAAGGCGTCTTTTTCGTTCCAGCTATAACCGCGGAAATAAAACGCGGACGATTGACTGACCACTACGGCAAGCTGTCCTTGTTCGCCATCAGGTAATATATTCATATCATCATCTAACACCACCAATGTGTGCCCCGGTAGCGCCATGCCCATCGAGCCTACTGGACAGTCATGTGCCAATGCATGGTGCTCACAGCAAGTCATTCCTGTCTCGGTCTGTCCGTACTGATCACAAACCTTGCAGCTTAAGTAGGTCTCAACCCAGTTGACCACTTCGGTATTTAAGGTTTCGCCTGCTGAATTGGCACAGCGCAGTGATAATTTAGCCTCACTATCGTTATTATTGTCATTGTGAGCAGCTTCAAAGACGCCACTCGATTTCATCATCCGAAACGCTGTCGGTGAGGACGCTAAATTACTAATCTTATGACGTACCATAAAATCGCGAGTATTTTGTGCATCAAAGCCAGCTTCATTAAAATACGTGGTGACGCCTAATAACAAAGGTCCTGTAATCGCATAATAAAGACCGTATGCCCAGCCTGGATCAGCCATGTTCCAGTAATTATCATCCGCTCGCAAGTCAATCGCATAGCGCATGTAGAGATAGAACGCTGAGAGCGCACTTAGCGGCACACTAACGCCTTTTGATTTGCCAACCGTACCTGAGGTAAACATTTGCAGAAAGGGTGCATCAGTATCTAATGAAACCGCGTCTACCGTTTGCGACTGCGTTGCGACCTTTTCAGCGTAGTTATCATCACCCCAGCTTTGCGCATCTACTTTGCTACCAACCAGCACCATTTTGGTTTGTTTGGCCAAGTCGTCAAACTTGCCACGATTTTCTTGATTGGTAAAAACCACTTTGGTATTGGCTTTGTCCATCCGATACTTAATCGAATCATAGCCAAAGGCGGTAAATAACGGTTGATAAACCGCACCGATTCGCCAAGTCGCGAGTACAATGGTGAGCAGCTCAGGAGTGCGAGGTAGCATGGTTGCCACTTGGTCACCAACTTGTACGCCATAAGACAACAATAAATTGGCGACTTGTGCACTTGCCTTATCAAGCTCAGCAAAGCTCATGCGCGTTACATTGCCCGACGTATCTTCATGCACCAGTGCAATATTATCACCGCGACCATCACGCACATGACGACCACAGCACGCCATATAAGCATTCAAGCGATCGTCTAAATGCTCGCCAAATATTTCTGTCAATAGCGCGTTCATATCAAAATCATGATAGTAATCGCTGTAGCTCATTGGCGGGTGTGCAGTATGATTTGAAGTGGTATTTACAACTGATGGGTCTGAAGAAGAGGTGTTCATAAGCTAATCCTTTAGCAATAGCAGGTAACGGGCGAAATAAGAGAATTGTCAGCAGAAAAACAGGCATATCCTAGCAACAGTTCTTTCTGCTTGTTCGCACATATCAATGTGCATAGACTCTATTAGTAACGCATTTTAATATTTATTTCAATACATAACGTATCATTTTTATAATTCAATCACAAAATCTTGATGGAACTTTATTTCAAAGCACTCAGCAGCCACTTAAAAATCCCAGCAGCGCCTTTTCTTCATAACTTTGATGCTGTTTAGTACGTCCACGGCGCGCTTGTTTATAAGGTTCAAAGAACTGCCCCGCCAAAAAGCGCTCTATAATAATGGGATTAATATAAGATGTTCGGCAGACAGCAGGGGTATTGCCCAGCTCATCAGCGACACTTTTTACCATATCAGTCACCAGTTGCTGGCGTTCTTTACTATCAGGTTCACTGGCTAATATTGCTTTGCCCTGAGCGCTCTGTAGCTCATCATGCAGGTAACTGGCGGCAAGGACACTGGCCATCCAAGTACGAAAGTCCTTTGCGCTATATAAATTACCGCTATACATCTCATTGTCACGACCATGACCGCTAGTATGCGTGCGTAGATAGTCGTTGATATCGCTACTGTCGACGACTTGCTTGTGACCATCGTCATCTAAATATTTAAAAATCTGATAACCAGGTAAATCAGAACATGCCTGTACAATCTCAATCAAACGCTCATCTTGCAATTCAATATGATGCTCTTTGGCACTTTTACCGACGAAATCAAACGCCAGTCCATTATCAGTTTCGCTCACATGCTTACTGCGTAAAGTACTCAAACCATAGCTCTTATTGAGCTTGGCATAGCGGCTGTTACCGATACGAATCAATGTCGTTTCTAATAGTTTGACCACTGCTGATAAGACATTTTCACGGGATAATGATTTAGCTTTCAAGTCTTTTTCGACTTGCGCACGTAGATTCGGCAATGCTCTAGCGAAGCCTATCATGGCATCGAACTTGGCTTGGTCACGTACACGATCCCACTCAGGGTGATACAGATACTGTTTTCGTGCTTTGTCATCGCGCCCTGTCGATTGCAAGTGCCCTTTATCATCTTGGCATATCCAAACCTCTGACCACATCGGTGGTATCACTAGCGCATTAAAACGCTGTCGCAAGGCTTTGTCTTTGACCGTTTTGCCTGTGGCATCTTTATAAGTAAACCCGCGCCCCCAACGCCTACGCGTAAACCCAAGCTCATCATCACTGACATAGCGCAGATTAGCAAGGCGAGCGAGTTTTTCATAATCATGGCGTATGTCATGCGTGGTTGTTTGGTCATTTAGCGTCGCCATAATAGATACTCGATTGATAAAATAGTCGTTTTAGCATAATGAATTGCGATGGTTTTTGCTGTTTATTTGCCACGAGCAAAGTGTAATCGATGTGTAAAAAAACATGCTTAAAAGGGTTCTAAATAATGAGCTTTTAAGCCATAATTTGACAACAATCACATTTTAATTTGAATAAAACACAATGAAAAATACTTCTATAAAGATAGCAGCATTATCTAAAGACGATTACGAATTTTGGTTACCTTTGTGGCAAAACTATCTAAAATTTTATGAGACCAGTTTGCCATCAAGTACCATCCAAAACACGTGGCACAGTTTGCTCGATAGCAACGTGCCGATTTATGGGTTTGGTGCTTGGCAGGACGACAAGTTAGTAGGTATCACCCATGTGGTGCTACACCCCAATACTTGGAATATCACTGAATGCTGTTACTTAGAGGATCTTTATGTTAGTGAGTCTGTGCGCGGGCAAGGCGTGGGACGCGCACTAATTGAAAAGGTATATGAGTTCGCTCGTAGTAAAAACTGCAACCGTGTGTATTGGACGACACAAGAGGGCAACACCACGGCGCGCAAACTCTATGACGCAATCGCCACTCAAACAGATATGGTGCAATATCGTAAAAACTTATAATGGTTGTCCAATGCTTTATGACTCAAATTTATCTCAAAATGCAACCATAAAAAAAACGCCAAGCGTTAAACACTTGGCGTTAATCTGTTGACTACTACTCTAAAAATGCTTATTTACCATAAACACATAAATAAGCCGTTTCTACTGCTACTTTTACTTGAAACTTCTGATTGGCTTCAACGGTAAAGTGCTCACCTGCATTAAAGGTTTGCCACTCATCACTTTCTGGCAATTTGACCGTCAATGCACCACTGACCACGCTCATGGTTTCAAATTCGCTGGTGCCAAATTCGTACTCGCCAATTTCCATCACGCCAACTGTTGCAGGCTTAGTTGCCGTTTGAAAGGCAATAGAAGTGACTTTATTATCAAAATAACTGTTAACGCTTGGCATAATTTTCCTTAATTAAATATTAGTTACTATTTTATTTTATAATCCTGCTTTTAGACTCGCTTCGATAAACTGATCGAGGTCGCCATCGAGTACCGCACCAGTATTAAAGGTTTCAACGCCAGTACGCAAGTCTTTGATACGTGAATCATCGAGCACATAAGAGCGAATTTGACTGCCCCAACCGACGTCTGACTTGCCATCCTCGACCGCTTGCTGAGATTCCATCCGTTTTTGCATTTCAAGCTCATAAAGCTTAGCACGCAGCAACTTCATCGCCGTCGCTTTGTTCCCATGCTGGCTACGCTCGTTCTGACAAGTGACCACCACGCCACTTGGCTCGTGGGTGATACGTACCGCAGAATCGGTCGTGTTCACATGCTGACCACCTGCGCCAGATGAACGATAAGTATCAATACGCAAATCTGCTGGATTGATATCAATCTCGATATTATCATCAATTTCAGGCGACACAAAAACGGCAGCAAACGAGGTATGACGACCGTTATTGCTATCAAATGGTGATTTACGGACTAAGCGATGCACGCCGATTTCGGTACGTAACCAACCAAAAGCGTAATCCCCTTTAATCTCAATCGTTGCTGATTTAATACCAGCCACGCTACCAGAAGATACCTCAATGACCTCAACTTTGAAGCCATGCGATTCCGCCCAGCGGGTATACATACGCAACAGCATCTCCGCCCAATCTTGCGCTTCGGTGCCGCCACTACCCGACTGGATATCTAAGTAGCAGTTATTAGGATCCATCTCACCACTAAACATGCGACGGAATTCTAAATCCGCGACGCGTTTCTCCGCATTGTCGAGCTCTGCTTGCACATCCGCCAGCAAAGACTCGTCCTCTGCTTCTACCGCCAGCTCCAGCATGGCAGACGCATCTTCCAATGTGCTCTCAAGCGACACCACAACATCGATGACGCCATCAAGCTGGCTTTTTTCTTTATTAATTTTAGTCGCACGCTCTGGATCATTCCATAGCTCGGGGTTTTCTAACTCTAAATTGACTTCTTCTAAGCGTTCTTGCTTACCATCGAAGTCAAAGATACCTCCGCAAGTCCTGCCCACGCTCTGATAAATCTTTGATTCGTTCTTGATACGGATTGATTTCCATAAGGTTTCCTGTCTTTTTAAATAAATATCTCACTGATATGGCGCTATTTTAAATGAGATTGACGATAAATAGTTGGCTAATTATGACTGGCTTTATATTAAATAACGTTAAACAGCCTAAATCGACCAATCCTCCACTGCCCAGCGATGCGACAACGCATGAGCATGTAGCGCATCGTCGGGTGACACACAAATAGCCACATCCGCCCACTCAAGCAATGGAATGTCATTTTTGGAATCTGAATAGGCATAAGTTTTATCAAAAGTCGTGCCCGCTGATTGCTGCTTCTCTAGCCATTTATTCAGATGGTAAATTTTACCTTCTTTAAAGTTTGGTTTGTCGGTAAGTTTACCCGTATAGCGCTCATTTTTTATCTCAAGCGGCGTTGATAGCACATTGGCACCTTCGATACCAAAACGCTTGGCAATGGCTGATACTACAAAATCATTGGTCGCAGAAATAATCACCACCTCATGACCTTTTTCAACATGCTGACAGAGCACTTCCATCGCTTTTGGGCGTATGTGCGGCTCAATTTCACTTTTAATATAGTCTTCTCGTAGCTCATGCAATCTATCCATCGGCAAGCTACTCAAAAACTGCGCCACAAATTCATTATATTCCGTCGCATCAAGCGTACCTTCGATATAGTCTTGGTAAAACTTTTGATTGGCCGTGCGGTATTGCGCTTCATCGACGAGGTCGTGTTTGACGATATACTCGCCCCATAAATAGTCGCTATCGACGTCGAGCAAAGTATGATCTAAATCAAAAAGTGCCAGCTCTTTTGGAAAAATTTGTGCTTGTGTTGCCTGCATAATGAGACCTTATTATTGTTTGTTGAAAGATAGAAATACAACTGGTTTTTAATAACTTCCGCTTTGGAGATAGATATTTATATGAAAAATTTCTCAATAATTTTTCGTGAATGCTACTGTTTACCAAACAAAATTATGGTAACTTTATTTATATAACTTGTGGTTAGGGTGTGTCCTCAATCTGAACGAAAGCGCCTAAATGGGCTAAAAATGGTGACACGCCCTAGTATCTTTTTTGCTTACTTCATCATAAAAATAGAGAATCGCATGGAAGCGCCTGATGTCAAAACTGTTTTGCCAAGTAAAACGCGTCGCCCTGCCCGTTCAATCAAAGAAATCAGACAAAGTCAGCTGGGTAAAAGCTATCAATCACCTTTCGACCGTATACTGTATGCGCTCTTAAATGGTGTGATGTACGGCGTTGGCGGTTTACTGATCGATCTTGCTATCGTGGTTATTCGCTCAATAGCTGGTATAGGTAATGGCGACGTTTTTTGGTTATTCACCCCATTTATGTTGGTCGTGGGCGCAATCATGGGTTTTATCGTTGGTAAAAATGCCGGCGCTGAGAGCGTCAATGCGCTCAACATCAACGAAACAGCCAATCATAACGCTTACCTTAATGACTACTCTATACGCCACGATATTTTTCGCGGACTGATTATTGGTATTATCATTTTTGCCATCATTTGGCTGGTCATGATGCTGATGTTATAAAGCTTCTCTATGTAAAAAACGTTTGCCTGATTTATTTAGAAACAATAGATCAATATCAGACAATTCAAGGATTCTTTATAAATTTCTGCTTAATCAGGCATGGCTACTTCTGTTAAGCCCGTTTTAAATTTTTGACAACGCTCCGCATAGTGCATTGCTGATAATTTCAACATCGCTGCTTGCTCGTCCGTTAAGGTTTTGACCACCTTCGCAGGCGCACCCATGACAAGTGAGTTGTCTGGAATCTCTTTGCCTTCAGTGACCAACGCCTTAGCACCAATAATGCAATTTTTACCAATCTTGGCATTATTCAATACCACTGCCCCAATACCAATTAAGCTATTGTCACCGACTTCGCAGCCGTGCAGCATCGCTAAATGACCAATGGTGACATAGTTGCCGATTTTGACCTCAATACCTGCATCAGTATGAATGACGCTGTTTTCTTGCACATTACTATAATCGCCGATATGAATGCGTTCATTGTCACCGCGAATCACTGCCCCAAACCACACGTTAGCTTGATGACCCAAATAGACATCACCTATCACTCGTGCTGAGTCTGCGACCCAACCATTAAAAGGTACCGCGAATTTGGGCACCTTGTCTAAATATTGATAAATCATAACGGCTCCTTGTTATATATAGTAATGAAATAGGTCAATCATGAAAATTAGTCATGAAAGCGAATCATGAAAACCAGATATCTTGATTTGCTGTCCATTGTGGCAAAGCCAAAAGGGAAAATCCAGCGCTATTAACGGCTAATAATTAAAGGCATACTTTCAATCTAAAAATCGGCTGGCTATCTGCGAGCAGATTGTATATAATGCGCAAAATCTGTGCCTAAGCGAGCGGACATGATGCAAGTTACCTATTCACTATCTAGTGGGTTTTGTAGTTTCCATCAATAATGTCTTCTCGCTTTTTTGTGGAAAAATTTTGGGTTTAGGTGTTTTTTAGTATCCATCAATAGCAATTTTTGCGATACAAAAAAACCATTTCTAATCTAACATTTAATCATGAAAATCATGGCACTCACTAATAACAGCGGAGGCAAACCTTGAATTCATCGGCAGAAATACAAGCAATTTTGGCATTAGCAGACGGTACGATTTTTCGCGGTGTGAGTATCGGCAGTCTCGGTCATCGTGTCGGTGAGGTGGTGTTTAATACAGCCATGACAGGGTACCAAGAAATCCTAACCGACCCAAGTTATGCGCGCCAGCTGGTCACCCTAACCTATCCGCACATTGGCAATACCGGTACCAATAGCGAGGACACTGAGTCTGGCAATGGTCATCAAGTATGGGCAGATGGTCTCATCATCCGTGATGCTACAATGGTCACCTCAAACTTCCGTAACTCAGAATCATTAAGCGATTATTTATCACGTAACGATACCGTTGCAATCGCTGAGATTGATACCCGTCAATTGACTCGTCTACTACGTGATAAAGGCGCACAAAATGGCTGTATTATGACCGCCTCAGACGGCGAGACAATCAGCGCTGCTGACGAGCAACAAGCCATCAAATTGGCACAAGAGTTTGCTGGTATCGAAGGCATGGACTTGGCAAAAGAATGCTGCACGAAAGAGCGCTTCGAATGGACAGCAGGTACGTGGGATTTATCAGATACCCTACTTAACCGTGATGCCATTGGCAGTCATGATAGCGGTACAGGCGGATTTTTCAAGCAGTTGGGTACGCATATCGATTCTAAATACAATGTCGTCGCTTATGATTTCGGTAGCAAAACCAATATCCTGCGTATGCTGGTTGACCGCGGCTGTCATGTAACCGTCGTTCCTGCACAAACGCCTATCGCAGATGTGCTGGCGATGAACCCAGATGGTATCTTTTTATCAAACGGTCCTGGCGACCCTGCAGCCTGCGACTATGCTATCGATGCCGTACGTCATATCATTGAAAAAACTGATGTGCCAACCTTTGGCATCTGCTTAGGTCATCAGTTGATTGGTCTAGCTAGCGGCGCAAACACCATTAAAATGAAAACCGGTCATCACGGCGCCAACCATCCAGTTCAAGACTTAGCAACTGGCACGGTTATGATTACCAGTCAGAACCATGGTTTTGCGGTTGATGAAGACACGCTGCCTGATAACGTTAAATCTACCCATCGCTCATTATTCGATGGTACCAACCAAGGTATCGAGCTGACCAACAAGCCAGTCTTTAGCTTCCAAGGTCATCCAGAAGCCAGCCCAGGTCCGCATGACTGCGCGCCACTGTTTGATAAGTTTGCAGATATGATGGCAAAGGCTAAAGCTTAAGCAGTTAATCAGCTTTTAAGTATCAGTCATTAGCACACAGTAAGTATTCGTTATACAGCTTAGATCACGCATGATGGTTTAAGCTGAGCCACGCAAAATATCGTTTTATTAAAGTGTTGCTTTATTAAAATATAGCACTGTTCAAATACGATTTTAGCCGAATATAAATCAATTAAAATATCATACTAACGAAGGTAGCCCTAACTATGCCAAAACGTATCGACATAAAAAGCATTCTTATCATAGGCGCAGGTCCTATCGTCATCGGTCAAGCATGTGAGTTTGATTATTCGGGCGCACAGGCCTGTAAAGCGCTAAAAGAAGAAGGCTACCGCGTCATCTTGGTCAACTCAAACCCTGCGACTATCATGACTGACCCTACCATGGCGGACGCGACTTATATTGAGCCAATTACTTGGCAGACCGTTGAGCAAATCATTGCCAAAGAACGCCCTGACGCAATCTTGCCAACCATGGGTGGTCAGACGGCGCTGAACTGTGCCTTAGAATTAGACAAACACGGCGTCTTGACCAAGTACAACTGCGAATTGATTGGCGCGACCAAAGACTCTATCGAGATGGCAGAAGATCGCAACTTGTTCGATAAAGCAATGAAGCGTATCGGTCTTGAATGTCCACGCGCTGAAACCGCTGAGACCATGGAAGAAGCATTTGCGACCCAAGAAAAAATGGGCTATCCGTGTATTATTCGTCCGTCGTTCACCATGGGTGGTTCAGGTGGCGGTATCGCTTATAACCGCGATGAGTTTATTGAAATCTGTGAGCGCGGCTTCGACTTATCACCAAACCATCAATTGCTAATCGATGAATCATTAATCGGTTGGAAAGAATACGAGATGGAAGTGGTTCGTGACAAAAACGACAACTGCATCATCATCTGTGCCATCGAAAACTTTGACCCAATGGGCGTGCATACGGGCGACTCCATCACGGTTGCCCCAGCGCAGACTTTGACCGACAAAGAATACCAAATCATGCGTAATGCCTCATTGGCAGTATTGCGTGAGATTGGTGTAGAAACCGGCGGCTCAAACGTTCAGTTCGGTATTAACCCTGATACTGGTCGTATGGTCGTCATCGAGATGAATCCACGTGTGTCACGCTCATCAGCATTGGCGTCAAAAGCCACTGGTTTCCCGATTGCTAAAATCGCGGCGAAATTAGCCATTGGTTACACGCTAGATGAATTGCAAAATGACATTACAGGTGGCAAAACGCCAGCCAGCTTTGAGCCTGCGCTTGATTATGTGGTCACAAAAATTCCACGTTTTAACTTTGAAAAATTCCCACAAGCAGATAGTGTTTTATCAACCCAAATGAAATCGGTTGGTGAAGTCATGGCGATTGGTCGTAACTTCCAAGAGTCGATGCAAAAAGCCTTACGCGGTATGGAAACTGGCAATGATGGTTTTGATGAGCAAATTGACTTTGCTGCTATCAAAGACGGTAATCTAAGCATTGAAAAAGCACGAAGCGAGATTACCAATCGCTTAACTATTCCAACGCCTGAACGTATTTATTATATTGCCGATGCTTTCCGTATTGGCATGAGCGTCGATGAAGTATTCAACTTAACCAAAATCGATCCATGGTTCTTGGTACAAATCGAAGATATCGTGAAAACTGAAGCACAAGTTAAAGCGTTAGGCTTCGGTGGCTTAACTGAAAAGAACTTACGTAGCTTTAAGCGTAAAGGTTTATCAGATTTGCGTTTAGCAAAACTCCTTGGTGTCTCACAAAAGCAACTACGTAAAAAACGTTGGGACTTAAACGTCTATCCAGTCTATAAGCGCGTCGATACCTGTGCCGCAGAATTTGCCACCAGTACCGCCTATATGTACTCAACCTACGATAGCGAATGTGAAGCCAACCCAACGAATAACAAGAAAATCATGGTTATCGGTGGCGGTCCTAACCGTATCGGTCAAGGTATCGAGTTTGACTATTGCTGTGTCCACGCAGCCCTTGCTATGCGCGAAGACGGCTATGAGACTATCATGGTCAACTGTAATCCAGAAACAGTTTCAACCGATTATGACACTTCTGACCGTCTGTATTTTGAACCAATCACGTTAGAGGACGTGTTAGAAATCGTCCGTATCGAAAATCCTGATGGTGTGATTGTGCAGTTTGGTGGTCAAACGCCATTGAAACTAGCCCGTGCTCTTGAAGCTGCTGGCGTTAAAATCATCGGTACTAGCCCAGATGCAATTGACCGCGCTGAAGACCGCGAACGTTTCCAACATATGATTCAACAGCTGAATCTTATCCAACCAACCAATGCTTTAGCGACTAGCTTAGAAGATGGTTTGGTCAAGGCAAAAGACGTTGGCTATCCTCTAGTTGTACGCCCATCATATGTACTTGGTGGTCGCGCGATGGAAATTGTCTATAACGAAGATGAATTAAGACACTACTTGCGTACCGCGGTACAAGCATCAAACGAAGCGCCCGTACTATTAGACCGCTTCTTAGACGATGCGATCGAAGTCGATGTCGACTGCGTTAGCGACGGTACAGACGTCGTGATTGGCGGTATCATGCAGCATATCGAACAAGCAGGCGTGCACTCTGGTGACTCAGCCTGTTCATTGCCACCTTACTCATTGTCTGATGAGCTGTGCGATGTGATGCGCGCGCAAACGGTCGCCATGGCAAAAGAGCTTGGTGTTGTCGGCTTAATGAACGTACAGTTTGCCGTAAAAGGTGAAACGATTTATATCTTAGAAGTGAACCCTCGCGCTGCCCGTACCGTGCCGTTTGTCTCTAAATGTATTGGTACTTCTTTAGCGCAAATCGCGGCGCGCTGTATGGCTGGCACCTCATTGAAAGACCAAGGCTTTACCACTGAAATTGTTCCAGCATTTTTCGCGGTCAAAGAAGCAGTATTCCCGTTTGCTAAATTCCCTGGAGTTGATCCAATCTTGAGCCCTGAGATGAAATCAACCGGTGAAGTGATGGGCGTCGGTAAAACATTTGGCGAAGCATTTTATAAAGCCATTATCGGTAGTAATGAGCGTCTGCCAGGTCTACCGACCGAAGGCGAAACCAAAACTGTCTTTATCTCAGTACGTGATAGTGACAAAGCACAAATCGCCCCTATCGCTCGCCAGCTTGTCGACTTTGGTTTTAACATTGTATCAACCACTGGTACGCAAAAAATATTGAGCGACGCCGGTATTGAGTGCAAGCAAATCAATAAAGTTACCGAAGGTCGCCCGCACATCGTCGATGCCTTGAAAAATGGTAAAATCGACCTTATTATCAATACCACTGAAGGCAAACAGGCACAAGAGGATTCATTCTCTATCCGCCGTAGCGCCCTGCAAGGTAAAGTATTTTATGTGACGACTTTAGGGGCGGCAGACGCGGTTTGTAAATCTTATGCCATTGACCTACCGTTTGAGGTCTATAAGCTACAAGATTTGCACGAACAAGCAAAGACTATTGCTTAGCTCTATTGACTTAGCAGCATAATTTCAGTAGATTAAGCATAATGGCAACGCTTGTTTAACAGCGGATGCAAAACTTGTTATCGATTTTCATATAACAATAGGGCTTTAAAAAAACGTACGGCTTAAAAAAGCAGTACTTTAAAAAAATAAAGTTTTAAAAAGATAGACCTAAAAAGCATAGTGGCTAAACTGCGACTATGCTTTTTATTACGTAAGGTTAAAGTGTCTTGTTTGTCAGTGTATCCATGCTCACAGATAAGCGCGTGTTTAGTTGTTACGCAGTCTAAACCTCATTCTTTTTATATCTTCACATATTCATTGCAACAACACTGACACCATCTCACTATTCACTAAGAGTAGGAGATGGTGTGGTGTTATTGGTTTAAGGAAAAAACATGCAACGTTATCCCATGACTCCGCAAGGACATGCGGCTCTAGAAGCCGAATTAAAACAGTTAAAAAGTATCGACCGTCCACGCATCACTGCTTCTATCGCTGAAGCCCGTGAACATGGCGATTTGAAAGAAAATGCTGAATATCATGCTGCTCGTGAGCAGCAAGGTTTTTGTGAAGCGCGTATCCGTGATATCGAAGCCAAACTTGGCGGCGCGCAAGTGATTGATCCTGCAACATTACCAAAAGATGGTCGTGTGATATTCGGCGTGAGCGTCGTTATCGAAAACATGGACACCGGAGAAGAAAAACAATACAAAATCGTTGGTGATGACGAAGCAGACTTTAAAGCGGGTAAAATCTCAGTCAATTCACCGATCGCACGTGGTTTGATTGGTAAGTCTGAAGGCGATGAAGCACGTATTGAAACGCCAAAAGGCGTGGTCGAATACGAAATCATGAAAGTGATTTACGATTAATTTTCCTGATTTGATAAATATCTGGATAGAAAGCCTTTGATAGCAATTCTTTGATAAATAAAAAGGTTTTGATAACAGAAGTATTTTAACGCGAATCAGCTGGCAATTCGCCTAGCAAATGAGCGTAGAAAGTAGTACACAACCTCATTATGAATAGAGCAGAAGTTACACAACGCTGCTTTTTTAGTCTGTTTGTTTTAGCGCATAATTGCTCGAGTATAGATGCTGAGCCTTGTGCCTATTACAAGTGTCTTATTCTAAGCATTAGACATCAGTGCTTAGCAACTGACTAAAATAATGATGGAGGGATAGCGAACGTTGGCTATCATTAGTATCTTTACCCTCGTTATTTGACATGGTTTACATGCTCATTTGACGGGGGTTTTTCTTTTCTAGGTGTTGTTTTCTAAGCGTTATTTTTTACGCTTTGCTTTCTGCTACTACATTAGCGGCTTTATTTACTGTTATTTTAAAGGAATCTATTATGACCATACACATCGATATGCCAGCGTTACTGACTATAAATAAGAGGGCGTTTACCCAGCATAGCCTCGTCAAAAAAAGTGTGATAAGCACTGCTATTCCAACAATCTTAGCAGGCACTTTATTGACGGTATCTACCGCACATGCTGCGCCTGAAATCGCCATCACTTCGTCTGCTGGTAGTAGCACTACCGTCGTTGAGCAGTATTCTGACGGTAAAACCGCGACCATTACAGCGACACCACACGGCATCACTATGCAAGACGGCATGCCTTATGCGGTGACTCAAGTAACTAACGTTCCACGCTATAAGGTTCGCCAAGTCGCCAGTAATGGTGCGAGCAATACGGTCGTTACCCAAGGCAGCACCACGGTTACGACCGTACCTGTGACTAACCAGATGACCAATCAAACAAGCAAGGTTGATGTCATAGCTGTGCCGACGACTAGCGTGACACAAGTATTGCCTGTGACGACGGCTACCCAATTGCCAGTCATCAATACGCCAACGACAACCATAGTGACCAACCAACCTGCAACGACGCAAATAGTATCTACGTCTTTAGATGCTCTGCAACTGACTCCGACCTTTAGTACGCCTGACGTGGTGAATGCACAAACCAAAGTGATGAAAATATTAAAAAACAAAGATGGTCGCGAAGTAGCTGTACCTGCGAACCATATCGCACCTGGCGACATCATCGAATACCACACCACTTATACCAATACCACGGCACAACCCGTCACTGACATCAATGCCATGGTGTCACTGCCAAATGGCGTGCAATTGGTATCATTGAATAGCCCACTACCAACGCTTGCGACAACAGGCGGCGACAGTTATCAGACTATCCAACAAGTTGGCAACACTGTAGTCATCACAGAAAATTACTCTGGACTCAAATGGAACTTGGTAGATCTTCCTGCTAACGCACCGCAAACGGTTGTTATACGTGCAAAGGTTCAGTAAAAATTAGATTTTAAAGTTTAGATTTGAAAATATTGTTATTTAATAAATCTTAAAATTAATAAAAGGTCTTGCCGGCTAATTTCTTAGTCAGCAAGACCTTTTTGATGAGTGTACCTTATTCCTTAACAACCAATCTTTTGCTATAGTGCTATTAACTCAAAACAAATATCCGGCCATTATTTCCATGTATGAATTTACTCCTCTCTATTCATTGGCTTTTATCATTTATGGCTGTATTTTGAGTTCTATATCTTGGGCTGAGGCTGCCGAACCAGAATTTGACGCTAGCTTTTATATGTCGAAAATTTGTACTGCATATATAACTAAGAACGATAATGAATTTTGCGATGATGGTTATATCCTTAAAAGCGAAACGTTAAATAATGGCGAAGTAATAGAAACCGTGCTTATGGATGGAATAGGTCATTACAGCTGGAACCATACTTCGCTCAAAAAAATCGATAAAGATACTTATCATGTCTATATCGGCTGTGGCAATCCGTGCGGTGCTAACATGCTATTTGGTCGTGGCGGCAAGGAGCAATACTTTGGCCGTTATTTCACCTTTGACCTAAACAGTCGGTGTAGCGTTGGATATAATAATGATAAACAATTATGGACGGCTAGCCGATTTTTTTCAGATAAAGAAATCGATTTTCCTTCAACCTATGACCCTGACGCTTTTGCAGCTTACCCCAAGTACAACGTCGAGTTTGATAAAAAAGGACGTCTCATTGTCAAAGAATACTTCTCAGAAAAAGTGGTTCAAACGTTGCCTAATCCCTGCTCTCATAATTAAAAAAATTTCATAAATAGCACGACAACAGTTGTCGCATGAAATCAATATTTCTTCAATAATTCCAGTGACTTACAAGCCTATTTGCTAAAATAATAGCCTATAAATGAATTGGTAATCTCCTATTATGGCCACCATCAATTATGAACGGCTACAAGGCAAGCTCAATATTTTAGCGGATGCTGCTAAATATGATGTTTCTTGCTCATCCTCCGCTGGTACGCGCAGAAACCAAGGCGGTGGGCTTGGCGATGCTTCTGCAACTGGTATTTGTCACAGCTATACCGAAGATGGTCGCTGCGTCAGCTTACTTAAAATCCTGCTAACCAATCACTGCATTTATGATTGCGCGTATTGCACCTCACGTAAAAGTAATGACACCCCGCGCGCCGCTTTTAGTGTCGAGGAAGTCGTCGATTTGACCATGCAATTTTATCGTCGTAATTATATCGAAGGGCTGTTTCTCAGCTCAGGTATTTTTAAAAGTGGGGACTATACGATGGAGCGACTGGTCGAGGTCGCGAAGACATTACGTACTCGTGAGCGTTTTAATGGCTATATTCATCTCAAAACTATTCCCGGCGCGTCCAAAGAATTACTGTTAGAAGCTGGGTTGTATGCCGACCGTCTCAGCGTCAATATTGAGATTCCAACGATATCTGGACTGGCACTGCTCGCCCCAGAAAAATCACATGATGAATTAAAAGCACCGATGGAAACCGTTAAAACTGAAATCATTACTATCAAAGAAAGTCGTAAAACCCATAAAAAAGCGCCTAAGTTTGTGCCAGCAGGTCAGACTAGTCAGATGATTGTTGGCGCGAGTAACGAGACTGACTTGCAAGTGATTCAGCTGTCGAGTCATTTTTACAAACAATACGAGCTTAAGCGTGTCTACTACTCTGGCTATGTACCGATGTTGTCCGACAGTCGCTTGCCAGCGATTGGAACGCCTGTGCCGATGATACGTGAAAACCGTCTGTATCAAGCAGATTGGCTGATGCGTTTTTATGGCTTTGGCGCGCATGAAATCGTTGAACCTGACTCGCCATTTTTAGATTTAGACTGCGATCCAAAGCTGGCGTGGGCAATCCGCCACCGTGAGCATTTTCCGGTCAATATTCAAACCGCAAGCTATGAGATGATTGTGCGTATCCCGGGCATTGGTACTAAGACGGCTAAAAAAATAGTAAAGGCGCGCAAGTTTAATCAGTTGACGCTTTATCATCTGAAAAAGATGGGCGCGGCGGTCAATCGCGCTAAATACTTTATCGCGACGACAGGTAAGAACGAACATTTAGCGCATTTAACGCGTGATAACTTCCGGCAATATGTATTGGCACAGACGCAGACCAAATATAAAGATCAACGCAACGGTCAACTAGCGCTGTTTTAAATAGCACTGTTGTAATTAGCATTGTTTCAATAATTACTATTATAAATAGGAGTGTAGATGTCACAACTGCTGCAAAGCCACGACTATACTGTCGGTCACTTAACGCCCAACATTGTGCTTTATGAGCCCAGTTTTGAGGGTTGGCTGAGTGCGGTATTTTATGTCTATGCCAATAAACTGCAAAACGATGATTCTCTACAGTTAATCGCTCAAGATTGCTATGTACCTTCATTAATCGCACAAGCGACTAGCGTTACTACCGATGAAGACAATGCCGAACGTGTACTGATAAAGCTGAATAAGCGCTTAGGTCGTTCAGGCATGCGCAATTTACTTTGGGGATTTTTATCAGAGAAGGATGATATTGGTACGATTTTATTTCAAGCGGTCAAATATGCCATTGACTACCCTAGCCGCCATATTATGGAAGACTTAGGTAATCTCAATGTCTTAGAGCTGGTGCAAACCGTCAAATCGGTCGGTCGTGAGAAACATCGTATGGAAGCCTTTGTACGTTTTGAGCATACCACTGACGATATCTATTTTGCGCGAGTGGAGCCGGATTTTAATGTCTTGCCTTTGATTGGCGAGCATTTTCGTCAGCGCTACCAAGACCAACACTGGGCGATTTATGATTTATCCCGTGGCTATGGCATTTATTATGACAAGAGCCAAAGCACGCCTAAACGCCCCGCTGCCCTGCAAACCATCACTGATTTAGATGATACCGTGCTGCGCAATCCTGCCAGTATTCATAGCGAGGATGAGCAGCGCTATCAAAAATTTTGGCAAGGTTACTTTACCAACGTCAACATCAAAGAGCGTAAAAACCCACGTTTGCATAAGCAATACTTGCCGCAGCGCTATTGGAAATACTTAAGCGAAAAACAAGTACTGCCCAATGCTGAGCATTTACAGAAACGTCGTTAATGACTCTTATCCTTCGATTCAAGCCTTTATGCGTCTCTCTCTTAAAAACTCGACCATATAACCTTATCTTTTTATCTTGATGGTTGAGTTTTGGCAGCTTTTAACTGACAATAGCCACTTGTTATTATCAACTGGTCACCAATGCCATTATGAAAGTTATGCGCTTATTATCGTCTTTAAAGCATGATGAATCCGAGCGCGGTATTTTTCATCTTGGACGCGCATTGGTCAAAAATGGCCATACCTCCATCATCGTCTCTAGCGCCGATGAAGATAATGATCTGGTCAAACGCCTCAAGCGTGATGGTAATAACTACCATCAGCTGCATATGAATAAAAAGTCTTGGCTGTCGTTACTACAAGTCACGGCGCTGCGGCGTTTAATTGAAGAGTACGATCCTGACGTGATCCATGTGCACTCACGCACACCTGCATGGATACTGCATTTGGCATTGCGCCGCGCCCGTGTCAAACGGATACCAAAGCTAGTGTCAACCATGTATGGTTTTTATCCGATCAATAAGTACTCTCAAGCCCTACTTGATGTCGATACCATCATTACCGTCTCCGATAGTGTGACCAATTATCTAAAAAAAGGCCTGCGCCGAGAAGATGCCGACCCCAAAGTCATCAAACGCATCTACCGTGGTATCGATACGCGCCGCTATCCTTATCGTCATAATCCGTCTGTTTATTGGTTACGGCATACTTTTGCTGAATATCCTGAGCTTGAGCATAAAAAGTGGCTGGTATTTCCAACCATTATTGGTAACGAATATGGTCAGGAATGGCTGATTGATATTTTGGGCAACTTGCAAGAACAGTTCCCTAACATCCACGTCATTATCATGGATGATGATTATAGAGATGGTGACGTCGCGCATGAAGATTTCCGCCAACGCACCAATACATTAGGGTTGGCTGATCGAATTACTTATGTAGGTAGCAAACGTAATGACATGCGTGAATGGCTCTCAGCCGCCAATATCGTGATGGCGCTTGCGAATGAACCTGAATCAATCGGCATCAACGCCTTACAAGCGATTCATTTAGGCACACCCGTTATTGGTTGGGATCAGGCCGCATTTAGTGAGATTTTACAACCGCTATATCCTCAAGGGCTGGTCAAAAAATACAATGCCAATGCGCTATGCAAAGCCGTGAGAAATCAATTAGAAAGCATCACACGCCCTGAAATGACCAATAAATTCACCATGCGTGAGATGATTGAAGAAACCCTCGCTGTCTACCAAGGTTTATACGACGACTCGCTCGCAGAGGAACAAGCTGCAAGCGATGCCGCTGCTGTCGAAAGAATTAACAAGACGCTAAAAAAATTCTCTAAACCCACTAGTAAGAAGCCTGAGTCTGCTTATATCGCGCTAGAACCAGTTGATAAACAAATTAAAGTAAAGCTTATCAAAGAAAAACCTAAAGCGATAAGTCCCTCAAATCCGCTTACTGACTCAGAAACGCTTCAAGATCATAAAGACCTGTAAGCCTACCACTTTATTACTTAGGCTAATATCTAACAGCCTGCTAGGGCGTGTTTTCACAATGACTTATTTCATACAAAAAAACGCGGCTTCTATTTTTAGAAGCCGCGCGGAAAATCACTATGGTTATTTAAACATCAACTTAAATGGCTATTAAAATGCTCCCCTAATAAGTCGTCGGGGTGTGCGCACTAACAATGCGAGTCACGCCATCAGTAGGGTTGATAAAAGTATGCGGGCGAATGGTATCAATCACGTAGCTATCACCTTGGTTTAATAGATACGTCGTCTCATCGATACGGATAAGAATCTTGCCTTCAATAACGGTGCCAATCTCTTCACCTTCGTGGGCGATTTTTTCTTCCGTTGAGCTGTTCGGTTGATACACCTCAATCAAAAAACCCAAATTCTTGGTAGTGCTACAGTTATATACCTGTCTTAGCGACACTCTGCTACTCGGTTCGCTCAGCTCCAACAAATCCTTTGGCGTTACCACGACTCTCGCCTTTGGTTCCTTCCATTCATCACTAAAAAACGTGGTCAAATCAGAACCCAATACCGCCAAAATTGCCTTTAGCGTATTCACTGCTGGGCTGACTTTATTGCGCTCAATGGAGCTGATAGAAGTATTGGTTAATCCCGACAATTTCGCAAGCTTACGTTGCGAGTAGCCTTTTGCGAGGCGCAGCTGATTGATCTTTTTACCGATATCCTCTTCTGGCGACTCGTCATTTTCGGCTGACATCGCTTTCTCAGAGTCTGTCAGCTCATCTTCATCATCACCACTGATGTCGTCATCTGTATCGATATCAGCCGCTTTATCGCTGGCAACATCAGCGTCAATGCTGTTATTAATATCAATGTCAGTGCTAGCATTGTCTACATTGCCTTCAGTAGTGCTATTCAGTTTGGGGTTTGCTGGCATAGTGAATGAATTCCGTGAATAGAAATTTGGACAAGTCGTCTTGTGCATAATTTAACTCAGGATGCCATTGTACACCAATCATAAATGGATGTTGCAACAAGCTGATGGCTTCGACCAAACCATCAGGCGCTAGAGCCTCAACCAATAAACGCGCGCCTACTTTATGGATTGCTTGTTTATGTAGCGAGTTAACGTGCCATTTTTCACCAAAGGCGGCAAGCCTGCCATTTGCTTGAATAATCACGTCATGAACTGGCTGATACTGCACTTCAAGTGGCTGAGTATTGTCCTCTAAATGTGGCTCATAAAACCCCTCCACTTCCCGCCAATCAGGATGTAGCGTGCCACCAAAATGCACATTCATCTCTTGCAAACCTCGGCAAACCGCCAATAGCGGAGTCCCACTCTTGTCTGCATAATCCAACAATTTAAAGCTAAGCTCATCTCGACCCAAGTCTTGTTTCGCTTCGATATGCGTCGCGCCATAACGCGTTGGTGCCACGTTACTATAACTGCCCGTTAACAAAATCCCATCTGCGATATTCAGTAGCGCCTCAAAGTTTTCGCTATCGGCAGCAGTATTTGGCAGCAGTATGGGATTGCCACCATAAAAATTCACGGCATCGATATATTTTTGATACACCGCTTGTGCTGGCTGCCCATCAACCATCTTATGACAAGAAACAATAGCAATAATAGGTCTAGAATTTTTCATACCGTCTTCCCTAGTTATAACAAATAGACCTCATCGTCTATATTGCTCAATCCTTTATTTAGCTAAAATTTAACACAGCACCCCATAAAATGTAAACTATAAATTTCAATATTGCCGATATTAATAATAAAATCGAATAAATGCATTAATTTAAGATAATTTTAAATAAAAATTGACAACTATATTTTTCACACATATATTGGAAGTCATCAGCGAGACATTAAACAAGGGTTGACGTTTATATCTCGATGTTAAGGGCTAAGAACAGCGAAATCTAAAGAATCCATATTATTAATAAAATCTGTTTTGAGAAACATAAAGAGACACATAAAGACTGTTTAAATAAGAGGTAATCAATCGCTGTTTTACCAAGCATTGGTTAGAAATATCACTAAAAGACGATGCGCCAGCAGTATCCATATTGACAATAATCCCAGTAATTCTAAAAATTCATAGGAAGAATAGACATGACGACAACCAATGGAATGGTCAAATCTGCAAACAACACAGAATACGTTTATGTTGCGGCAGGTGATATTAATGGCTTACTTCGTGGTAAGCGCATCCCTTTCAATCAAATGGAAAAAGCAGAAAACGGTGCGATACGATTGCCTTTATCTATCTTAGGCGTTGATATTTGGGGTGCTGATGTCATCGAGTCTTCTCAATGTAATGGCGATATAGATGCCATTGCCCGTCCTACGGGTCGTGCCGCCTATCCACTTCTCAACACCAGTGCGCCTTCATCGCTATTGCCCGTTTGGCTTTATACAGAAAATAACGAACCTTATTACGGTGATGCCAGACACGTTTTGGATTACATTAGCAAAAAATTCAAAGCGCTTGGTTTGACTCCAGTGATGGCCACTGAGCTGGAGTTTTACTTGGTTGACTATACTGAAGGCGAAACGCCAAGACCACCTATCCGCCCAAAAAGTGGGCTAAGACTGAATAAAACCTCAATTTTAAGTATTAATGATCTATTACAATTCGATGAATTTTTAGACGAAGTTTATGCACAGTGCAAAAAGCTCGATATCCCAGCAGATGCCGCTTTGGCGGAGAATGGCTGTGGTCAGTTTGAGATTAATTTATTACACGTAGACGATCCACTAAAAGCCGCTGACGATGCGATTTTGTTCAAACAGGTCGTCAAAGCCGTCGCTGCTCGCCGTAAACTCACCGCGACATTCATGGCAAAACCTTTTGGTCTACAGTCGGGGAATGGTTTTCATGTGCATTGCAGCTTATTAGATAAAGACGGCAATAATGTCTTTGATGATGGGTCAGATGAAGGCTCAGATATCTTGCGCCATGCAGTCGCTGGATTGTTAAAGACTATGTCGGATTGCACATTGTTATTTGCCCCACATGTGAATTCTTATCGCCGCTTTACACCCGGTACACTAGCGCCAAACAATGTGTCATGGGGTTATGAAAACCGCACGGCGGCAGTACGTATCCCCGGTGGCGACTCAAAAGCGCGCCGTATCGAGCACCGTGTCTCTGGCGCTGACGCCAATCCTTATCTGGTCTGTAGTGCGGTACTGGCAGGTATGCTGTATGGCATCGAAAACAAGCTGGAAGCGCCAGAACCCATTAATAGCATTACTTATGACGAAGCCGAACTTAAGACCTTGCCACTTGACTGGCTGTCCGCCATCCGCAAATTTGAAAGCAGTGATGTGATTGATTCGCTGTTCCCAAGCGAGATGATTGAGCTGTTGATCGCGGTCAAAAAGCAAGAAGCCAAACGCTTTGCTCAGCAAGTGACCAACCTTGAATACCTCACCTATTTACAGGATGTTTGATATGTCAAATAACTCAAATAGCAACTCAAATAGCAATGCAGCAACGAACCAAAACCTATCCTCGAATAACACGCGCAATATCCCGCATTATTCAGATAAAGGTCAATACCCTGATAGCTATTATGCGGCCAGTCGTAATCCTAAGCCGGATAGACCAACGCTAAAAAATGACATCCAAGTGGAAATATGTGTGGTCGGCGGCGGTTATAGCGGTTTATCAACAGCGCTACACCTTATCGAAACCGATCATGAAGTCGTGGTACTGGAAGGCGCGCAAATTGGTTGGGGCGCATCAGGGCGTAATGGCGGTCAGATCGTCAATGGTCTAAATGCCAGCCTACAAAAAATCAAAAAGTCTTATGGTCAAGAAAATGCAGATTTCGTTGGTCAGCTTGTGACCCGTGGTGGCAAAATCATTCGTCGTTTTATTAGAGACTACGATATCAGCTGTGATCTTAAAGAAAAAAACATTTTTGCGGCATTGAATAATGGACAGCTAAAAGACTTGCAAGAAACACATTCACTGTGGGAGAGCCATGGTATGCATGATAGAGAGATGCTCGATAAGCGCGGTATCCAAGAGCATATAAAATCAGATGCCTATGTGGGCGGAGTCATCGATCATTCCGGTGGACACTTCCATCCATTGAATCTTGCTCTAGGTGAAGCAGCGGCCATTGAGCAAGGCGGCGGCACCATTTACGAAAACACCTTAGTGGTTGATATTGAGTATTCCGATGACTCTATCAAAGTCATCACCGAGTTTGGCACCGTGACTTGTAAGCAAGCGGTGCTATGCGGCAATGCCTATCTCAATAAAGTTATCCCTAAACTGACTGACCGTGTCATGCCGGTATCGACGCAAATTATCGCCACCGAGCCGCTGGGTGATTTAGCAGACCAGTTACTGCCAACCGATGTTTGTGTCGAAGATGTCCGCTACATTTTGGATTACTATCGCCTCTCAGCAGACAAGCGCATGTTATTCGGCGGCGGTACAGTCTACGGTGGTCAAGACCCCGCCGACATCACAGCTAAAATTAGACCAAACATGACTAAGATTTTTCCAGAGTTACGTGATGTCAAAATTGACTATGCGTGGAGTGGGAACTTTGCGTTGTCTTTTTCTCGCGTACCACAAATGGGCAAACTACATGAGCGAGTATATTTCGCCCATGGTTATAGTGGTCATGGCGTGACAGGCTCGCATCTATTTGGACAAATATTAGCCGATGCCATCAATGGTAAACCCAAAGAGTTCGATGCTTTTGCACAAATTCCTTGGATTCCATTCCCAGGTGGTCGAGCGCTGCGAGTCCCTTACTCTGTCATGGGCTCATGGTGGTATGCGCTAAAAGATACCACTGGCATGTAAGCGCATAAAAACTTTGAATAATAAACATTGAATAGAATGTTTTTATTTTAAAAGCGGTCGTTACAGTGACCTATCATAGCAACGGATTGTTGTGATAGGGCGCGATAGACAGTTGATTCGCTACTGTCCTACTGTCTGTCACGCGTCAACCATAGAATAGAGCTTGTTTAAAAAACAATGAGGTTTTACAGGGAGCGTAAATATGAACATGAAGCTCAATGATGCGGTCGAAGGACAGTATCATAATAAGCGAGTATTTCTCACCGTCATAGTAGCCGTCGTTATCTATCTGGCTTTTGCTTGGCTATCTACCAGCCGTGCCCCAGACCAATCTTGGGGCGCCTTATCTTTACTACCAACATTACTAGTATTAGTCACTGCCATTGTCTCTAGGCGACCATTTGAATCCATGATCGCAGGCTGTGTCGCTGGGCTCGTGATGCTCAATCCTTTTGATTTGGTCTCCCCTTTTGCAGACAACATGTCGATGGTGCTAGGGAATGAGACCATTATTTGGATTGTTCTTGTCTGCGGTCTGATGGGCGGTCTCATTCAACTGCTTGAGATTAGTGGGTGTCTAGATGGCTTTAGTGAATGGCTACAAAAAATCATTAAGTCGCGCCGTCAGTCATTATTGGCCACCTTTGCTTTGGGCGTCGTGGTCTTCATTGATGATTATTTAAACTGTCTAGCCGTATCAACCTCCGTCAAAAAACTCACTGATGTCTATAATGTTTCTCGTGAGAAGCTTGCTTATATCGTCGATTCAACTGCCGCCCCTATGTGTATTATCGTGCCTATTTCTACTTGGGCGGTCTACTTTGCCGGTCTTTTAGAAGAAAACGGTGTGGCTGGCGATGGCGAAGGTATTGGGCTTTATATCAGCGCGATTCCTTATATGGCATATGCTTGGTTTGCACTTTTGATTGTATTCTTGGTCGCCTATGGCATTTTGGGTGACTGGGGTCCGATGAAAAAAGCCGAGGCACGCGCCAAAGCGGGTAATCCTGTTCCTGAAGCCTTTGTCGAAGAGCAACTGATCTCAAACGTCCAAGCCAAGCGTAAGCTGTCGTTCAAAGCCAATATCGCAAACTTTGCTTTCCCAATGATTTTGTTAATTGTCTCGACGGTCTACTTCGAAATCGATCTCTTACGCGGTGCATTATTGACCTGTTTTGTGACCGTCGTTGTCTATTGGATGCAAGGCATTTTAAGTTTTGAGACGCAAGTTGAAGCCATCTTTAAAGGCTTTAAAGTCATGCTTTATCCGCTCTCAACTGTCATCGGCGGTTTTTTCTTAAAAGCCATCAATGATGAGCTTGGCATGACCTCATATGTGATTGAAGCTATCACGCCTTATATGACGATTATTATTTTCCCTGCCGTCATCTTTGCCGTCATGGCTTTCTTAACTTTTGCCACATCATCAAGCTGGGGGCTGTATGTCCTTGCCATGCCGATTGTCTTTCCAATCTCTATTGCACTAGGCGTTAGCACTCCTCTTATGATTGGCGCATTGTTATCAGCATCATCATTTGGTAGCCATGCTTGTTTCTTTAGTGATTCATCGCTACTTGCCGCGCAAGGCGCTGGCTGCTCCCCCATGCAGCACGCTTTTACCCAGTTCCCCTATGCCATGCTCGGTGCGGGTTTATCCGTCGTCACCTTCTTAGGATTGGGTTATATGATGGCTTAAGCCAACCTTAACGCTATTATTGTAATCATTGACTAACGGGCAATGAGAGATTATTCGTTAGTCAATAAAAACAAGCCTTTTATATGGTACTCACTAATAAATACGATAAGGATTTAATCATGCGAAATGTTACCGTTGCTACGACTCAAATGGCATGTGGTTGGGATATACAACAAAATATTGCCACTGCGACTGAGTTGGTCACCAAAGCCGCCAACGCTGGTGCCAATATCATTTTGCTACAAGAGTTGTTTGAAACGCCTTACTTCTGCCAAGTTCATGACTTTGATTACTTTACCCTTGCGACCACAGTTGAGGATAATGCGGCCATCAATCACTTCAAACAGTTGGCTAAAGACTTAGAGGTAGTATTGCCGATTAGCTTTTATGAAAAATCAGGCAATACCTTTTTTAATAGCGTGACCGTGATTGATGCCGATGGCGAGATACTTGGCACTTATCGTAAAACGCATATACCAGATGGCATTCCTTATGCCGAAAAATTCTACTTTACCCCCGGCGATACTGGATTCAAGGTTTGGCAAACCAAGTATGCCAAAATCGGTGTCGGTATTTGCTGGGATCAATGGTTCCCTGAATGCGCTCGTAGCATGGCATTGATGGGCGCAGAAATACTGTTTTATCCGACTGCTATTGGTGATGAGCCAGCATTGGACATCGACTCAAAAGGTCATTGGCAACGCTGTATGCAGGGTCATGCTGCCGCTAATCTCATGCCAGTCGTAGCAGCCAATCGTATTGGCACTGAAACCATCAGCCAAAATAGCAACGACAGTACCATGCAGTTTTATGGTGGCTCGTTTATCACGGATGGTCGCGGTGAGATCATCCAAGAAGCATCTAAAGATAAAGAAGAGATACTTAGTACGACTTTTGACTTAGATCAACTGGCTATCGAACGTCAGCAATGGGGCGTTTTCCGTGATCGTCGTCCATCGATGTATGGCACGTTGCTGACTCATGGATAAAGTTTGTTAACAAGCAAGCTCACTCGCGCTATCGTCAAATAAGGTGCTCTATATGTCATTATTACCGAACCGATTAATCACGGGCTCAACACCACAACAAGACGGCTTTTACATGCCAGCAGAATTTGAGCCGATACAAAAAATATGGATGGTGTGGCCTTACCGTGCTGATAACTGGCGACAGCAAGCCGCTCCTGCTCAGAAATCTTATGCTGATGTTGCACTGGCAATTAACAGATTTTGTGAAGTTGGCATACTGGTCAATCCTGATGATTATCAATCATGCCGTAATAGTCTACCTGCTGATATCGACGTCATATCCATGCCCAGCAATGATGCTTGGGCACGTGATACTGTCCCGACATTTTTAATCAATGATAAAGGCGAGCTACGCGCTTGTGATTGGACATTCAATGCATGGGGCGGCGACTATGATGGTCTCTACTCGCCGTGGGATGACGATGATAAGCTGGCTGAACGCTTATGTGACCATCTAGATATCAAACGTTATCGAACGGATGACTTTGTCATGGAAGGCGGCGCGTTTCATGTCGATGGTGAAGGCACCGTTCTGACCACGCGCATGTGTCTACTAAGCCCAGGGCGTAACCCGCACTTAACCGAAGATCAAATTGAAGACAAGTTAAAAGCCTATCTCAATGTACAAAAAGTGCTGTGGATTGATGACGGTATCGATCCTGACGAAACCACTGGTCATATTGATGATATCGCCTGCTTTGCGCGCCCTGGTGAAGTGGTTTGCTTGTTTACTGACGACCCTAAGCATCCGTTTTATGAGGCAACGCAAAAGGCCTATGAGCAGCTCTCAAATATGACTGATGCAAAAGGCAGACGTTTAAAAGTCCATAAGCTTTGCTGTACCAAGCAAACTGTTACTTTACCTGAGAACTATGATATTGAGCAGTCTGATGATGCCAAGGCGCGTCAGACAGGTGATGTTTGTATCGCCTCGTATGCCAATTTTTTAATTTGTAATGAGGCTATCATCGTACCGCAATATGATGATGAAAATGATTCATTAGCCATCGAGCAGCTTGAAAAAGTATTTCCTCAGCATCAGGTAGTGGGAGTACGCACAAAGGAGATTGTCTTTGGCGGTGGTAATATTCACTGTATTACTCAGCAGCAGCCAAAATCATCAATTAAAAGCACGCGCATAAAAATATAGACCCAAATGGATTTTGAACCCAATAATATTTTAAAAAAGGACATAGCTATGAGCGATTATCAAGTTAATAACCCAGCCACTGGCGAAGTAGAAGCCACCTACCCTACGGCAACTGAGCAGGACATCCAGAACGCTATTGCACAAGCCGATACCGCTTATCAAGATTGGCGTCAGGTTTCATTGGATGAGCGCAGTGCCATACTTCATAAAATTGCCGATATCTATCTTGAACGTCAAGATGAGCTGGCTCGCATCGTTGCCAATGAGATGGGCAAGCCCGTTGCACAAGCAAAAGGTGAAATCGGTCTAGTTACCGATATCTATCGCTATTATGCAGACAACGCTGAGCAGCTACTAGCACCTAGTACCATTGATGTTGACTCAGGGTCAGCTTCAGTAGAAAAACGTCCTGTGGGCGCTCTGTTAGGTATCATGCCGTGGAACTACCCGCACTATCAAGTGGCACGTTTTGTCGCGCCAAACTTTATGGCGGGCAATACCGTTATTCTAAAGCATGCACCGCAATGTCCTAAGACTGCAGAAGCCATCGCTGATATCCTAAAAGATGCTGGCTTACCAGAGGGTGTCTATAACAATGTGTTTGCTACCAATGAGCAAGCAGCGACTATCATCGAAGACAGCCGCGTACAAGGCGTTTCGCTAACAGGCTCTGAGCGAGCTGGGCAAGCAGTTGCTAAAATAGCAGGCGGCGCGCTGAAAAAAGTCGTGCTAGAGCTTGGCGGTTCAGACGCCTTTATCGTTGCAGCTGATGCGGATATCAGACAAGCTATAAAAGGGGCTATTTCTGGTCGTTTTGGCAATACAGGACAAGCCTGTAATGCTGCCAAACGCCTTATCGTTGTCGAATCTGTGTATGATAAATTCGTTGAAGGGTTTACTAATGCCGTCAGTAACATGACACTCGCTGATCCACTTAATGAAGATACTTTCATTGGTCCAATGTCTTCAAAGGCAGCCGCAGTTAACTTGCAAGAACAGCTCGATAGCGCCATTCAAGCAGGCGCGACCGTATTGGTCGAAGGCGGCATGGTCAAAGACAAGCCGGGTGCGTGGTTTAAGCCTGCGGTATTGACAGATGTAACTGAGTCTATGGATGTTTATCGTGAGGAGCTATTTGGTCCTGTGGCGGTCGTCTACAAAGCTTGTGATATCGATCATGCCATCAAGATAGCTAATGATGTGCCTTTCGGACTTGGCGCTTCTATCCAAACGCAAGATGCTGCGCTAGCCGCTGAGATTGCTGACAAATTAGAAGTCGGTATGGTCACTATCAATGCGCCTTCTGGTAGCGAAGCCAATACCCCGTTTGGCGGCGTTAAACGCTCAGGATTTGGTCGCGAACTTGGCACTCTTGGTATCACTGAGTTTTTAAATTATAAACTGATTCGTGATAAGTCGTAATCGATAGAGTCATTTTTAGAACAATAAAAAGCCTAACAGTGACTGTTAGGCTTTTTTTTGAAAGTTGATGTTATTAAAAAATAACCCATCGAAAAAACTATTGCTTAGGTGGATTGTCTTTTAACCATAATTGATTGACGATTTTTAATTCACGTAACTCTTCTGCCATAATTGACTCGCTAATACCTGGATATTTCACCCTTGCATAGCCATATAACGCAATACCTAAGACTGTCCAGCCAAAGAAAATCCACCACTCGATAGGGGTTAGTGCGGATGGCATACCTGGCATATACAGCATGAGTATTCCAAAACTTAGCGCAATCGTGACCATGCCAACGAGCTTACCTGCTGGTATTCTAAATGGGCGTACCATATCAGGCTCGCGGTAGCGAAGTACTAAGAATGAGATAGCGACACAGGTATAAGCAATAACGATACCAAAGCCACCAGCATCTACGATCCACACCAGCATTTTACGACCAAACAAGGGTGCTAGAGTCGCCAAACCACCGATCAATAAAATGGCATTCGACGGTGTCTTATACTTTGGATGCAGCTTGCTCAAAAATGCGGGCAACATACGTGCTTTTGACATGGCATAAAGTAGGCGGCTACCACCAATCAAAAAGGCGTTCCAGCTTGATAAAATACCCAGCACACCGCCAATGACTAATAAAATACCTGCCCACTTGCCATGCCAAGCATTGGTCATCGCATCCGCAGTGGCGAGCGTTGAGTTTTCGGCTTGTAAGAGTGGCAAGGTCGTGCCAACACTCCAAGCGATACCCACATACCACATTACCGCAACGACAATCGATAAAATCAAAAATTTACCAATATTAGGACGAGTCAAATCAATTTCTTCTGCCGCTTGCGGAATAACGTCAAAGCCGACAAACATAAACGGCACCATGACAATAACGGCCATCATACCGCCAATACCACCGATGAATGCAGGCGCTTGTACTGAGTTTGAGCCTTCAGGATTAAACATGACTGCGCCAATGAACAGCAACGTACCCACAAATAAGATGCCCAATACGGCCGTCTTTTGGAACCACGCACTGACTTCCATACCGCGAATATTTAGCCAAGTGACGATAACTGAACCCAGCATCCCGACACCAACCCAAGTGGCATAAACATCCCAACCAGCGATGGTCCAGAGATATCCCTGATTGTAATTGGGGATGAAATACTCTACGACTGTTGGCAAGGCAACCGCCTCAAACGCGACCACCGAAAAATACCCAAATAGAATACTCCATGAGCAGATAAAGGAGACATTTACCCCCAGTGCTCTATGCGTATAGGTATGCTCGCCGCCCGTAATCGGCATCGATGCGGCAAGCTCGGCATAAGTCACACCAATCAGTATCACTGCCAAACCGCCTATCAAGAACGCTAGCATTGCGCCCCACGTCCCGGCAGATAAAATCCAACCACCAGCCAAGACTACCCAGCCCCAACCAACCATAGCACCGAATGCTAAGGCGATAATATCTAGCGTCCCTAACGATTTCTTTAATTCAGACATAACCTGCTCCTTGTCTGTGTGTCATCCGTGTTAACCCTTGACGGTCACACTATTTTTTGTTTAGTGGGATAGTACCCATCATAATTATCATATATACCTTTTGATCCAAGCTGTTCGGCACTACTTGTTTACTATTCAAATAGTACAAACAGCAACGGCGTCTTGACTTGCAAGGCGCCGTTGTAAAAAATGTACTCAAAGCGAGTGCCATATGGGCAATCTTGCTGTGCTATTAAAGATAACCTTCTAACCAAGATCGAGGCTTGATTAAAAGTGATGTATTTCACTATAAATAAATACTGAATACTTATTAAGCGGTTAGGATACCTTTGATAATATCTAGACCTTCTTGGAGCACTTCATCTTCCACCGTCAATGGCACCATCACGCGAATGGCATTGCCATACATACCGCAAGACGCTAATAATAAACCTTGCTCAAACGCTTTGGCTTTCAAATTAGTAGTCGCTTCCACATCAGGCTTGCCATCACTATCGATTAGTTCAAACGCTAGCATCGCGCCTTTATGGCGAATATGACCGATACTGCTTAAGTTTAAACCCTTTAAGAAGGCTTCGATTTTGTCGCCAATCTCAATACTGCGCTCAAGTAGGTTCTCTTCTTCGATGACTTCCATGACAGCGAGTGCAGCCACACAAGCCAGTGGATTACCAGAGTATGTACCGCCCAAACCGCCGACTTGCGGCGCATCCATGATATCAGCGCGACCGATAACGGCAGAGATAGGATAACCACCTGCCAAGCTCTTAGCACTGGTCATTAGATCTGGCTCAACGCCCAACTGCTCGGTGGCAAACAACGTACCCGTACGGGCAAAACCACATTGCACTTCATCAAAAATCAAGACAATGCCATGCTCGTCACAGATATCGCGTAGAGATTTGGCAAATGATGGGGTTACTTGATGGAAACCACCCTCGCCTTGTACTGGCTCGATAATCATCGCCGCCACTTCGCTAGGATCGATATCCGCTTGGAAAATCATGTCAAGGCTATGCAGCGCTTGTGCTTCTGTGACATTCAACTCTTCAGCTGGGAATAGCGCATGGAATACAGGGCCTGGCATTGGACCAAAGTTCTTTTTGTACGGCAGCACTTTACCTGTCAAACTCATGCACATTAAAGTACGACCATGCCAACCACCAACGAAAGAGATGATACCTGGACGACCAGTTTTCGCACGAGCAATCTTGATACAGTTTTCGACGGCTTCTGCACCAGTCGTTAAAAAGAAGGCTTTTTTCTCACCGCTGATAGGCGCTTTTTCACAAAGTTTTTCGGCAAGATCCACATAGCATTCGTAGTTGATCATTTGCGCCGCAGTATGGGTAAACTTGTCGAGTTGCTCATGCACGCGCTGGGTAATTTTTGGATGGCTGTGACCAGTATTCAGTACTGAGATACCACCAACGAAGTCAATATAACGATTGCCTTCAACATCCCAAACTTCTGAGTTTTTGGCTTTTTCTGCAAAGATGGGATAGGCAACGCCAAGTCCTGTTGGTAACACAGCTTTACGGCGCTCAAGTAGTGATTTATTGGTAGTCGTCATGGGAATGTCCTTTTCTTTATTTTTAACATAAGTGCCAGTGATTGAATGGCGGTTTTGAGGAATGGTTTATCTAATAGTTAACAGTTGCTAGTTGCTAGCTATAGAGGGGATTCATGGTGCTGAATCCCGTTCGATACGGTGTGACAATTAAAACCTTAAAAGAGAGCGCATGTCGCTAAACGATTAGCTGACGTCAGAGCACCAGTATTTAGTCACGACATATTCTTCGATGCCGTATTTTGAGCCTTCGCGGCCAAAGCCAGACTGCTTGACACCGCCAAATGGGGCGACCTCGGTAGAAATCAGACCAGTATTATGACCAATAATGCCGTATTCAAGACCTTCAGTGACGCGCCATGAACGTGCATAATTGCCACTGTAGAAATAGGCAGCTAAGCCATAAATCGTGTCGTTGGCTTGACGAATGACGTCTGCTTCATCTTTAAAGGTAAAGATAGTCGCAATAGGGCCAAAGATTTCTTCGTGCGCGATATCCATCTCAGCACTGATATCGGTAATGACCGTTGGATTGTAAGTAAGCTCTGAGGCGTCATTGGTGCTGCCGCCAGCGATAAGCGTCGCGCCTTTGTCTAAAGCATCTTTAAGTAGCGCTTGCACTTTTTCTAGCGCCTTTTGATTAATCAAAGGACCAATATCCACGCCTTCATCCATGCCGTTACCGACATTTAATTCAGCGACTTTTTTCACAAACACATCTAGGAATTCATCTTTAATGCTGTCTTGCACATAGACACGGTTGGCACAAACACAAGTTTGACCAGCGTTACGATATTTAGAGGCGATTAAGCCTTCAGCTGCTTTTTCCAGATCAGCGTCATCAAAGACGATAAATGGCGCATTACCGCCCAGCTCTAACGATAGTTTTTTGATGGTTGTCGCACATTGAGCCATCAAGGTACGACCGACTTCGGTAGAGCCTGTGAATGAAAGCTTATGAATGCGTACATCGCCCGTTAGGATATCGCCGATGGTTGATGATTTGCCCGTCACTACTTGGATAACGCCTGCTGGAATACCTGCTTGTTCAGCCAAGGCAGCCAGTGCTAATGCAGAAAATGGCGTTTCAGTCGCAGGCTTAATAATCATCGTGCAGCCTGCTGCCAATGCTGGCGCGGCTTTACGGGTAATCATCGCTGCTGGGAAATTCCAAGGCGTGATCGCCGAGCAAACGCCAACGGGCTGTTTGAGTACCACATGGCGCAGTTGTGACTGATTGGCAGGGATAACATCGCCATAAACACGCTTGCCTTCTTCAGCAAACCAGCGGATAAAGCTATTGGCATAGCCCACTTCACCGCGCGACTCGTTTAGAGGTTTGCCTTGCTCAGCGGTCATAATGATAGCCAAGTCTTCTTTATTGGCATCGATGAGGTCTGCCCACTTTTGTAGTAGCTCAGCACGCTCTTTCGGGGTTTTGGCTGCCCAAAGGATCTGGGCTTCATGAGAGGCGGTAACCGTGTCGTTCACATCGTCGGTCGTTAGGCTTGGTACCGTACCGATGATATCGCCGTTGAAAGGATTGCTCACATCAATAGTCGAGTCATCACTAGCGGCATACCAGCCATCTTTGATGAAACACTGCTGTTTAAGTAGATCTGGGTTCGATAGCTGTAGCGTAGACTGTGACAGTTGTGACATTGTGACGCTCCTTGTCAATTGAGGTTTGCAAATAGGATTCGCAGATTTATAGCGATAAGTGAATAACAATCAATAGAAGGTTATGATTTAAATAATTATTGATAACTTGTTAAGCGTTCAATATACTGAACATCTATTCTATATATGAGACATCATTATAAGAATGATAGCCAGCCATTTGCAACCCCTATTCTCATTTTAATGATGATTTATCGCGTTATTTTTATATTTTCCCAATTTTACTGACTTTTATAGGTTCCTTATGAGCTCAACTGCCGTTCCTGCCTTGGACAAAACCTTTCAGATTTTAGATTTAATTACTGATAGTGCGCAGCCTTTAACCGCAGCTCATATTGCTAAAGAGCTCAATCTACCACGTAGCTCAACCCACAATATTTTGCAAAGTCTTTTGGCTAAGCATGTCATCTATAAAGACAGCGATAGCCGCTTTCATTTAGGCTCTTATTTGATGTATTGGGCAGGTAAGTATGAACAGCAGCAAGGCGTCATCCAGTTATTTAAAGACCTCATTGTCCAGTATCCAATTCTTCTTCAACATACAGTTACTTTATCTAAGCTTGATTTAGGTGAAGTGGTATTTTTGGCCTGTCATGAAGCGCCTGCCCCGCTTGGCTTTACCTTTCGCGCTGGTGTTCGCGTACCAGCGGTATTCTCTGCCACGGGCAAGGCCATGCTCTCAACATTCTCTATGGACAGTATAAAATCTATCTACGCTACTGGTTTCCCCGCACCTATTACCCAACACGGTGTCGATAACTTTAGCGATTTGTCCACCGAGTTGACCGCCATTCAAAACAGTCGCATCTCACTCGATGATGGACAACTTCGCGAAGGGATGTATTGTTTGGGTACTTATATTCGCAATGCGTCAGGCAATGCCGTTGCGGGTATGGCGGTTAGCTTTTTGCAAGGCGAATATGAGTCCAAGCGTGCTGAGGTCAGCGCAGTATTGATTGAATTGGCGCAGCAAATTGAGCAGCGTTTGGGTTTTATCGATAATAAATCAAGTTAAAACGCTGCTAGTTTCTTGCTTACTTCAAACTCTTTCAGTTATTTTGGTGATAACTGTTAATCTTCTGAAATAAGCCCTGATAAAAATGCTTGCAAATTGTCATTGAGCTTTTGCAAGTAATAACCGCCCTCGACTAAAACAATCAGTGGTTTGTTTAGCGCTTTCATCTTTTGTGCCAATATTTTAAATCCTTTCGTACTCACCGCACATCTCGCTTCTGGGTCGTTCTCATAAACATCAAAACCTAAGACATGCACAATGACATCAGGGTCAAATAGCGTCATCGCTTCGATAGATTTATCAACATACTCAAAAAACCCAGCTTCATCGGTGCCGTGCGGCATCGGGAAGTTAATGTTATAGCCTTCACCCACGCCTGTGCCCCTTTCAAACGCATGCCCTGTCACTGCGGGATAGAAGTTAACCGGATCACCGTGAACCGAGGTATAAAGAACATCGCTGCGATCATAAAATATCTCTTGAATACCTTGTCCGTGGTGCATGTCGGTGTCTATGATGGCGATTTTTGCATATTTTTGCCGCAGATGTTCAGCGATGATGGCTGCATTATTTAGATAGCAAAATCCGCCAGCGGCGCTTTTGCGAGCATGATGACCAGGCGGCCGTGAGAAGCAAAGCTGTATATGACTTTCGGCACGCTCGGTATCTGACAAATCATCGTTCAGCAATGCTTCAGCCGCATTGAGTGCAGTCTGCGCAGACCAATAAATAGATGTCCAAGAATGCTCGCTGATAGGCGCGCTATCATCCGCTTGATACTTTGCTGCTTTTGCCATGATACCGATACCGGGATTGTCATACGGCACAAAAATCCCCGTCTGTACCTGCGCGCCTAGATCTTCTTCAATTGCCATCCAGTCATCATAGCCATGCTTGAGAAAAGCCACATAACCAAAATCGTGAACCGCTAATATAGGCCCAATGCCGACATCAGTAGCTGTCGTCACCTCTAACCCTAACGCTGCTGGTGCTTTTAAGAACTCAACCATACGCTCTGGTATCTCTAACGGCTCATGCATCTTTCCATAAGAGAAATAAGGTAATGGTCTATGTAGACTTAGATTTTCATGGCTATATATCTTCATGCTTAACATTCCTTTGTTCAACATTTTTTCCAATGGCGCTTTTCTTGATGCCTAACTAAACAATCCCATCGGCTTTAAGCTTGGCTATCATCTCGCTGTCATAGCCCAAATCAGCAAGCGTACTATTAGTATGCTCGCTCAACTTCGGTGGCGGTGACCGATAAGTGACGGGTGATGCAGATAGTTTGATTGGACTACCAAGTGCTCGAACAGGGCTGCCTTGTTTGGCAAAATCAATTACCATCTCGCGTGCCAGTGCTTGCGGCATGGCCAATGCTTCAGCGACATTATGAATCGCTCCGCATGGAATACCTGCTTGATCCAACACCTCTAACCAATAAGTGCGTGGTTGCTCGGCAAATTTATTACTCAGCTCATCACACAGCAGCTCGCGGTTGGCAACGCGTTGTGGATTGGTCCTAAAGCGCTCATCGGTATGCCAATCAACTGCAAGCACATCACAAAGTTTGGCAAACTGACTGTCATTGCCGCAAGCTAAGATAAAGTGCGCCTCCCCCTGACCTGCAAACACTTGATAAGGCACAATATTAGGATGCTGATTGCCCAGTCTTGGTGGGATTTCACCTGATGCCAAATGATTCATACCAACATTAGCCAGCATGGCAAGCGCACTATCAAGTAATGCCACATCGACATGCTGTCCAAGTCCAGTATGTTGACGCGCCAATAGAGCGGCTTGGATACCAATGGTCAGCTGTAAGCCTGCAAACAAATCAACCACTGCCACGCCAACCTTATGCGGTTCGCCATCACTTGGCCCAGTGATACTCATCAGTCCTGACAACCCTTGAATAATATAGTCGTAACCAGGGCGCGCGGCATCTGGCCCCGTCTGACCAAACCCTGTCAATGACGCATAAATCAGGCGGGGATTGTCTTGTTTTAGACTGTCATAATCTAAGCCGTATTTTTTTAAACCGCCTACTTTAAAGTTTTCAACGACAATATCGCTATCAGCAATGAGTTGCTTGATGATGGTCTGCCCTGCTGGCGTGGTGATATCAACAGTGAGGGATTTTTTATTGCGGTTGATGGTGGCGTAATAAGCGGAGGTATCATCACTGAATACTGGCGGTGCCCAATGACGCGTTTCATCACCGATATGAGGACGCTCAACCTTGATGACTTCGGCACCAAGATCAGCAAGTACTTGAGTACAAGAAGGGCCAGCCAGCACTCTCGACAAATCAAGCACCTTGATACCATGCAATGCGCCCTCTGGTGTATTAGCCATATCCATCATAATAATCCCTTATTGTATCGCGTATTTTTGACAATAAAATTGTTCTTCAGGATGTAATTTTTCAGTAGTTAAATCATGAAGAACAACTGAAGAACGTACGCTATTGCTTATCACAAAACTAAACAGTAACGTACGTTGATAGCCTAAAAACTGACTAGCACTTATTCACCAGCATTAATTAATAAAACGCTTGAATGCCTGTCTGCGCACGACCTAAGATGAGCGCATGAATATCGTGCGTACCTTCATAGGTATTAACCGCTTCTAAGTTCATCACATGACGAATAATGTGGAACTCATCCGAAATACCGTTACCGCCATGCATATCACGAGCAATACGCGCGATATCGAGCGCCTTACCACAATTATTACGCTTAATGAGTGAAATCATCTCAGGCGCAGCATTGTCTTCATCCATCAGACGACCAACACGTAGCGCCGCTTGTAGACCTAAGGTAATCTCAGTCTGCATATTGGCAAGCTTCAATTGTACCAGCTGCGTTGCGGCAAGTGGGCGACCAAATTGCTTACGATCTAGCGTGTACTGGCGTGCTGCTTTCCAGCAGAATTCAGCTGCGCCCATTGCACCCCAAGCGATACCGTAACGCGCTTTATTTAAGCAGCCAAACGGTCCTTTTAGACCACGGATATCTGGGAAAGCATTGGCTTCAGGGACAAATACCTTGTCCATCACAATCTCACCGGTAACTGAAGCACGTAGTGAAAACTTACCCTCAATCTTCGGCGCTGATAAGCCTTTCATACCTTTATCTAAGATAAAACCACGAATTTCACCAGCATCGTCTTTTGCCCAAACGACAAACACATCAGCGATAGGACTGTTGGTAATCCACATCTTATTACCCGTCAGCTCATAACCGCCGTCAACCGCTCGTGCGCGAGTCGACATTGAGGCTGGATCTGACCCCGAATCTGGCTCAGTTAGACCAAAACAGCCGACATATTCGCCAGTCGCAAGCTTAGGCAGATATCTCTCTCTTTGTTCTTCAGTACCGTATGCATGGATAGGATGCATCACCAAGCTTGATTGCACACTCATCGCCGAACGATAACCTGAATCGACTGCTTCTACTTCCTTAGCAATCAAACCATAAGCAACACTAGATAAACCGGCACAACCATAACCTTCAATCGTCACACCAAGCAGACCCATTTCACCCATTTGACGCATGAGATTACGGTCAAAATTCTCGTTACGATTGGCCTCAATAATGCCAGGCATCAGCTCTTTTTGAAAAAACTGACGAGCGCTGTCCGTGACCATGCGCTCTTCATCAGTCAGCTGGTCGCGTAATAAAAACGGATCTTCCCAATCGAAACTTGGACGCTTAGATGTTGCCATGTGGATCTCCTTGATATCAGTCATCCTGACCGACGATTAGTAATTAATGAATAAATTAACTTAATAGTTTATTGACTTACTAATTCCGCTGTGCGAAACTTAGTTTCATAATTTAAATTCATTAAAACAAAGTTTCGGGTTGCTGTAAACCTTTATCCAAAAAAATGAGCATAAAATGACAAAAAATATATCAGCAGCTCTACCATTACTGACTCGAATGAATAGCATCCTTGAGCAGAGTAAAGAAGATAATGACCGACAATTCGTGACTGCATTGGGGCGTGGACTGACTTTGTTATCAGCCTTTGAGCATCATGAGCAGCTTAGTCATCAACAGTTATGTCAGATGACTACCCTACCAAAAGCGACCATCACTCGCCTGATTCACACATTAATAACGCTTGGATTTTTACGCATGACCGAGCACGGACAGTATCAACTAGGCAGTAGTGCTGTACGTCTAAGTGCTACCGCATGGAGTCGCCACGACATGGTAGCGGTAGCTGAGCCGTTGCTACGGCAGTTCGCTAGTAAGAATGAAGTATCAGTAAACTTGGCAACCGAGGTTGAAGGAGAAATGCGCTATCACGCTTGTTGTCGTAGCCCTGCTCGCTTATCAGTCAATTTGCAAGTTGGCTCAGCTGTGCCCGTCGCTCGCACTGCTATTGGACGCGCTTTTTATGCGGCTAGCTCGCCAGCGAGACAGGCGGTGATTCATAATAATTTACAAGAGCATTTATCTACAGAAGATTACACCCATGCGCAAACCGCCCTAGCCAGCGCTGCAGGGCATTATGCAGTGCATGGCTATACGATATCAGATGGGGAGTTTTCTACTGATATATTGGCAGTAGCGGTTGGAGTTTTTGATGTTGCGACTGGACAATATGCATATTCGCTCAATGCCAGTGTACCAAGTGCCAACTGGGAATCAGAAGAATATGCAGCGATGATTGTGCCAAAATTGCAGGCGTTGGCGGAGCGGATTGGCAGTGGTGTTTAAAAGAGAACAAATGATAAATCTATAGTACAAGCATCATGGCTTAGGTGATGGGTTTTGTCTTATGAAAGATGCTTTATTTTAGCTCATCAAACTTCAAACCAAACTTCAGCAGATACTTCCGCAATCTATCGCTATCGTTTGGGCTTTTTAGCTTATCGCGTGAGTTGGCGTACAGATAGCGGCCAGCCGCCGCTTGGTTTTTATGGCTGATACACACTTCAATCACATATGCCAATTGCACCGCATCAAACGGATCGATAGTTGTCAGAATCTCTTCATCGAGATATTGGAGTAAAATATGATGGCTACCCTGCTCAATGGTGTCACTATTTAAACTAGTATCGGGGCTGTTATTGCTTAGGCTATTTTTAGTCCTAACATTACCGTTATTTAAGCTATTAGAGCCATTTAAAATGTCGGGCAATTCCCAAAGATGCGTTAAGCGTTCAATCTCCGCTTGTACGTCATCATTGCGAATGACTTTACTCTCAGCAAGTGTAGTCAAACGAATCATACTGGCGGTCAAATCACGAAAGTTCCCTTGCCATGTCGCATCCGCACTCATTGCAAAAGCTTCATAACGCTGTCTTGCTTCTGGGGTAAATCGATAGTGCTGCTGCTGCTCGCTGCCCAAGCGCGCCAATTCATAATCGATATTGGCAGGTAAATCCTCCAACCTATCTTTGAGTGATGGCAAAAAAAACGTCCATGTATTGAGACGCGCAAATAAATCTGCCCGAAACTCACCATTAGCGACTGCTTGTCGCAAATCTTTATTAGTGCCTGCCATTAGCTGAAACGACACACTAATCGGCGTATCACTGCCAAGCGGATAAAAACACTGTTCCTCCAGTGCGGTTAGTAGCATCGCTTGCTCATCAAGCCCCAACTCACCGATTTCATCTAAGAACAACAATCCACCATCAGCTGATTTTAGCAGCCCATCTCGACTCGTCGCAGCGCCCGTAAAGGCACCTTTGACATGACCAAATAACACACTCATGGCGGTGTCACCACGCAGGGTGGCGCAGTTTACTTCCACGAATATATCAAGCGTATTTTTGCCTTGCGTACTGCTGGCTTTGGCTTTTTTGAGCGCGTAAATTTGGCCTGCCAGTTGCGACTTGCCCGCCCCTGTTGCGCCCATCAATAATATGGGTGCAGTTGAGCGGGTGGCGACCTTTTCGATATCGGAGATGAGCTTTTGATAAGCGGCATTTTGGGTGACTAAGTTGGCTTGCAAGGTTTGCCAATGTTGCTGTTTTTCTGCCTCAAAACGTTCACGCAAACCATCATAGCGCGAGACGTCCAAATCAATCACTTGATAGCGACCTTGCGGATCAGCTTGGTCAGGTCTTGAGCAAGGGGAAGTCTGAATCAAATCAGCGGGAATAAAGCCCGCCTCTACCAACAAGAACCAGCAAATCTGCGCCACATGCGTACCTGTGGTCAGATGCAGTAAGTAGTCGGTACTATCCTGAAAATCGAACCCTGCGGCAAAATCATACAACTCAGCATAAACGTCTGCAAAATCCCACGGACTAGTCAGCGCCACATGATGACCAATAACGGTAGTGTTCGGACTAATTTGTGCCACGTCATCGACAATTATTTTAAACAGGCGCTTATCGCGCTTGCTATATAAGATATGCAGCTCATCGACCAGTAGCTCGTCATGCAGCCCCAAACTGACGGTTGGTCGCCAACGTTGCCAACGCTTATCATTAAAGCCATTGTCTAAGGTAGTGCCGAGGAAGCCGATGACGGCGGTTTTGTTAGACATAAGGTTCAATCATCCAAAATATTGGTGCATGTACGAAAATTTAGTATGAGCGTTATAGGATAAAAATATTAATATATAGAATAAATAC
>NZ_CAJHBN010000011.1:0-106808 GCF_904846655.1 Psychrobacter sp. NC44 | reverse complement strand
GAGGCATCATGGGCTAAATGAGAGGCGTAAGTTACGGTTTATTAAAGACTTTCTACTATCAAAGTCACTCAAATAGCATGAATTTTGTCCATTACACCGACGAATATTAAAAGGCACTCTAAAATCTTTGCCAGAAGAGCACTTGATTGCCCCCATTACGCAAAATACTAAGTGCGAGAAGCCAAATAATACCAGTGCTAGCATTGGAATCATCGCTAAAGGCGCAAATATAAAGGCTAGAATAAAGCCAAGTATCATTGCCACAATCCATAAGCCAATATAGCCGATAACGAAAGTGATCGACCAGTTCAGCGCCTCTTTAGCTTGTGTTTGCACATAAGCATCATCTTTTTTGACTAGCATAATAATGAGTGGTGGAATAAATCCAAAGAACAAACAGCCTAACCAGTTTAGGAGAGCTATGTTTGTAGAGTCCTGCTTGGTACTAGCAGCTTGCATATCTGTTCTATGGCTACTTGCTTGAACATTATTAATATCGTTATTGCTAGCGTCTTTATTGATATTTACGTGGGATTGTTGGGTACTATTAGGCATATCTGGATATATTCCTTTATAAAATTATTTAAATATTAAGTTTTGGTTCTAATTACCTAATACCCATTCATCGTTCACTTGATAAACCTTGAAATTGGTCTTGTTAGTGCGGCTCTCCCCCGCGATTGTCTGAGTGATATCAGCGGTACACATATAAGTATTGTCACCCTCGACAGTATCACAGTTGATATTTTCGACGCGTTCAAGCTTTGGCATCATACCCTCCATCATGCCGCTCATCGCCTTTGCCATCTCATCATTGCCTGCGTTCGCCATCGCATCGTCCATCATACTATTGGCTTGCTCGTATTGTGCCTCGATTAACGCTTCAACTGTGCTTTCAGAAGGTGCATTAGAGCATGCGACAAATAGCGGTGTTAGTAATGCTATGACTGCCAATTTTTTCAGATTAGTCATCTCAATCTCAATGTATCTATAATGTTACTTCACTATACAGAATTACTTCTAGATACCCAACTTAATTTTAGAATACAAGTTTGGATTTATGATAAATACCTTTAATAATCTAATGAGATGAAGGAATTAACGTGCGGTGTATACTGACAGTGCATTCACGATACTGCTATGATGTGGTATTCAAAACCGTTGCGAGATAACTGTGTGGCAGGTGTACTTTTTTATATTACCGATTGGTCTGGGAATTATGACCTTGGCAGCAAGTTTGTTATTTTTGTTTGCCTATCTGATGTCTGATGACAATGCCACGCGCTTGCCAGCTTTTAACTGGTTCAAGCGCTTAATCATCGTGGCATTTATATTACTAAGTGTTGGGCTATTTATGACCTTTGGTCATTTTTGGGGTTAATAAAATCAGCCTTTAAACATTCAATATTCTTTAATGAACCATTTTTTCTAACTCCAATAATTCTAAATCTTCACGCTTTGGCTCACCATTATTGCCGTCATTTGGAAATGGCATTTTATTACCATTTAGCTCATAACCTCGGCGCTGATAGTAAGCCAACAGCTCAGGACGATGACTCAAAATAGACATGGTCAAACGTGCAGTTTTTCTATCTGCTGCTTGCTCATCTGATTGTAGATGATGAGTAGCAAAGGTTTCTGCTGCTTGCAATATCACGTTGCCAATGCCATACCCCTGCAACTCTGGATCTACCGCAAACATACCGATGTAGGCTTTGTTGTTTGAGTCAGCATCGGTTTTGATATCGACAGCGATACAACCGAGTATCTCACCCGTTTCCTCTCCATCACGGTCGCCCGTTGTCGTTTTTGGATAGACAAAGTAATAGTGATTAGGGTCATTAATCACAGCAGCGAGCTCGGCTGACGTGGTTCGAATACCACCAATCAAATCCGCCTCATTGGTCCAACCTGCGGTCTCGCGATAACAGCGATTTAACAATTGCTCAAGTGCATTAATATCATCGGCTTGCGCTTGTCGCAAAAACACGGACTCTCTATCCAAGTAATTTTTATCTATAGTGTTTTTATTCATATTATAATTTTTCCTTTCCTTGTTTGTATTAAAAAAACTGACCCAAATCGATAGGTCAGCCTTAATAGTAATATGTATCCATCTTGAGTACTAGGGCGATAACGCCAGTGCTTGGTCGATAATATTAAATCCTGCCTTAAGCTGTGCACGCGTTGGCGCATAACCACGTCGGAGCAGTTCAGAAAAGGCAACCAATTCTTTATCATGCCCTAAAGTGCTAGCCGCACTAGCACGTGTGTCTTCCCCATCATCATTAAAGTAGTATTCGATATAATCTAACGTATCTGGTGAACCAAACAAGATGTTATGATCGGGTGTCGCGGCATGTCCACTATAGCGTAGGCTTTTGCCATATTGCATCGTCCAAAAGAAAGGGATACGCGCGGCGAGCGAGCTGACACTATCATCATTTAATATCGCAGCCGCAGTCACTAAGCCATGTTGCAAGGCCACGCGCCAATGTTCGATGCGCATGCGCCCCATTTGTCCAGAAGCTTTTGCAATATCACCCAATGCATAAACCCCATCACGCAGCTGTAAATGCTCATCCACTTGCAAGCCATCTGGCGCGTTTACTTCTTCGAATAGATCTATACGTGGTGCTACGCCAGTCCCTAAAATCACGATGTCTGCATCAACTTGCTCACCGTTCACCAGCGTGACACCGCCCACTTGTGACAAGGTTTGGTTTTCTTCTTCATTCTCAGACTGATTAACAACCCTTTTGACCTCAGTGATTTCATTGACCGTGGCATCAAAGACAAACTGAATGCCATTTTCTTCATGCAGCTTGATCAGCGCATTACTGACGGTTTCGGAGACAATATTTCCCATGACGCGATGGTCTTGTCCGATGACGGTAATAGAAGCCGTCGTGCCTGCTTGTGCCAATGCGGAAGCAACCTCCATACCGATAAAGCCAGTACCGATAATAACCACACGCTGGTCATGACTGGCCGCTTTTATCAATTTGGCATCATCCATACTGCGCAGCGTATAAACGCCATCAAGCTCAGCGCCTTTAAAAGGCGGTATCTTTGGCTCAGCGCCTGTTGCAACCACTAAAAAATCAGCGGTTTGTCTGTCACTATGACCATTTTTATCTTTAATGATAATGGTACGTTCATTGGGCGATACTTCGCTGACAGTTTGATTCAAGCGCAAATTAATATCGTGCTTGCTCGCCCAATCTGCACCGCCTAGTAGAAGCTTTTCTTCAGGCATATTGCCCGCTAAAAATGCTTTGGACAATAATGGACGGTTATAAGGGGCTTTATCATCAGCACTAATTAAGGTAATTTTGCCACCATAGCCAGTGTTACGCAGCTGATGCGCTGTCATAAAACCTGCTGCGCCACCACCCACGATGAGCGTATGCGTATCAATAAGCTTATCATTTGCAATCTTTTTGTCTATCTTCGCTGAGGTATTCACCGTTAAGCTGTCGCCGTTATCGGTCACTTCATATTGAGTCAAGCCTGCTGTCGCGACTGGCTCTAACAGAGTACCATCGCGGCTATCAAAAGTCGCATGATGCCAAGGACAGACCACGCGATTGCCACAACGTAAGCCTGTGCCTAAATCTGCGCCTGCGTGCGGGCATTTGCCATCGAACGCCTGAAACTCATCGTCGTCGCGGGTAATCAAAATGATACTATCATCATCTTGCTTGTAAGATTTCATGCCGCCACTAGCAATATCGGCCTTATTAACAGTCACTGTGTCAATCGTTGCATTGGTCATAAGTCTTCCTTAACAGTTATAATGGTTCCCTGAATCAAACGTGTTGAAAATAACTCTATCGCATCAGCCAATTTCAACGAAAAACACCATTCTCGATACGTTTATTTAAATGCTTTTTTAAAACGATATCCATTGATAGTAACAAGACACTTTCGCACACGCTGTTTTTTTGTATGTTTCCTGCGTTGCAAAACGTAATCGTTAACTGTTAATCCCTATGCTTACCTATTCTTTTTAAATTTTATCCTCAACATAAAAGACGACTTTATGACTTCTCGTGATGACATGACCGATATTAATGCTAGCCCTCAATCCGCTCTTGAAAACAATCAAGTTGATAATGAGCAGTTTGATATGGCAAGTATCGATATTACCGCCGCGACGGATACTGCGCAGTTACCGCAGCCTCTTCAACCACCTGTGCAGCAAGCAACCTATAAAGCCCACGCAACAGACTTTATCGTTAATGAGCTATTGCCGCTCGAATTCACCGGTGAAGGTGAGCATTTATGGCTGCATATCCAAAAATCAGGGATGAATACCGCTTATCTTGCCAAACTGCTGTCAGAGTGGGCAGAGATTCCTCTGCGCGATGTTGGTTATTCAGGTCTTAAGGATCGCCATGCATTGACAACCCAGTGGTTTAGCTTGCGAATCCCAAAAAAACAACTGCCTGCTGCTGAGTTTGCACCAGTCGATATCGGAGCCGATGAATCGGTCACGATCATCGACCAGAAATGGCACAACAAAAAGCTCAATCGCGGCACGCATCGCGCCAATCAATTTATCATCACCTTGCGTGATATCCAATTTGCTGATTTTGATACAGCATTGCCAGCACCTGAGCAATTATTGTCGGCGAAGCAAGATGTCGAGCAGCATTTAGCAAGCATCGCTATAAATGGCGTGCCCAATTATTTCGGCCCTCAGCGTTTTGGACGTAATGGCAATAATATTAGAGAAGCATTATCGCTGTTTGCCCGCCCACTACAGCAAAGTCGACCACAACCCAAAAAGAGCAAACGCAAGCACGCGCCACGTGAGCAGAATACAATGGAGCTGTCTGCCGCACGTAGCTTAATTTTCAATGAGATATTGGCGTTACGTGTACGTGATGGCAGCTGGAATACTGGGCTGGCAGGCGAAGTGTTTAACTTAGAGGGTTCAGGGTCAATATTTACTAGCGAAGCCATAGACGACACGTTGCGTGAACGCCTTGAGACGGGTGATATCCATCCCACTGCTGCATTATGGGGCAAGGATAATGATAAAGTCAGCGGCATGGCGGCAAGTACTGAGAAAAATGTGATTCAGCAAAATCCGCTACTGGCTCGCTTAGCCAATGGCTTAGAGCAGCGCGATGTAAAAGCACAGCGACGCGCGCTGCGCCTACCTATTGAAGCGCTGTCTTGGGAATGGCAGGATAAAGATAATGAACAGACATTGGTGCTGAGCTTTACGTTAACGACAGGTAGCTTTGCCACCAGTGTCTTGGCAAGCTTAGTAAAACAATTAATACACTAAAACGTAGTTGACCCTTCGACTATGGCAGCCAGCTATGTGCCATAAAGCGCTTCAATATTATTATTTTTTGCTGCCAACATCTCGTTGGCACTCACCACTTGATCACGGCCACGGCCTTTGGCTTCATACAAAGCCTTATCTGCCATACAAATTAAGCGCTGGCAAATATCATGAGGTAGCTGCACTGCGGGAATTTTACGATTCACGCGTTTGCTACTATACGAGGGGATTCTCTGCGGTTTAGCAAGCGACTGCGAGGCATCCTTTTTATTCAGAGTTTCGCAGGCTTGTTTTATACAATTACGCTCACCATGGGTCAGTGTATATAGCCCCAAGCTGGCAGTCACACTAAAGGCTGTATCGTCATCGAGAATGATGACGTGTTTGGCGATAACGCGCCGTAATTGTTCAGCTATTATCATAGCTGTGTCGTGCTTCGTATCTGGCAATACAATCAAAAACTCCTCACCGCCATAGCGACTCACGATTGTTTCATCAGTTAAAGACTGCAAGAGCGTCTGCGCGACCTCCACCAATACTCGATCCCCGATCTCATGACCGTAACTGTCATTGACCTCTTTAAACCAATCCAAATCCAATAAAATAACGCTGATATCTTGATGGTCTTCTACTGACTTCAGCACCTGCTTCATTTGCATCATCCCGTAACGGCGACTTTTGAGTTGGGTTAGCTCATCTTGATTGGCATGCTGCAGAATTTCCTTTTTACTGTCATCTAATATTAGTAACAAAGTACGAAACATATAGATAATAAAAATAGCTTTTGGTAGCGCCATATAAATATGTGTAGAACGCCAAAAAAAAGCGGAAGATCGGCGCAATTGATCAACACTGTCCCAATTTAGCGTGCCATTTTGAAAAATAGAGGCAGAGATGGCGTTTTCGATTGTCGTAATTTCACTATAATTGATATAACTATAATAGGTATCAAGAGGAATGACCGTGAGCGTCATTTGACGCAGATTGGGTAAAGTAACGCCAAGATAAGGAATAAATGTGACTGCCAGAATGACGGCTGCGTGCCCTAAAAACGCTCTCCATACATAGCGCCGACGTATAAGCATCATCCCCAGTATCGCACCGCCGACTAAAGAGACGCCCGCGACCAAGCTACTATGTCCTAAAACTAAAATAACCATTGCAATATAGGCACTATAAACCGTAATTAGTATGCCTTGCCATTTATACAAATTGCTATTGGCTTTTTTGACAGGTGAAAAACGACTGGTCATCCATAATAAAAACAAAGCTACCAGTGTCACGCCGAACCATAGTGGATACAACAGGGCTATATCGACATAGGTGTCATAAACATCGCGGCGCCACCAAACAAACAAACACCATAGCCAGTGTAAAGATACCTCCATCACCATAAATAAAGCCAGTAATGACGTTTTATCAGCAGCTTGCCACTCAAAAATTGCTTGAGATAGCTTGGTGTAGCCTAGATGAGATATCGATACAGCCATAGTAGGGCTACCGCAAATATTGAAAGTTATTAAGTCGACATTAAAACCATTAAATAAAAATCAAAAGCCTGAATCAATAATAATAAATGATATGACTTTTTACCTTATACCATTCCCAAAAACTTAAGTAGATAAGAATGCGAGTGTCGGTACTACATTTTGTAAACTAAATGGGAGTTAACCCCGACAATTTCATTTTTAAAAATAAATCCCACTTATCTAGTGTGGCAATTTCTGTCGCAGTTATCAATCTATTTAGTGCCTTCATGCGTCAATATATGACGCATGGTTTTTGGATAACCTGTCAATTGATATTTCAGCTGAGTTAACATTCAAAACTGTATTCAGCAATAAATTTTCGGCTAAGAAAACATTGCAAAAGACTGCCAAACTCCCTGCTGATCAGGGTTCATTGTCGGTACATCACCCAAACGACGCCACGGCATATTGCTACCATGAAAGTCACTACCGATCGAGGCGACAAGATTGTGAGCAGCGATACTGCGATCGACCATTCTGCGAGTACTAACCGGTTCGCTATTCGACGGCAGCTCACAAGCATCGCCACCAAGACCAGCAAACTCTTCAATCAGTTTACGGACTCGTGTTGCTGAAAGCTGATAACGTGTGGGATGCGCCAACACCGCCTTGCCACCACAAGCCTGAATCAGCTCAATACCGTCAGCCATGCTCAGTGCATCAATCGCCACATAAGCAGGCTTATTGTCTGCTAAATACTTATCAAAGGCTTTTTGTACCGTCTTGACTTCACCGCGCTCAAACAATACTTGACCAATATGCGCGCGCCCGACCGCTTGTGGATTGCCGCCTGCTTTATCAAGTACGGCTTGCCACAGCTCGTCATAGTTAATATCTAATAGCACACTGAGCTTTTCAGTGATTCGTTGACCACGCGTGGCACGGCTATCCTGTAATTGTTGCAGCGTTGCATGCATTTTTTCGCGATCGGTAAAATCTAGCCCCAGCACATGGATGATTTTATTGGTTGATTTATTTTTGCCATAACCACCAATAAGTGTATGCTCACAGCTTATCTCGACCCCATTAATCAGCTGCATATCGCAGGCAATGGCAGCCGCACGCGCCTCATCAATTCCTGCCAGCGTATCGTGATCGGTCAATGCCAATACATTGACGCCGGCCGCATGGGCGCGCTGCACTACTTCCGTTGGTGCATAAGTACCATCAGAGCAAGTGCTGTGACAATGTAAATCGAATTTCATAAGAGAAGCCTTAGCATTAAAAATTAAAAGTGTAGAAAATAAAAAAATGAGCACATTGGCAATAAGCCGTTATATTTGGCAGTTGTCATGATTATGAGTCATAATCATCAGGTATTGCTACGCAGGCCCGTGATATAGCATGATTATCGTGTTGATTGCTTTTTTTTGGCGCAGTAGACGTGTAAACTACCCCATACGTTTTTGTCGGACATCCCCTTTGCTATGAAAGCTTTATTAGACTTTATTCCCTTAATTGCCTTTTTTATTGCTGCTCGCTACAGTGGTATCCTAGCGGGGGCAGGTGCATTACTCATCGCCACTATCATTGTTTATGCCATTCATTTTATTCGCCAAAAAGGCACTTTTGATAAACAGCAATGGGTTGTCTTACTATTAACCATTTTGTTTTGTGGTGGTACTTTATTATTGCGTGATGATATCTATCTGCGTTGGAAGTCACCCATTATCAACGGTATCTTTGCACTAACACTTTTAGTCAGTGCTGCGATTAATAAGCCACTGATGCAACTGGCAATGAAAGATGTTTTTTTGCTGACGATGAGTGGTTGGAAAAAACTCACTCTCGCTTGGGCACTATTCTTCGCCTTTATGGGCATACTGCATTATATCACAGCGTTTACGATGTCAGATGAGGCATGGATTAACTTTAAAACTTATGGCTGGATTCCGATTATGTTGGTATTCGTCATCGCCCAGTTTGCCATATTAAAAAAGCACCTCAACCCTGCGCTCACGGATAAAACCGTCAAATAATACTCAATTTATCATTTTATAATAAAGCCAATGCTATTTCTAAATGCCGATAGCGACAATCATTAATCGCAATTAGCTCGGGCGCATTAAGCAAAACGCTTTAAATTAATCATAATTTTTATTAATCAAGGAAGTCTCATGTCCTTATTTGCCATTATTGGTCATGACGTGGCCAATAGCAGTGCACAACGTCAGATTACCCGCGCTGAACATGTCGAACGCTTGCAAGCTTTAGATCATGACAATCGACTGATTATCGCTGGTCCAACACCTATCGAGCATGGCAAAGGCGAGATGTCAGGCAGCTTAATTATTGCTGACTTTGACTCTGCAGAAGCAGCGCAATCATGGGCGAATGATGAGCCTTACTTACGTGATGGCGTGTACAGTCACGTAGATATCAAACCCTTTATCCATACATTGCCAAAAGCGGATGACAGCGCATCAGTTAAAGTAGCAAAATCGTGATTCAGTGCCTATCTTTGTTAAAAAGTCGCTCTTATCAGCGTAGCATTGTTAGTATGATTTTTATGGCTACTGTTTCAGCACAGGCTGCGCCGACGGTGACAGCTATCGATGTGGCTGATCCAACACTCACGACACCCGTGCCAGCTCAACCAATATCGACCGCTCAACCAACGAAAAACTCAGTGATGAATATCAGCGATACATTGGCGGCGCAATTACAACCATCTGATAAGGCGTTATCCGATGCCAATCAGCAGCTATTAAGCCGTAATGCACAGTTGCAGCGCGAGTTGAATGACTTGCAAACTCAAGTGAATGTTTTGGTCTACGAGAGCAAAGGTCAGCTTTTTTTATACGGTGCATTTACTGTTTTAATTAGCTTACTGGTCGGTATTTTTATTTCTTGGTTGGTGTTTGTCCGCCGTGAACGCTGGTAACTAATACCACGCGCTTTTTATTGATTTATCTTATGTGACTGTCTATGTCTAAATCCATGTTCGAATCAAAAGATACTGATACATCGTCGACACCCTCCAAAAACACTCAGTCACTAAGCATTCACTCATCAAATATCACCCCTGCCAAGATTAATTGGCAGATGGATGATACGGGTAATAAAGTGCCTGTATCGGGTGAGTTTGGTGATGTTTACTTCTCAAATGCTGATGGTTTAGCGGAATCGCGTCATGTGTTTTTGACGCACAATCAATTGCCTGAACGACTGACCAATCTTGCACCAAAGCAATGCTTTACGATTGCTGAATTGGGCTTTGGTACTGGGTTGAACCTCTTAGCGACTTGGCAGCTATGGCGACAGCTGCGAGATATACACCCTCAATTAGCAACTGCAAAACTGCATTTTATTACCACTGAAAAGTTCCCGATACCCCTTACCGACCTTACCCAAATACTTGCCTTATGGGGACAGCGCGCGCCTGAATTGACAACACTGATTGAGCTATTATTAGCGGCCTATCCGCCTCCTATCGCGGGCTGTCATCGTTTGAGTTTCTTTGATGATAATTTGACCGTTGATATATGGTTGGGTGACGCAGCTGAGAGCTTAGCCAAACTGGCAAATAACTCTTCTAGCTCGCATGCACCTTATGTTGACGCTTGGTTTTTAGATGGTTTTGCGCCCTCTTGCAATAGTACCTTGTGGGCGGATAGTATTTTTGCACAAATACAGCGTTTATCACGACCCAATACAACTGCCGCCACCTATAGCTGTGCCGGTATCGTCAAACGTGCGCTGCAAGATTGTGGCTTTCAGATTAAAAAAGTGAAAGGCTTTGGTCGTAAGAACGAAATGCTAACGGCGGTCATGCTAGATACCATAAATTTAACTGACAATAATAATGGCAACAATAGTAAAGACATAAATAGTAAAGACATCACCTTTTACAATAATGCTAGCATCGCCGCGCCCGACAACGATAGCCAATCTGCCAAACCCACTGACAACCTGCCCGCCCATAGCATTGTCATTGGCGCTGGCGTTTCGGGGCTATTAACGGCTTGGTCATTGGCCAATCGTGGTATTCAAGTCACCTTGTTAGATAAATCAGCACCCTTGGCAGGCGCATCAGGCAACCCTCGTGCTCTGCTCGCTCCCAAGATGACGCCCATTCATCATGTCGATGAACATTTGCATACCATAGGCTATCTCTATAGCAGCAGGCTATATCGATGCTTAAATGTAGACGCTAAAAAATCAGGATTAGTGCCAATACTTGAACCAACGGGCGCTCTTGATCTGCTTATGAAAGCCAATATTGGCACAGAGCAAATCGCTGATTATCCCGATGAGATGGCCACCACACTATCACATGAGCAGGCGCAAACTGTCAGCGGGTTAAAAACACAAGATTTATCAGAGAATTTGTATTTACCGCAGTCTGGCTTGGTCAATCCGCAAGCATTAAAAGATACTATCCTAATGCATCCACTCATCCACTTTCAGCAAGTAGACGTTAAGAGTATTAGCGAAACAGAAGAAAGTGTTTGTATCGAAGGCAATAATCAGGATAAGCAGACGATATCCATTAGCGCTGATAATGTGGTCATTTGCGCAGCTTTTGAGAGTCATCAACTGGACAAGCGTATTTTTGATTGTCGTAAAATTCGTGGTCAGCTTTCTTGGTTTACGCCCACAACCGAGCAGCTCACCATATTGCCCAAAATACCGCTTAAATACAGCGGTTACTGTGCGTTATTTACCGCGCAAACAGGCGATGCACAATTGAACGATGTTGTAGAACAGCAATCTCAGTTTTTATTAGGCGCAAGCTTTATACGTAATGATACTGACATAGATATCCGCACAGAAGAGCATCAGATTAGCCGCGACAAACTAGTGACTGCCATTCCCGAGATGGACTCGATTATTCCAACAGATATTAGTTTGTGGCAAGGACGGGCGGGGATTCGCACGCAAACGCCTGATTATCATCCTATCGTTGGAGCGTTAGCAGACAGTAAACGAACTTGGGTCATGAGTGCCATGGGAGCTAAGGGGTATGCCATCGCACCAATATGTGCTGAAGCGCTAACAGATATGATGTTAGGAGCATTTCCCCCCTTATCAACAGCGATGCTTGCGCGCCTGTCGCCAAATCGTACGCGTTTACAAACACCGCTTACTTGAAATTTTTAGTCAAAGGTTTAATCACTGCCTTCCATTCTAGATTTAACCGCGCCAAAAAGTGATTTTCCAGTGTCAGAGTCGCGGGACTCTTGATGACCAATTTTAGTACTACTTTGAGTATCAGTCGTAATCATTGGTGCAGTTAAAGTCCGAATCTGTGCTTCGTCACGGGTGTTTTTTTGAATGGTCACTGCAGCAAATAAACTCATGGTAAATGCCATCATATAAAAGCCTTTTTCACTTAAGCTTAAACTTCCCGCATTCATCAAACCAATAGCGATTAGCGCAATGGATAATCCAAGAGCCGCCCAGCTGATTAGATAATACATATTGGTTGTTGGAATACCTTCACTACGATCACGAAGGGTTTTTTGCAAACTAATTGCTGAATAAAGACCTAGCGCCAGCACCGCTATATAATAGCCTTTTTCATTTAATAACATACTCTGTGCATTCCATAAGCCAAGTAAATACGCTAGGACACCCACCAACATCACCGCCCAAGAAGTCCCGACATAAGCAGTAGTTGGTTTATAAGCGGCTAGCTGACTCTTCGTAATCGTGTCATTATTCATCATCTTCCTTAATTAGAAATAGGCAAGCACTTAGTCGTAAAATATATAGTGGTAAGATACATAATAGCGAGATAAACAATAGCGAGATACAACTTTTATCGACCGCTATTTTGCCTTAACATAACACAAGCATGTTATATTGTAATCTAAAAACTTTTTTTTAATAAATAGCATTTTTTATGACAGAGTCCCGACATGTCTTTTTTTACCTTACTCATTTTGCTTAGCCTAATTGTTATTGTGCCCATATTTTTTGTGATGAAAGAAAAGTCTAAGCACACACAGATTGCTTCTATACAGCGGCATCAAGAATACTTAGCTTCTGCGAATCTTGTCGCTACCCAGTCTAAAGCAGATATGACTGTAAACAACGAGGTAAATCATGAGCGAGCTAATGGGCTCAGCATGATTAACTTTTCAGCTCGACATCCTTTTATCAAGCTACTTTATGACGAGCAAGTACCTAAGGCGTTTCGATCTGTGATGGATGATATTGGACAACAATATGAGTCCACCCATCATGAAGAAATCACTGAATCACAGCTATTTACTCTCAATAAACTCATCACCACACGTGTTCCAGAATTGATTGGCGACTACCTTAGCCTCGATCAACATTATGCCAAAACAGTCATTATCGATACCGACAAACAAAATACCAGCTATGACATGGTATTAGATCAATTAAACTCGATTTTAGACTTTTCTCAAAAGCTCAATATTCAAAGCCAAAGTGGCGTTGTAGACAAGCTACTTGCCAGCCGTCGATACTTAGATGACGTCTATAAAGAAAGCGGTATGGCGGCCGACAATCTAAAACTGAAATAAGTAATGCCTGTAGATAGTAAGCAAGAAATTGATAACAATAACAAATGACGGTCATACTTGACTGTGAGGGATAAATAAGTCTACGTCGTTCACTATATTTGAACAAAAACTCTGCCAATGGATAGCCGTATGATTATGAAAATCGATGCTCTTACAATTGCAAAATCAAAACCCTATTTTCAGGCGATTTCTGCTATTTTTTTAAGTCTTTCACTATTGAGTGCTTGCCAAAAAACACCAGAGCCTGAGACAGATAACGAAACAATCTCTGAAGCGGCAGTACAAACCACACCCGTGACTAGCAATATTAATGTTGATACGACCGCTGATAATGGTGATGATATCGCAAATTCTGAAGTAAGCTCAGAACAAGATGTAAGCTTAACTGAGCTAGAAAATGACCTTGGTGCAACAGACTCGGCAGCAAACAATACTGCCCCAGCACCAAATCCAGAACAAGCCATTAAAGGCGCGCAAATTACTGATGTCCGTTATAAAAATGCGGCTGGTGAATCACTCTCGGTCGTTTTTGAAACCTCAGCAGCAGGCGTACTCAACGCTATCGTTAGCCTACCGAACAAACCAAAAATGACACTAAGTGCACCAGAAGGCCAAGGCAATAACCCAACTTATCGAACAACCGATGGCAGTATCCAACTGGTCAGTCATGCGGGTGGCGGCAGTATTGATTTTATCAAAAATAATAAAGTCACTAGCTTTGATGCAGTCAGTGCCGAAGCAGAAGTCATCACTGAGTAATTGATTAAAAAATACAGCTTAGCACCTTTAAAAGGTTACATAAAAGAAATCTCTTGAGCATTAAAAAGGCGGCAAATATTTATGATATTTGCCGCCTTTTTAATGCTATTAACTTTTCTCTAGCCAAATCCAGTTACTTTGCCAAACAGACTGACCAGCCAACTTATTACTGCCCACAGTCCCCAACCAATCACTACAATAACGATTAGTCCCAACAGATCAGGAATGTGCAAATACAACCACGCAATGATAGGATTGCGCCAAAAAGCGCCAAAACGGCTACGCTGTTTGTCTTCTAGCGACTGATGCAAAAACGGCCGATCCATGTGCATGGTTTCAGTAATACCATATTCATTGTGCAGATGCTCATGCACGATGCCCAAAGTCTTACGACTGGGACGAATAAAAATATCGAGCAGCGTTCCAATACCCGGTACGATACCAACGACCATATCAATAAGTGCCAGTCTGACGGCAGGTGTCATTTTATGCGCTGGCACACCCAACTGACGCCCTAATACAAAAGCATAGCTGGTTAAAGCCAGTCCCGCTAAATCTCCTGCCAGCGGAATCGTCGAAAGCGCCGCATCTGCACCCATGCCTTGTTTGGTAAAAGGCACACGTACCAGCGAATCCATCGTATTAGCAAACTTAGCCAATTTACGCTCGGTGGCGATCACTTGTTCGCGTGTTAGCCCATGCTCAGCTAGCTTTGCTTGATAATCGATGACAGGTGCATTGGCATCAGAAGATTTTTTCGCTTTTGACTTTGAGAGCTTTTTGAAGTTATCCATTAAAAGTCGTCCATAGGCAAGCGATTGCGATAAGAGCAAAGACGTAACGTCCTACCCATATATTAGCTAAAAATGCCTGAAAACAAGCCATAGCTTGACGACTGGCACAAGCGCTATTTTGCTTAGCAAACATCATTGCGACTAGCGCTAAGCCAAATACTGGCGTCAGGCCTAAGCTTGTCGGTGCAAAGTAATGCCAAATGACCGCGCCCATAATAAGCAAAAACAATGTTTGTAGCAGCGAGATAATAATCACATCGTAGCGACCAAATAATATCGCCGTTGATTTGACCCCGATTTTTAAATCATCTTCACGGTCAGCCATAGCATATTGGGTATCATAAGCCATGGTCCAACACATATAAGCGACAAATAACAGCCAACACCAAGTATCAGGCGCGCCTTGTATCGCCACATACGCCATCGGTATCGCCCAACCAAAAGCCGCTGCTAAAAACACCTGCGGCAAATGGGTAAAACGCTTCATAAATGGATAAATGAATGCCAATAACACTGCGCCAAGCGACCAGTAAAATACGGCTATCGGCAAAAAGAACAGCAAACTGGCGCTGAGTAATACCAATACTAAAAAAGCAGCGATTGCTTCTTTAGCAGACAGACGCCCATCAGCTAATGGACGGCCTTTGGTGCGGGTCACATGACCATCGACCTTACGATCGGCAAAATCATTGATCGCGCAACCTGCCGCCCGCATAAAAATTGCGCCCAGCGCAAAAATCACCAACATCTTAAGACTTGGTAGACCTGCACTTGCACCTTGCTGTTGCGCTTGACCCATCGCCGCCAGCATTACGCCCCATAGCGTTGGCCATAATAATAGCTCAATACCTACTGGTTTATCAAAGCGCGTCAGCTGTAGGTAGGCTTGTAGTTTGTCGTTAAATGTCATGGCTTTTTATTATCATTAATAGAAGGTTTTTTTGTGCGTGTTTGCCTACTTTTTCGGCAGCTCTTATATGAAGTGCTATTACATTGAATTATTAATACATTGGCGAGCTACTGAATTTGCTGCCACAATTTGTTGGCTTCAATGAGCGACAGCTCAGGATATTGTTTACGTAAGGCTTTAATGGCAGGAATTTTGTCTTTTTGTGCGGCTTGTTGACGCAAAAATGCCACATAATCTTCAGGACGACTGAACTCTTTTAAACGGGCTTCCAGCCTTAATATTCGGGTGCGCAAAATGATATTTATTAATAATAATCCTGCACCCATGATCCAAATAATTAGCGTCGACATTCCCTGCTCCTAAATCCAATCACTCTAAATTTTACAAATATGAAGTTGCTAACTGCGCGCTCTAAGCTCAATAACTTAGTTAAATAACTTAGTTAAATAACTTAGTTAAATAACTTAGTTCAACAGATAAGTTCAATCGCTAGGCGCATTTATTATGATGAGAAACGGCTATTAAACAAAATAACCATCAAAGCGTACGGCTTCGTTATGCCAGCTCTCACTTGGTTGTTGATGCGCAAGTAACGGCGCAAATTGCGGACGCTTAACGACCACGCGCCCCTGTGTGTTTGTTTTTTGTCCCTTTTGACGGACGACTGCTTGCGCACTTTGTAGCAACTGTTCTTCTTGTTCTAGCGTTGGGGGGCTAGCCAATTGGTGTAAGGCTTGCATGTGCTTGCCCACTTTAGCGCCTTTACCCGTTTTGCTATCTTGGTAACTGTCTTCCGGAAACATAGGGTCCAGATACACCACATCGATTAATTTCTTATCGATTTCTTTAGTGTCATTTATCGCATCTGCTGCTAGAGTTGCAAAATAGCCAAGCGCATCGGTATTGATAATATGCAGACGGCTCATCAGCTTTTGCCAATTTGCTAGCCCACTCATACGCTGCTGCTCTACTAACAATAACAATGCCATTAAGGGCTGCTGCTCGAGCATAATGACCTGTGCACCCGTACTGGCTAATATCAAACTGTCATGACCAAAGCCTGCTGTGGCATCGATAACATGACTGTCAGATGTGATTTTGACTGCTTGTAATAATAACTCAGACTTACGCCCCGCACTCACCACACGGCGTTGCAGCTTATCCCATTCTGGTGCAACGCTTAACCCATCGCTCAGCCATGATAGCTTGTTTTTTTCATCCAACAACAAAATAAGTTGGGTAGCTGTCTGGCTTAACTGCTGACGCCGTTTTTGACTAAGCTTATCGGTAAACAGCTCAAGGTGTAAAATAATGGGCAGCTGATGTGCAATGATCAACGCTTGTATATCTGCAACCTGACTATGCTGCGACTCGCTGACATAGTATAGTTGGCAGTGCATAATGTTACTACTCTCTTTGAACCCTTGGCGTGAAGCGGTCATCTCTACTTTCCTATTCGCGGCTTATAGACTCATCCCACAATCGGCTCTAGCCTGCCATTTGATAACCAAAACCCCAAGCCGCTATTAATACAATGATGCCAGTAATAATGCGTAACCACGCAAAGATTTTAAAATCACGACGACTGACCCATTCTACTAGCAAACGGATACAGAGTAAGGCGACGATAAATGACACCACCGTACCTATACCTAATACCAGCCAATCCTCGCTATTGGTTAATACGTCATGATGCTTTAGCAAATCCAATAATGCCGCGCCCACGATGACTGGAATACCCAAAAAGAAAGAAAATTCAGCGGAAGCTTTACGTGAGACGCCGAGCCATAGCGCGCCGATAATTGTCGCGCCTGAGCGTGATGTTCCCGGTATCAATGCCAGACATTGCAGCAGACCAATCATCAACGCGGTTTTTAGACTGACGTCTTCTGCTTCTTGCGCAATAATCGTTTTAGGGCGATTTTCTACATAGAATATCAATAAACCACCGATAATCAGCATAATGGCCACGACGATGGGATTAAATAAATATGATTTAATCTCATCAGCGAAGGTGAAGCCAACGATCATCACTGGAATAGTCGCCACAATCAAGCTAAGTCCTAGCTGGCGTGGATTACTCATGCCTTCAGCTTTGCCTGTCAGCAGACCCATAAGCGCTTGCCATAGTCTGTCCCAGTAATCATAAATGACCGCTAAGATAGCGCCAAGCTGCACCACTACCACAAATAAATCGACTTTTTCTTTGGTCCAAAAGCCCATCAAATCCGCTGATAAAATCAAGTAGCCAGTGCTAGAGATGGGTAAAAATTCAGTGATACCTTCAACGATACCCATGATAACAGCTTGAATTAATAAAATGATATCCACGATGGCTTTCCTAAATATGGATCTATTGGCTAATAGCGTTTTAGAGTATTTTTATATTTTATATAGCGCTGATAATAGCTGGCATTAATATGATGGTTACGCCTTACCTTGCTCTTTGAGCGTTTTCCACGCTTGGTTGCGCAGATACTTTGGTAAAGCTTGCGAAGCTTCTGTGCCGCCTGTCGCCATAAATTGAGCAATACCAAGCTGCCCTATCACAGTAGCGTCAGGGTGAATATCTGCCTGAATGATCTGACCGTCATGTAATGTTAATAACGGCGCACCATTGCCAGCAATGGGAATATTAAGCACTGTCCGGCTGTCATAATCGAGCAACTGCTCGGTATCTTCGCCATTTTCCTGATTAGCCGCCTGCATAAGGTTATCTATTAGCACATATTGCCCAAAATAAACTTGCTGCATACGCGCATCAAGGGCGCTATACACTTCGGTCACACCATATTTTTGATACGCCGCTTGCGCAATCGCTTGTAGGCTTGAGACTCCTACACAAGGAATATCATGGGCGACAGACAATGCTTGTACTACTGCCGTATTAATCCGTATGCCACTAAAGGCACCAGGACCACGGTTAAATATCAAGGCTTGTAAATCAGCAAGGTTGAGCTTAGCCTCGGACAAAGCGGCGTCAATCATTGGCAGAATTTGCTGGGTTTGCTGGCGTTTACCCGTCTCCGTATGACTCGATAGCACTTGACCACTGGCATCTAAAATCGCGATCGAACACTGATCAAACACGGTATCCATTGCTAAAAACATCATAACCTCGGCCTATTCACTTAGCATTATAAAACAGCGCCTATCATAGCATTTAGGATAGGCAAATTTTATTAATTTCTAAATTTTCATACTTAATCCATCAATATTTATGGAAACATGACAGACATAAAAAACCCCAAAGCGACTTACACCTTGGGGTTTTCATTAAGAATTGAATACTATAGCAATCTAAGCATCTATCAATTAAAAACGGGTTTTAAACTTTTTTGGCGCTTGATTTTGCATCTCCGCCATTTGTTTTTGCATCTCTTCGGTGCTTGGCATGTTGTTTGGATCTAGACCCATCTGCTTAGCCATTTGTTGTGGATTCACATCCTTGACGCCGCCTTGCTGACCGCCGCCACCAAATAAAGGACCGCCACCGCCGCCACCAGCACCGCCACCACCCATCAACCCTTGCATCGATTTCATCATTTTACTGATGCCTTCAGGCTTAGAGATCATTTTCATCATTTTTGCCATTTGCTTATGTTGTTTGAGCAAACGATTGACGTCTTGAATCTCACGTCCAGAACCTGCGGCAATACGGCGCTTACGGCTTGGGTTAATTTTATCGGGATTTTTGCGCTCAAATGGCGTCATCGAATTAATCAACGCTTCCATCTCACGTACTTTTTCTTCTGGCTTAGCATCTTCGACTGCTTTTTGCATATCCGAGCCGCCCATACCTGGCATCTTATCTAAGAAGCCTGCCATGCCGCCCATGCTTTTCATTTGTTGAAACTGAGTCAATAGATCCTCAAGGTCGAAATCGCCGCCCTTTTGCATCTTTTTCGCCATTTTTTCGGCTTTATCACGGTCGATTTTTTGTTCAACTTCTTCGACCAAACTCAGTACGTCACCCATACCAAGTATACGTTGAGCGATACGTTCAGGATGGAACAGCTCTAACGCGTCTAATTTTTCACCGCGACCTAAAAACTTAATCGGTTTGCCAGTAATGGCACGTACAGAAAGTGCCGCACCGCCGCGCGCATCACCATCAGTTTTGGTTAAGATGACACCTGTTAATGGCAGCGCATCATTAAAGGCTTTAGCAGTGTTTGCCGCATCTTGACCCGTCATCGCATCGACGACGAACAAGGTTTCAGAAGGATTGACCGCTGCAGTTAATGCCTTAATCTCAGCCATCATAGTCTCATCGATAGCCAGACGACCAGCGGTATCAATAATCAAAATATCTTGGTACTGAATCTTTGCTTCTTCGATAGCACGTAAGGCAATATCAATCGGGTTTTCATCGCTACTTGAATTAACAAACTTGGCATTCACTTGACCTGCCACTTGCTCAAGCTGAGCAATCGCCGCTGGACGATAGACGTCAGCTGATACTAGCATCACCTTTTTCTTATGGCGCTCTTGTAAAAACTTCGCCAATTTACCAGCCGTCGTGGTTTTACCTGCCCCTTGCAAACCAGCCAGTAAATAAACAACTGGTGGCTTACCCGTCATCTCAAGCTGCTGATTGGCGCTGCCCATCATTTCGGTCAGCTCGTCATGGACGATTTTGACAAAGGCTTGCCCTGGCGCTAACTCTTTGAGTACTTCTGCACCAAGCGCTTGTTCTTTGACGCGCTTTACAAAGTCACGGGTGACGGGTAGCGCGACGTCGGCTTCTAGTAGCGCCATACGCACTTCACGCAGGGTATCTTTGATGTTGTCTTCGGTCAACTGCCCAGTACCGACAATATTGCGCAGGCTCGACGATAAGCGTTCTGTTAAGGTATCAAACATAAATAACTCTCAGTTAAAATAATTCTTGGTGAAAACAATATTTACTTAAAATAATGCTTACTTAAAACAATACTTAGCTGAAACTGGCTTCAGCTTAAATGGCGGATAAATATTATTAGGGAATACTGTAAAGTATTTAATCGTATCTTCATAAAAACAATGATAAAAAACAGTCTATTATCAACACTATAGCACCAAGACGACGCCAAAATTATAATGATTTTGCAAATACAGCATTACCAAAGCTTGGCGCGGCGCTTTATAACTTATAGACAATCGCTTTATAAGCTAGGCATATGAGCGCTCATTCAAACAAACTTGGCCAAGCATTTATAAGGAATAAGCAAGTTGGTGCTCAATTGGCACCCATTTTATGATAAATTGGACGATTATTCTAATCATTCCGATAATACCACTTTAGCATTAAATTGAGCGGCTATTTTACGCTCAGTATGAGATGAGGCATTATATCTGTGCACTTTGCATTCTTACTTGCTAGCCTAGCCTATATCTTAGTCAGCGCTTACCTTAGTTGGGCGCTGACTCGGGATAAGCCTATCCATAAAGGCATCAGTTTGGGATTATTGATGGTCGGCATGCTCGCGCATGCGGCGCTACTTTATCCTTATGTTGTGACGCTTTACGGGCTAAATTTCAATCTTTTTAATATCATTAGCCTAATCAGCTTGTTCTTTTTGTTCTTCTATTTTTTATTTTGTTTATATCGCCCCATTGTTAGTCTGGGCATACTGGCAGCGCCAACAGCATTGGTAGGGTTGACAATTGGCTATATTGGCCGTGCGCCTTATCAACCCATTACAAATATCAGTATTGGGCTTGAAGCTCATATATTACTGTCACTTGCCGCCTATTGTGTGCTGCTGATGGCAGCGGTGCAAGCGCTATTTTTACGCCTACAAATACGCGAACTCAAGCACCACTCTATTCATCGTTTTTGGGTGAATAAACTACCGTCACTACAAAGTATGGAGAGTCTATTATTCGATATGCTATTGGTTGGTTTTGTCCTACTAAGTATCGCATTGGGCATTGGCTTTATCTATGTAGAGGATTTGATGGCGCAGCATATTGTGCATAAGACCGTGTTTAGCCTGCTGTCTTGGTTATTGTTTGGGGCGCTACTGGTCGGTAACTGGCGTGCTGGATGGCGGGGCAAACGTGCCGCCAATATGACTATCTATGCTTTTATCCTATTAGCCATCGGCTTTGTGGGCAGCAAGTTTGTGTTAGAGATGCTGATATAAAATCAGCGCTGCAACCCCAATAGGTCCAGAAAAAAGCCGTGAGTATTAATAAATAATACCCACGGCTTTTTTTAACCTTCTGTTAACCAGCACTTCTCAATTTGAAATCGCTTTAATTAAAGGCTAATTAAAAACCACGGTTTTATTACCCGCTACAATCACGCGGTTTTGTACATGCCAGTTCACGGCGCGTGCCAAGACATTACGCTCGATATCACGACCAATAGCGCGCAGCTCCGTCACACCTTGACGGTGAGTGACTCGGTGTACATCTTGCTCAATGATAGGGCCTTGATCAAGCTCAGCGGTGACGTAATGCGCGGTCGCGCCAATGAGCTTGACGCCTTTATCATAAGCCTGACGATAAGGGTCAGCTCCCACAAATGCGGGCAAAAATGAATGGTGAATATTAATGACTTGCATCGGCCAACGTTTGACAAAGTCAGACGACAATATCTGCATATAACGCGCCAACACTAGCAAATCATTGCCTTCCATCAACTCATGAATTTGCTCTTCTGCCTCTGATTTATTGTCTTTGATTACTGGCACATGATGGAAAGTAATACCGAAGTTCTCTACCGATTGGCGCAAGTCTTCGTGATTACTAACAACAGAGGTAATCTCGCAGTCAAGTAAACCTCGCTGATGCCGCCATAACAAATCCAACAATGCATGATCAAACTTTGATACTAAAATACCAACTTTCGTCTTAATCGCATTATCATGTAAACGCCAAGCCATATTATGGCGCTTGGCTACCGTATGCGCAAAACTGGCTTCAAAATTCTCAATAATCTCGCTCAATCCTGCTAAAGCAAACTCTAAACGCATAAAATATTGACCACCCTCATGAGCAGTTGAATACTGATCGAGAGTGATGATATTAGCGCCATAACGATGGATAAACTCAGATACCGCTTGCACGATACCGGCTTGATCACGGCATTTAATCAATAGCGTGGCAGTATCGATTGTCGTCTTGTTAGACAGGTTATTAGATAGTTTATGAGATGAGTTTTTTGCTGAAGTAATCGTTACAGTGTCTGACATAGTGCGCCCAATCAAAAAATTAAACTTGCTACTGACTTTCAATACGGTCATTAGCATAGGAAACCGACTATTCTAATCGCTTTTACCTAACTTTGCTGATTGAGTTGGTTGTATTTCGTTATTGAGGTTATAAATACAAAAACCCCCAACGCGTGGTTAGGGGGTTTTTGCTTGATAGTAGTATGTGATTGAGCAGACTACCTACTAAAGTGTGGTTTATTCGATTGTAATATTTCTAGAAAATCCTGAACCGTTACTATTAACACCTATTGTAGAACCCAAATCAAATGCTTGATTGAAGTCTACAATAAAACTGTTATAGCCTTGTGCTGTTGTCGTTGGACTTACGCCGTTAATAGACACAGAGTAACTGGTTTGATAAGGAGATAACACCACTTTAGATGTGTTTTTCTCAGCATTAATATTGATACTCAAACTGTTTACACACACCACACCAGCATCACCAAACGGACTGGTATCACCAATCCAAGGAGAGAATAAGTTTGGATCCTCTACTCTCAAGTCACTTGCCAAATATGGTAGAGAATAGTTAATACTTTGAGTATTTTCACTGCCATTCAAGAAAGTAGAAGCCTCAAAACGCACTTTTACCCAGCTTGAATAACGAATTGGATAGCGAATCTCAAAGTCTGCACGACCTTCTTCATCAGTCACGAATGAATAACCGTCATCAGATAGTGTGCCACCAATAATTGCTACGGGATTGATAGCATCAAGACTATTGTTGCTATTCACATCTTCATCACTATCTAAAGTATAGTTATATTCAGGACTGTCTTCACTAATAATCCAATCCGTCTTCTGCAGTACAGGAACTAATTCTGCAAAAGTTATAGGTTCAGGTGTATTCACATTACCATCGGTGTCTGTAGTATTGGCCGCTTGATAAGTCACATTGCTATCAAGCAAACAAACTTTACCTTGAGCATATTCAATAGCATAAGACTTGATCGATACTTCTTTATTTGGTACCGCGCGCCCTGAGCCATCCATAACAGATATTGAACCGCGAACCGTGTAATAAATATTATCAGTAGATAAGACATTACTAAACGCTAAGGTTGTATAAACCGCTTCTTTCGATACCGTAATATTAGTTGTTTTGGTGCCAATGCTGGCATTGTCGTTTAATAAGCGAGCATTAATAATCACGCCACCGATAGGTGAGCTGGCATTGGCTTGATATACCACACGCGCCTCGCCTTTGCTGTTTGTCACTGCGGTAGCAGCAGATAAGCGGCCAGCTGATGAATCTGCAGCACGACTGAATACAACCGTTTGCCCTTCTACTGGCACATCATTTTTGTCTTTAACCGTGGCAACAACTTCTGTGCTACTGCCGGGTGTGATGACTGATTTCACTGCTTGAAACAGCATCTTCGCAGGTGTAGTGGCTCTAAAACGGGTATCAACTGTGGTTTGATATTTAAGCGCGCCGTTAGTCATTTCGCCTAGCACAGTTGCCTGTAATACCGTTGTACCAGCAAGCGTAGACGTTAGCACCACAGGGACAGTAATAATATTGCCTTGAATATTGCCTGCAGTGATTGCTTGAGTAACAATCACATTATTGTTAGCAAACGTACCAATCGTTGTTTGTACCTCTACAACCTTACCAATAAGCGCAGTCGCTTGGGCTGGAGAGTCAGTACGGATTTGTACATTAACATTTTGTGCCGCATTGACATCATAGACATCTTCAATATTAATAAAACTAATACCTGCTTGTGATACTTTAACCAAATCAAGACTGCTGGTACTACGCTGTGCAACTAGTGCACGCTCACCAGTGGCTCTGGCAAAAATACGTAAGTTACCGTTATTATCAAAATTCAAATCAGCTTCGTTAATATTAAATACTGCTTTACCATCTACATTACTAGTAGCAGTCGCACTAGAATGGATAATATCACCGTTCGCGTCGACTAACTCCATATCAGCATTGGCAATAGCACGTCCCGCACCATCTACTAATGTGGTCGTGATAGTAGTAGATGCGCCATCTTTTAGATTAGCGTCTGTAGCTGTAATAGTAATTTCTGTACCGATAGCTGATAGGCTTAATGATTTCTCTTCACGTACTTGCATGCTGACTTTGCCATCTGCATCATATTGTGGCGTGACGATTTTTGCATTGATTACTACGCTATGATTTAGACGTGAATTGATAGAATTGGCTGCTAAGATGACGCCAATATCGATCTGACCATTAGCATCAGTAGTTACCATGCTTGGTGTAGTTAAAGCCGCTCCACTTGCTTCTAAAGCTTCGATATTCAGCTGTACAGGCACCCCTGCTAAGATACCACCTTTACTGTCGGTCACACGGAAATTGGCATTAGTTTGATCGCCACCAGTGTTTAAGGTAGGTTTATCCGAAGATGCTATTAGCTGATAACTATCAATCGTAGCCGTATCGACTGCAACGATGTAGTTTTGCTCCAACTTGACATTTTCAGCAGTCGTTGTGGTCGCCGTTAAACGAATGCCATCTGCTAAAATTGCTTGATTAACATTAGCACCACTTTCAAGTGTCAGGTTGAATGTCGCCACACCATCACTGTTAGTATTCGCAGTCCCATTAGAGACACTAACGCCTGTTCTTAAAGGATCATCAACATTTAAACTTACTTCACGATTGGCAACAGCGCCATCTTCATTCTCTAAACGAACAAATACTTTGAAAGTATCACCTTTGGTATTAACGACTTTATTCGCACCTATTGTTAAATTCTCTTTAGTACCGTTTACATCTGGTGTCACAGTTGTGACATTGGCTGCTTGAGTAACAATATTACCGTTAACGTCAGCAGCAGATAAAGCAATACTAATGCTACTGCCGATAGCAGATTTTTGTGATTCAGTTAAGTTGTTTGCCACAGCGATAGTGAATACTGCTTTACCTGAGTTATCAGTGGTTTGACTACCAGATATTAAGGTAACTCCTTTGCTAGCGATAGAAGCTGGTAATGAAAGGAAGATGTTTTGTCCAGTGATAATATTACCTTTACTGTCTTTTGCTACTACTTCAATCTGTGTTTGACCACCATTTAGGTTTAAAGCATCTACTGGGTTAGCTAATAGAGAAATGGCCGATGTCATCGACTGGACTTTGATTTTAACTTGCTGTTGTTTTCCAGTCAGTGTTTCTGTCAAAGTAGCTGTTAATACTTGCTTTCCAAGCGTCTCTTTTTGCGCATCTGTCAAGTTGGCTGGTACCACCACATTAAAACTAACAAGGCCAGTAGCAGTTGTACTTGCAGTAATAGTTGATGATCCAATTTGACCATTCACGGTCAACAAACTGGCCAGTTGTTTATTAGAAAAGGTCAATTTAACAGGCTGACTTGCAATTTGCTCACCAGAAGACTGGTCATTCAACTGGGCTTGTATGCTAGCATTACTACCAACGTTATTGAGGATATAGCCTGCTTGGCTGTTAATATTATTGGTAGCATTCAGAATATTTAGAGTGACCACTGGAGTGATAATAGTGACTTTTGTGGCTGCAGAGCTATAGACAATACCGTTTTCAACATAAGACAATTGATAATTAATACCAGTATTTTTAAGGTCGGTACGTTCAGCGGCTGTTAGATCACTTGGTATATTAACCGCAAATAAGGCATCACCATTGAAGTCCGTCATCGCCGACTGTGTGACAGTGACTCCATAACTAAGTGCCTTTGCCCCCAATTGAATAGTAATTTCTTTATCTGAAACCGGCTTAACGTTGCTACCTTTAGTCGTCAGCTTAACACTGATATTACCGTTACCACCTAGCTCACTGATAGATGGTGTCGCAATAGAAGCAAACTGAATGCTGGTTACTGGCTGCTCAACTTTGATATTTCCTGGCAACCTAGACTGAGTGCCATCCTCGTCCGTTATTACCGCTGTATAACCAATTCCCGACTTTATCAAATTTTCACGTTGCGTTGGCGTTAAGCTTTTGCTGATGCCAATACTAAATTCTGCTATTCCACTACTATCAGTAATAAGCTCATTACCGATAATAGTAATTCCAGTACTTGTACTTTGATCTAACACTAATTTGACTGTACGACTCACTGCTGCACTACCGTTCTTACGTTTACCAGAAACTTGCAGTTTGAACTGTTCTGCTAGCGCGCTAACCGTCGTAGGTAAGCTTTGTGCTGATAATTGGATATCGCTCTGACCTATGTCTGAGCCAATACGAATCTTTTCGCTACTGACAGAGCTCGGTACTCCTGAAGATTCTATGATGCTTGCTGTTAAAGCAAATGCTGTCGCTTTTTCTAACTGTAGTTTCTGATCTTCTGTCAAATTGTTAGGCACTCTTACTGTGTAGCTAACTTCACCTTTACTATCTGTTATTTGCTCAGAGTTATTCTGTAGCGTTAATAGACCAGCATTAGCTAAGTCCTTGGGCAAGCTTGCTGTAACTTTCTGACCTGCAATGATACCGCCGCGACTATTATTAACACGGAAGCTAATAACAGCACTACCACCTAAGCTTGATAGTTCTTTCTTGTTGCTTTCATTAAAGTTGATTTTATATTCTGCAGTAGGTAGATAAACTATGCTAGAAGATGTTTTTGAGGTTGATGAACGATTAGGCTCAGTTAAGACAACCGTATAGCTAATACCGTCTTTGATAAGAGTTTTGCGGTCAGCCTCACTCACAGTCGCATCAACGTTCAAGGTCACATTGGCTTGCCCTTGAGCATTAAAAGTCACTTTGTTAGAGCTTAGGCTCACTCCAGTCAGTTCATTATTAATTTTGATGGTAGCTGTCGACCCACTGATAGCTGTCGGTACTTTAGAATTTTTAGCAGTAGCAGTAATAGCAATAGTTTGACTGTCGCCATAAGCACTAAGACGACTAGAGCTACCAGTCACTGTTAAAGCATAATCAGAGACAGGAAGCGCTGCTTTGAATTCACCTTTAGTTTCTTTAGTAGCGCCACTTTCTTCTGCAATATTTATAGCATAAGCAATGGCTTTACCCACTAGCGCTGTACGGTCAGCGACTGATAATTTATCATCAACTTGAATTGTAAATGTCGCTAGACCGTTATCATCAGTAACTTTAGTGCTACCGCCAACGATAGCAATTCCTTTGACGTTGGCAATACCTAAGCCAACCGCTACATCTTTGACGCGAGCACCTTTACTATTTTTGGCAATAACACTAAGGGTTGCCGTATCACCATATACGTTTAAAACGTTATTGGAGACCGAACTCGTAGTTAACGAAGTACTGATATCAAGCTCACTTTCGATAACTTGGGTACCGTCACCACTACCTTTTTTGCTGACTGAAACTTTTAGCTCTTGCGGTGCAACCGCAGTGCCATCTGCTTTCTTAGCAGTCGCTACTAACGTAAAACCATTTTTTATCAGGTCATCTTTATCAGCAACTGCTTGCGGATTGAGCTTTAATGCATATACTGCATTGCCATCATTGTCCGTGGTTTGGGTGCTTTGACCTTCGATAGTGATACCGTTATTTTCAGAATCCACTACTTTTAGAGTCACGGCTTTACCAACCATCGCTCCACCAGATACTTTCTCAACAGCTTTAACCGTAACGCTAAAGGCTGCTTGCTCATCAGACAACTCAATAATAGTAGGCGCTGTGCTCAGTTTTTGGATAAAGAAGTCTGGCTCGACGTCTGGCACTTGTTCGCCACCACCAGTATTACCATTACCACCAGTACCAGGTTGCGTGACACCCAAATCAGGCGCCGGTGCAACAGAATCTACGGTATCACCGTCACCGCCGCCACCGCAGCCTGCCAATGCTAAAGCACAAGTCAAAGAAGTGAGCTGAAACAGTTTAGAGGTAAAAGGCAATGAGCTATATGACATGTTTTGGACTCCGCGTCAGCAGTAATTTATTCGAGCAAATAAGCGAAAATCATTACACAGAATCATAATAGATTGGTAATGATACATAGATTTACATTAATACCCGTTGTATTAACAGATTGTATTAAATATATAACAGCAACTTTACTGACTTTTGTTATAACTTACAACTAAAAATTAATCTTTACTATTAAATAATCAACAACATAGCCAGCGAATTTCAGGGTATAATAGCCATCCTTTAGATCGACAATAATCATAAAAATATTTGAGTATTCATCTCTTTTATGGTATAAATGTCGGCTTTAAAATTTTCTGAATTGGTACGCTTGTTATTTGCCTTTAGATAACAGCAATATCAACTCAACATTCATATAGTTTTGTTTGGTGCAAAGCTGCCGCTTGCTGTGTCCATGCCGCAAAAACGTGCAACTTGCCCAGACTGGTATGAGAAAAACTCATACCTCATAGATTAGGAGTTCGCCATGTCTCGAGTTTGCCAAGTGACTGGAAAGCGCCCTATGGTGGGTAATAATGTTTCGCACGCAAACAACAAAACCCGTCGTCGCTTTCTACCAAACCTTCATAACCATCGTTTTTGGGTAGAGTCTGAAAATCGTTTTGTACGTCTACGTGTGTCTACCAAAGGTATGCGCACTATTGACAAACTTGGTATCGATAAAGTGTTAGCAGATATGCGCGCACAAGGTCAAAAAGTATAAGTTAAGACTGGCAGCTTAATATCTCGATAATTTTCGTCATTTAAGCTGCTTTTCTGCTACATCTTATGTAGCGACTTAATATTTTAGATCCGTACCTATCGTTTGAAGACCCCTCATTTACAGGAAAGCTATCATGAGAGATAAAATTAAATTAGTATCAACAGCTGGTACTGGGTATTACTACACCACTACTAAAAACAAACGCACTATGCCTGGCAAAATGGAAATGAAGAAATTCGATCCAAAAATTCGCCAGCACGTGATGTTTAAAGAAGCTAAAATCAAATAATTACTGTTATATATAGAATACATTTTCATAAATACGTTCTATATATAAGTTATTTGAAAAAAAGGGTATATCAATTGATATACCCTTTTTTATGCTTGCTACTTTTTATGATGATTATTTTAATTAACGACTACTAGCCAACTTAACAGCAACCCAGCTCATCACTAACTATAGTGCGTCGGCTCTTTGTCATAAACATGCGCATGCCATTGGCTCATCTGCTTTTGCATAATGACCTGAATCGCCGCATGAATCATATGCTGACCTATCGCTTGGGTATCACTACCGAGCAGCTCTTTAAGCTTTTCAGAAAAATCAATGGTCATCAGCGGCGCTTCGTCTTGTTCCGCGTCACGTAACAATAAGCGACCATCTTCTGCCTCTACCAACTCAAGGGTAGTCTCTTTGGCAAATCCTGCAAATTGATCCGTACTTTCGTTATCTACTTCTATATCATTATCGATATCGTATGGCATGAATTGGTTCCTCATTGTCCCGTCTAATACTTGCAAGAAAAATCGCGCACCGCGACATTATTGTTTTACAGTAATACGGGTAAAACTATCTTAGTCATACAATGGACGCTTTGGTCTTGAAATTCAAGGCTTGTCACATAAGTCTTCTACATAAATGCTCTTTGGGTGTGCTATCACTGATAGTATTAGCGCCAGTAGCGTAATTTTGCCACAGTAAATAAGAAGGCAACAAACATACCGAGATAGTACATAAGCTTTAACTCTAATGTCGGATCTCGATATTTAAACGGTAAGGCTACAGTGGCGGTGGCGGTCGGAAATATCAACAGCATAAGCAGCCAGTTTTCGATGACATTGAGCCAGCCTTGTAAATCAGTACCGTTACGCAATGATGCCAGCCCAAGTAGCAAACAGGCGATAATTAAGCTGGTGAATAAGCCATTGGGTAGGTCTTTTGGATAGATGATATTGGCAATCTTGGTCGGTATGATTCTCATGTAAAATTCCAGTCACGCTTGTAGCGCGTGACTTAATAATTAAAAATTGTGTAAAAACAGCCTATCATAAATATTGCAGTGCACTATTTACCAAACAGCTTTATCTCTGCTCATAAGACTCTAACTGTAAGTACCCATTAACCAAAGCATCGATATACAAGAGGTTAAATAGCCCAAGCTAATAGCATTCCAGCTCTCTATATGCATGCCTTTGACTTTGTTAAGTATCTTAGAACCTAGCCAAAAAAACAGGGGAATGCCCAGCATAAATGCAGGCACAATGACCGCAGCATGACGTAATACTTCACCAGTATCATCACCCACCATTAGCCGAAAGCCGTAACCTGCCAGACTTAGAACCAAGGCAAATACAGCCAAGCCAATAGTGATACCCTTTGGCACCAAGCTGCGTTGCTGTGTCTCATTCTGAATTGGCTGCTCAGTGCTTTGCCCTGACTCAGGTAATTCTGACGAATTGATTGAGTTTTTTGTGTCCATATTTCACCTTTACGTAACTTGCCGTTATGCATTGTTATCCGTTATACAGCACATTTTGCTACTATTCTGTTATGACGAAAATGACTGATGAACGCATTTACGATCACATAAGAGCGTGGTTATTCGTTACCATTAGCCAAAGCCAGCTCAGCACGCATAGCATCAATAGCCGCTTTATAGTCATCTTGGTTAAAGATCGCCGACCCTGCCACAAACATATCCGCACCCGCTTCGGCAATGGCTCGGATATTACTGGCTTTGATACCGCCATCTACTTCTAATCTGATATCACGACCACTGGTGATAATGCGCTGACGGACTTGGCGCACTTTTTCTAACGTGCCTTCAATAAATGACTGACCGCCAAAACCTGGGTTGACGCTCATCAATAAAATTTGATCTACCTTGTCCATCACATAGTCTAAATAATGTAATGGCGTTGCGGGATTCAATACTAAACCACATTCAGCACCGCCATCTTTGATCAGTTGTAAAGAGCGATCAATATGCCCACTGGCTTCTGGATGAAAAGTGATAACACTCGCACCTGCCTCCAAAAACTGCTCAATCATGCGGTCAACTGGTGATACCATCAAATGCACATCGATTGGTGCATCAATCCCATAATCACGCAGCGCCTTACAAATCATACTACCAAAGGTGAGATTGGGTACATAATGGTTATCCATTACATCAAAATGAATCACATCAGCACCTGATTCCAACACCCTTTCAACTTCTTCACCTAAACGTGCAAAATCAGCTGAGAGTATTGATGGAGCGATAAGATAAGGTTTAGAAGGAATAATCATAGTTGAGCTACCTGATTCTGTTAAAATAAAATACGAATAAAATACGAATAAAATGAAAAGAAACTAAGGACTGGCTTAAAAAAACTGTGCCTTTAAAGCAATAATATTAAGAACTCAAACTACTAGCGCTGCTTATACTGGGTTTTGCAATAAGCACGACCGACATCGAAGCCTCGCTTAGCTTGATGTTTGGTCGCGCGATTACTGACACGCTGACGCCATAAGCGAAAAGATGACGGCTTTAGCGTTTGGCGCATCAGCTTAATCACGCCTGCTTCATTGAGACCATAGCTATGCTCTATCGCCGCAAACGGTGTTCTGTCCTCCCACGCCATTTCTATTACTCGTGAGATTTGCGCGTCATCTAGCACTTTATCACCCGACTCATTGACTACAGTTGCGATAAGCTCATCTGAACGTGTCTGTCTGTCATTTGATTCAGTACTAATATCAGCATGCTGATTATTTTTTAGAGCCGCGGTCATATCGGCTTGCATGGTCGCAAGCGATGACTGAACGGTTTGCTGCTTACAAGCCAAACCATCGACTACTAATGCTGTCAGATTACTTGCCATAAAACATTACCTTTAAAGATGCTTAACAGATATTCAGCCAACTTTTATTTTATATTAATCTATTTTATATCAATAAGTACGCTTGACTAAATAATCAGCGTAACTGTCTGTCAATTTATCGATCAGATCATCATTCTAATACTGGGCTTAGCTCATTTGCGCCATACGCCAGTGATGTTCAATATGATCGTTAATCACCGTTTGGATAAAATAGTAGCTATGATCGTGACCCGCCTGATAACGCAAGGTCAAGGGCTGATTGGCTTTGTCACAAGCGCGTTGCAATTTGGTGGTTTGCAGTTGACCCTCTGCTAAAAAATTATCAGCCGCGCCTTGATCCACTAAGATACTTGCATACTGCTGTCCTGATTTTTCAATCATCTGCGCAGCATCTGCCTGCGCCCATCGTGATTTATCATCGCCGAAGTATTCTGTATAAGCGGCTTGCCCCCATGCCGACTCACTGGCCGCGCACACAGGCGATAAAGCTGAGACACTCACAAACTTGCCTGGAAACTTAAAGCCCAATAGTAATGCTCCGTGACCGCCCATCGAATGCCCTGTCACGCCGATACTGTCAATAGGAAATTCTGAGCGTAACAAGTCATATAACTCATCAACGATATAGCTTTGCATATTAAAATGCTCTGACCAAGGTGCTTGCGTCGCATCGACATAATAGCTGGCACCCTGACCGACAAAATAGCGGTCGTCGTTTGGCACATCGCTGTCATCACTACTTCGAGGTGATGTATCAGGGGCGATAAATATCATGCCAAGCTCGCTGCATTTTTGCTGAAAATGCGCTTTGTGGGTGACATTATCAGCATTGCAAGTGAGACCTGATAAATATAGAATCGCAGGACAACGGCGACCAGCAAGCGCTTCATCTGGCAGATAAATGCTAAAGGTCATCGGCGTTTTGGTCGATAATGATTGATGGCTATAGTAATGCTGCTCACCATCGAAACAGCGGTTGACGCTGATCTGCGTGATTTTTGAGTTAGTAGATAGACTGTGTTTATAAGAGTTGTTCATAAGCGACATCCTTTTTATCCAAAGTAAAGTACACGATGACTTATAAAAAGCATTGGTAAAGTAATACTAGTACTTCTCCAAACTCACTTAGTACTCAATCATTATACCATTCACAAGAATTAAAGTAGTAAGGAAAGCGAGTGTCAGTATTACAGATTCTAGACTGAACGAGCTTAATACGGCTCATCGTGATTTTTGGGTTGCGGGTTTGGGGTTTACTGTTAGTTGTTAATTGGCAGTGATCGCAGTATTAGCCACTGGCTGACCAGAAGCACTATCCTCTACGATATTAATGGCGATAGAATCACTGTCATTAATAATGCTGGCAACTGGTGGTCGGGTTTTATCAAACAATACTTGTTCGAACGCTGGCAAAGCAGTCTCCATCAGACTACCAATCACCATCTGCGGCTCTGATGGTTCAAAACCCATCGCACTTTCACGCTCATTCACACGCAAACGGGCAGCTTTAAAGGCAGATTCAAAACTGGTATTGCTACGCAGGCTTTCAGCAAAAAACGCTTGCCCAAAATAGGTCATCTCAGCAGTATTGGTACAGCCAAACGATGCCTTATCCACCGCTGATGCGGTAATCACCACCGTGGTTGGAGAGGCCAATTCATCGATAAATGAGCCTGAATAGCAAGCAGATACCACAATCACCCGCCAGCGAATACCTGAAGCGTCTAGCGCCTCCCGTAACCATGCGGCGTCTAGATTCTCCATTGCTAATGGTGGATTTGCTAATTGAATGATATTTTCGTTGCCGTGTGAAGACAAGGTTAGGAATAACACATCCTCATCGGCATTCATCTGCTGACCAATTTTCTTTAATCCACGCAGAATACTGGTTTTGGTAGCGATTGGCTCATCAAGCCAACTATAAGTATTGTTGATCAACGAGAGTGAATGTCCACTAGTGCCAAAACGCACATCGAACAGCTCACGCACTTTATTAATCTCAGAGCGAAAAACGTCTTGACCAGAGAATCCTGCCACACCCATAAAATACCAGTCGGTCTTGCCTGAAGTGCTGGGATCGATACTGTTTAATGCTTGCTGTAACAAACGAGGCTGCTCGTATAATGCCGCTTCTGCTAAAACAGGCTCTACAGGAATCTGCTTAAATATAGGCTGGTCCGCGACATTACGCTGCCAAATCGTCAACAGTGCGACTGCACCTACCAATACAATGACCCGCTCCCACCACGGTATACGTAGACGACGAGAAAAAATCCATAATAACGCGAGCGTCTGCCATAAAAACAGCACCAAAAACAGTATGGGTAAAAGTGAATAGCTCCAATCTGGCAACCAACCATAACTGCCTAAAAACTGCACCAAACTTTGTAATAGTGCAGATAAGGTATCAGCCACTAACCACAATACCACGGGCACAAACACCAACGTTTGATTGCCAGAACGCCGTGCCAAAATGATGCCGCCCAATAAAATTATCATCGGCCAAATCAAGTAGCTGACCAACCCTTGCTCATTAAAGATACTGCCATTTTCCGCGGCTAACCAAGAAAACAGTACATTACTACCGAGTGCCAATAGTGCAAATACGGCAAACTGGATAAAGGTAGGTTTTACCCAAGAAAACGCGCGCGTCGACCCTACTAGCATCCACAAGGTTGCAATAATATTGGCAGCGAAATTGAGCGAAAAACGCTGAAGCGATACGGTTTTTAACGACGCAAGTGACAAAGACTTAAACCTCTAGCCAGTCGAGAAAAGAAAGTGAGTTGATGATGATTTTTGGTGTGGCAGCTACCTACGAAATGTCATTAATTCACATTTTTTATATAGCATATGGACATCAAGATTACATGCAATTCACAATGAGATGATTTTAAGAGACGAATAGCAAAGACTAAAAATATGACTAAACAGTTTAGCTCGCTAATATAACGCGATTGTAACGGATTGTCGGTCAAGAGGATAAGGCTGATTTGTAAAATTCGCTTAAATTTGGCTAAGAACATATAAAAAAGGAGGTCTTGAATACAAGACCTCCTTTTTTCTCAAAAATGACTGTATCAAAGACTCACTACTATCTCATCAAAAGCTCATTCACACGTTTTAGATAAGCGGCTGGATCATCTAACTGACCGCCATCTGCTAACAATGCTTGGTCAAAAATTACTTGCGCCAATTTATCAAAATCGACGTCAGATTGCTCGCTAGTCTCTAACTTTTTAATCAATGGATGATCAGGGTTGACCTCTAATGTCGGCTTGCTTTCTGGCACATCTTGACCCATTTGTTTAAGCATCTGAATCATTTGTGGTGATAGCTCACCTTCACCAACGACCAAGCAGGCAGGACTATCAACCAAACGCGTCGATACTTTAACGTCTTTGGCACGTTCGCCTAACGCTGCTTTAAGTTTATCGACAACAGGCTTCATGGTTTCTTGCGCTTTTTCAGCTTCCGCTTTTTCAGCTTCGTCTTGCAAATCGCCCAAATCAACGGCACCTTTCGCGATATTTTGTAGCGGTGTCTCATCAAATGAGGTCAAGAAGTTCATCGCCCACTCATCAACACGGCTGGTCATCAAAATAACTTCGATGCCTTTCTTTTTAAACAGCTCTAACTGTGGGCTATTTTTAGCAGCCGCTAGATTGTCAGCCGTTAGATAATAGATGGCTTTTTGACCCTCTTTCATACGCGCTTTATAGTCTTCAAAGCTGGTGGTCACACTATCCTGCGTACTGGTCGCATAACGTAGCAATTTGGCAATACGTTCTTGATTGCCCATGTCTTCGCCAACGCCTTCTTTGATAACGTCACCAAATTCAGCGTAGAACTGCGCGAATTTTTCTTGCTTATCACTGTCTTCACTGTTGGCTAGACTGGCCAGCAACGTCAAAATACGACGCGCGTTACCATCACGGATTGATTTTACATCACGCGACTCTTGTAATAGCTCGCGGCTGACGTTCAATGGCAAGTCGGCTGAATCAATGACCCCTTTCACGAAACGCAGGTACATTGGCAATAATTGCTCAGCTTCATCCATAATAAAGACGCGCTTCACGTATAGCTTTAGTCCATGCTGCTGGTCACGAGTATATAAATCGACAGGGGCTTTTTTTGGAATATATAGCAGCTGAGTATACTGCACACGGCCTTCAACACGATTGTGCGTCCATGCTAGTGGCGCGTCCATGTCATAGGTAATATTTTTATAAAAATCGACATACTCATCATCTTCAATCTCAGAGGCTGAACGTGTCCATAGCGCGCTGGCTTTATTGATAGTTTCCCATTCGTCCGTTAAGACCATTTGACCATTGGCAGGCGTGTCGCTTCCTTCTTCAACCTCGTCTTCTTGCCAGATTTCTTTACGCATCTGAATCGGTAAGCTGATATGGTCTGAGTATTTATTAACCAACTGCTTAATTTTTCCACGGTCTAAATAGCTGTCTTCACCCTCAGAATATTGCTCTTTTAAATGCAAAGTAATGGCAGTGCCACGAGTTTCTTTAGTGATAGGCTCAACGGTAAAGCTACCCGTACCATCTGATACCCAGCGCACGCCCTTATCCGCAGGCTCGCCCGCTTTACGTGTTTCAACGCTAATCGTATCGGCAACGATAAAACCTGAATAGAAGCCAACCCCAAACTGTCCGATTAATTGACCATCTTGCTTTTGTGATTCAGACAGCTTGTCTAAAAATGCTTTAGTACCGGACTTGGCAATCGTACCCAAGTTTTCGATGGCATCAGCTTCGTTCATGCCGATACCATTATCGGTAAAGGTGATGGTTTTGGCATCTTCATCGACAGCAATGCGAATGCGCAGCTCGCCATCGTCTTCATAAAGACTGTCATCATTGGTCGCTTCAAAGCGCAATTTATCACAGGCATCAGAGGCGTTTGAAACCAGCTCACGCACAAAGATATCAGAATTAGAATAAAGCGAATGGGTCACTAGATGTAGCAGTTGCGCTACTTCCGCCTCAAAGGTATGTTTTTTTAATTCAGGGCTGCTTTTATTAACATTGATGCTATCAACTTTTTGGTTATCAACTGGGGTCTGTTCACTCATAAAAAACTCCTTTAATTTATGTCAAAAACGTATCATAAAATAGCAATCATTTGACTGTCTCTACTCAGCTACAAATTAAGCAGTTCAATTTTGAATATCGCTAAGCTGTTTATACTAATAGGGGCGCAGCAGAAAATTTCAAGCTAAAAAGCACAATTCAACAAAAACACCGCCCTAGTTTCCTAAGGCGGTGTCGTTATATCGATAATAGGTTTAGCAAATAGATTTAGTAATACGTTTTTAGATAAACCTATCAACTATAAGCAGCTTGGCAAATGCAGCGCTGGATCTGACTCACGAGCATTCATCGCATCTTCAACCGTTAAGCCTAGTGCTTTGGCAACGCCTGCGCCATAAGCAGCATCACACCAGTTACAGTTGCGAATGTGGCGATACTGAATAAAGTCCGGCACACCAGCCATATTATTCGCTGTGTTTTCAAATAGCACTTGTTGTTGCTCAGCACTCATCAAATTAAACAATGCGCGAGGTTGGCTAAAATAATCGCTATCATCTTCACGGAAATCATAATGCGCCGCATAGCCGTCAATTTTTAATGGTGGCTCAGCATAATCAGGCTGCTCTTGCCACTGGCTAAAGCTATTTGGTTCATAATGCGGGCGACTGCCATAGTTATCATCGACACGGCCTTGACCATCACGATGATTGCTCATCACAGGGCAGCGCGGCTTATTGACCGGAATCTGTTGGTGATTGACACCGACACGATAACGCTGAGCATCAGCATAGTTAACTAAGCGGTTTTGTAGCATTTTATCTGGTGAAACGCTGATACCCGGTACCAAATTACTTGGGGCAAATGCAGCTTGTTCCACATCGACAAAGTAGTTGTCAGAGTTTTTATTTAATTCAAACTCACCCACTTCAATCAGTGGATAATCACCTTTTGGCCATACTTTGGTCAAGTCAAACGGATGATAAGGAACGGTATCCGCCTCAGCTTCTGGCATGATTTGCACATACATTTTCCACTTTGGGAAATCGCCATTTTCGATGGCATCGTACAAGTCTTTTTGATGACTTTCACGATCAGAACCAACCACCTCTGCCGCTTCTGCATCGGTCAAGTTCTTAATGCCTTGTTGCGTGCGGAAATGGAATTTTACCCAAAAACGTTCTTTGGCTTCGTTCCAAAAACTATACGTGTGCGAGCCAAAACCATGCATATTTCTGTACGAGGCTGGCAGACCGCGATCACTCATCACGATAGTAACTTGATGCAAAGCTTCTGGTAATAAAGTCCAAAAGTCCCAGTTGTTGGTCGCCGAACGCATATTGGTACGTGGATCACGTTTGACGGCTTTATTCAAGTCTGGGAATTTGCGCGGATCACGTAAGAAGAACACAGGTGTATTATTTCCCACCATGTCCCAGTTACCTTCTTCGGTGTAAAATTTCAAAGCAAAACCGCGAATGTCGCGCTCGGCATCAGCCGCGCCGCGCTCACCTGCGACGGTACTAAAGCGCGCGAACATCTCCGTCTGTTTACCCACTTCGCTAAAAATATCCGCACGGGTATATTGTGTGATGTCATTGGTCACGGTAAAAGTACCAAATGCGCCAGAACCTTTGGCATGCATACGGCGCTCTGGAATCACTTCACGGACGAAATTTCCTAACTTTTCATTGAGCCAAACATCTTGCGCCAATAATGGGCCGCGTTTGCCTGCAGTCATGCTGTTTTGATTGTCTGCCACTGGTGCGCCATTGCCCATGGTCAATTGGGTCGGTGCATAAGGACATTTTTTATCGCTCATATCGTTGCTCATAGTCATACTCCTGTGAATAGCAAATGGATTAAAGTACAAAATCTATTCTGAATACGCTTCTATTAATAGTTCCAGAATAGTTGTCAGCTTGTTCGAAAAACGGTTTGTTTTTTTCATAGTAATGTCTAATGACAGTCATGTTCTGTGGTTAGTTACTATTACAACCCATTACCATTGATTTGTATAATTAATTAATTACATGCTTTCGTTTTGTTTTTCAGAACCACTTAACTTGTTTTTTACTCATCCAAATACTTTACTCCTTAGGATGGTTGTTATTAACAACGATAAATCTTAACAGTGCAAGCACTCTCTATCAGCCTTGCTATCACTTTTTTAAAGCGAATTGACCATATCAAATAGAGCTTAATTAAATACTACAGAGCAATTAACGCGGCATCGGACGAATGGTCAAAATTTGCTCACTGCGACCAAAGGGGCCATGAACGTCATGCAACACGGCGCTCGTTAAGCCAATGCCATCATCACCGTATTGCTGTACCGCTTCGATGCCAAGCCAACGACCTTGCGGTGCGCGATGCATATGAATCTGCAAATCCGTATTGGGGAACATCCATTCCAACTCAGACAACCCTAGACCAAGTCGTGGCACAACACCATTGGCCGTATCGACCATGCCCAATAGATGCACCAAGTCATCAGTTGGCTTGCCCTCGATCATCTCCACATCGTTAGTAATCCAGACCATACCGCGTCCTGGGCGACGCTGTGTATCATCAGCGACCAAGCGCACACTTTCAATAAACCCGCCCGGCCAGCCTTTCATGTCTTCCCAAATGGGCAACTCTTCGGGCTTATGTGCCGCTTTTTGGTCTTCAATGCCTGCAATCTCGCTGGTATCTTGGGTCATTAGACGCCATGCCCGCGCAATAATCGCATCACGACCGCGACTGCTCATGACTGATTCAATCAGCTCAATGGTCTTGCCCGGACGAATACAACGCGTGGTAATGGTAAAGTCATCCAGTGGAATCAATCCTAAAATATCTAGACTGATACGAGCGATACGCATGTTTTCTTGCGGCGCATAACCGTTGAGCTCAGCCGTGAGCAATCCTGTCGCTGGTGCCATATGCTGTTCATGCTCATTCCAAGCCCCTTGGGCATGTTTGGTTGGCTGATAATGTGCGACGTTGACGCCGTCTTCTCGCTGTTCGCGTTTGATAAAGTTATAATAAGCTGACATGAGTGTCCTATGATTTATTTGATAAGCTCTTGTTGTTTTAATTTAAGAACCTGTCGACTCTTAATGACAAAAAATAATGCAACGACCATCGCGGCAATTAATACGCCATAAAAAACATTCTTTTCTCGCATAAAATGCAGAATATTACTGCCCAACACGAATCCCACCACCACGATGACAAACAAATTCACTTTCAATTGTTTGTTAACCTCACCGAGAGTGGCTTCTGCCAATACAAATCCTTTTTTTTGCTTTTTCATTTTGCATTACCTACTATACGTTACCTATTAGATGTCTTGTACAAAGCCTTATCTATTTACCCACTTGGGTAACTGGGATACGCAAGGCTTTAGGCAGACTGAAAGTGACATTTTCTTCGATGCCTGATAGCTCACTCGGTAAATCACCACCCCAATCTTGCAGTTGCTGTAGCACTTCTTGAATCAGTACTTCGGGTGCTGATGCGCCAGCGGTGACGCCGATACTCTGCACACCATCCAACCAGCTTTTATCCATCTCACTGGCATTGTCGATTAAATACGCACGGCAATTCATCCGCTCAGCCAGCTCACGCAGACGATTAGAGTTTGATGAATTGGGCGAGCCGACCACCAAGACCACCTCACAGCGACTAGCTAAGTCTTTTACCGCATCTTGGCGATTTTGCGTGGCATAACAGATATCGTCTTTGCGCGGACCTTGAATACTAGGGAATTTTTCACGCAGTGCATCGATAACGCGTGCGGTGTCATCCATAGATAAGGTCGTTTGGGTAACAAATGCCAAACGTTCGGCATTTTGTACACTCAATGCTGCCACATCGGCTTCGTTTTCAACCAAATGAATGTGACCGCCGTGGCGACGGTTAAAGCGCCCCATCGTGCCTTCCACTTCGGGATGTCCAGCGTGCCCAATCAATACCGCATCCATACCCTCTTGCGCAAATTTAGCGACTTCGATATGTACCTTAGTGACCAGCGGACAAGTGGCATCAAATACGGTCAAATCGCGGCGTTCAGCCTCATCTTCGACAGCTTTTGATACACCATGAGCAGAAAAAATAACGATAGAGCCATCTGGCACTTCATGAAGTTCTTCCACAAAGACCGCACCGCGATTGGCCAAATCAGAGACGACAAATTTATTATGTACCACCTCGTGACGGACATAAATGGGCGGTTCAAAACGTGTCAATGCTTCGTTCACAATCGCAATCGCGCGATCCACACCAGCACAAAATCCACGTGGATTGGCAAGATAAATTTGCATAAGAGGGCCTATCATTAGATAATTTATTATTAAAGCTTAAATACACGACATTATTGTCAAAAGCTTTAACTCAAAAATTGGGATGAATTCATTACGCTACTTTAGCATAATTTACTTTTATTGCCTTTGAAAATAGCACGGTACTAGAGGCTGTTTTAACTAGAAGCACACACATATTCATACGTTCAAAGTATTTATCCATAGTGGCAGCGTTAACTGCACTTAATGCACTAAAAATGTGATTTATAATAAGTTGCCCTATGCCATCTTTAGATCGCTTCGATGATAACGACTGGTCAAAGGCGGCTTTAATTAAAATAAAAGCCACAAAAGCAGTTTATAATAGTGCATCGATGACAATGTCTATCGCCATACATGATGGCGATTTTTCTTTTTACCAGTTTTGAATTGTTTACTAAAACAGCTTTCGCTCTTTTACTCGCACAGATTTGACTAGCACACACTCCATTAGGACACATTGTATGACAGGTTCATTATTTATTATTACCGCCGCCTCAGGTACGGGCAAAACCTCACTGGTAAAGCAGCTACTTGCCACGACTAATGACTTAACCGTCAGCGTATCACACACCACGCGCACGCCGCGTCCCGGCGAGATTGATGGTCATCATTATCATTTTACCGACGTCGAAAAATTTGTGACTGCCATCGGTGAAAACAAGTTTTTAGAACATGCTGAGGTCTTTGGTAATTACTATGGCACCTCGGAGCAAAGTGTGCGAACGCAGTTAGAAGCAGGCGTCGATGTTATTTTAGAGATTGATTGGCAGGGCGCACTACAAGTCAAAAAAATCTTTACTGACGCCATTATGATTTTTATTTTACCGCCAAGTATTGCCACTTTACGTCAGCGTCTATCGACGCGTGGGCAAGATACTATGGAGGTAATAGAGCAACGTCTGGCTGGCGCAGTGACTGAGATGGCGCAATATGTCCATTTTGATTTCGTGATTATTAATGACAATTTTGAGGTCGCTTTAACTGAGCTAAAAGCCATTATCGTGGCGGACAGGCAGACGCTTAAGCGTCAACAGCAGCGGTATCATCGCACCATCAGCAATTTACTTAGTAATAAAGTAGAAGAGTAAAGCAAGAACGAAATACTACTGTCAACTCAGTCGATGAGCGCTTATTAATAGATACGTTAATAGACACGCAAAAAGCAACTACGCGGCTGGGCAAAAAATGCTATAATGTCTCGCTATCCCCCTTTATATTTTGATATTATTTTTATTGAGTAGCGGGCAAGCTCCGTGACTAATAAAAACAACCGAGGTAGCTACATATGGCACGAGTGACGATTGAAGATTGTTTGGATAATGTTGATAATCGCTTTGAACTGATTTTAGTGGCAAGCAAACGTGCACGTCAATTGGCCAAAGGTATCGCAGAACCATTGGTTGATGTGGATAATGACAAGCCTACGGTATTGGCATTGCGTGAAATCGCTGCTGGTAAAATCACTCGCGATATCCTAAATCAGCCAGAGCACAACTTTGCCACCAGTTCATTAGATTTGGCACTGTCAGGCGATCATGGTTTTTAAGACACTGTATTATTAAGATACAGCATTGAAGATTTGTCGTATGAAGCCTATAAAGCTAACCACTGCCTTATAAGACAAATCCACACAGTGATGACATATTGACGAGAGACCACAGCATAGGCTGTGGTTTTTTGGTTGTAATGGCTGATTGCCGTGATATTGCTTTGACTGTTTTAGTCACCATTTATACCTGAAAACCTACCATTGAGTTAGAATTTCTAAATTTTTATAGCACCTGTTCGCTTAGCAGTTGACATTGAATGCGATTTACGATTAATTAGAGGATGGTCTACCTATTTTTATCTTTTTTCTCGAGATTTTTTATATTTATAGTATTCCAGCATTTATTCAGTCACCATTTACCCGATAGACAGTCAGGCAAACAGGTAATGGAAAATAGGATCGTTACTTTATGAGTCAAACCTTACCCAAACTCAGCCATCATTTAGTCGATGAGGCTCAATATAATTTACTGCGCTCAGTAGGTTACCTAACTGCTGCTGAACGCCGTGATATTATTGATGCCTGTGAGTTCGGTGATATTGCGCACATCAAAGATAAGCGTAAATCAGGAGAGCCTTATATCACCCACCCGATTGCGGTGGCCGAGATACTGGCAGGTTTTCGTTTGGATCGAGATACGATTATTGCAGCGATTTTGCATGATACGGTCGAAGACACCGAGGTGAGTGATGAGCAGATTGAGCAGCGCTATGGCAAAATAGTGGCGAGACTGGTCGACGGTGTGACTAAGCTAAAATCATCCTCACACAATAAACAGCAAAACAAAGCAGCCACCTTTCATAAAATTTTAACAGCCACCCTTGCTGACCCACGCGTATTGATTATTAAACTTGCTGACCGCTTACATAATATGTCGACACTAGATGCGGTACGCCCCGAAAAACAACGCACTACAGCACAAGAAACGTTGGATTTTTATGTGCCGTTTGCGCGGCTAATGGGTCTTAATGATATTGCCGATTATATCGAGGTGCTCTGTTATCGTAATCTTGATTCTGATATGTACAACAAACTGTCTGACAAGCTACTACAGCACGGGCTTGGGCGTAACTTTCAAAGAGAGGCCATCCATCGCTATCTGAGTATTGTCCTCAATAATTTGGGGTTGAATGGTCTGGTCAAAGTTTTAGACAATCGCGTGGTCATCTACCGTCAGTTTTTCCGAAATCGCGGTGAAATCAACGCTCTACTCCGTCATTATGCCTTTGAGATTGTCCTCGATAATGTCGAAGCCTGTGACAAGCTGGCCTATTACTTAATTAAAAAATACCAGATTGATGACTCTCATATCGCTGATAATATTCGTCGTCCGCTACCGGGTGGCAATCAATCCCTCACGCTTATCTATGAGCGCGATAACGATGTCGTCAAAGTGACGATTTTGACCAAGCAAATGCAAAGCGCAGCGCGGCTTGGTGTCATCGGTGCAGAGCATGCCTCAGACGTTAGCCAATCGGTTATCCAAGCCTCATTACGCAATATGAAAGACTTGGTCGATGAAGACAGCTTAGATGAAAATAGCCCAGACTTTTCAGCGGCAGTCTCTACCATTAATGAGCTGATGGATTACCTACACTCCAGTAAAATCATCTGTTATAGTCCAAAGGGTCGCGCTTATGAGCTGCCACAAGGCGCAACCGCACTAGACTTTGCTTACGCTGTCGGACCGATGGTCGGCAATGTAGCCGTTGGCGCCAATATCGATGGCAAAAAAGCCAAACTTGGCACAGTCGTTAAGAATGGGCAGCTGGTTGAAATAGAAGTCAATAGCCACTCAGAACCAAAAGCAGAATGGCTAGGATTTGTCGTGACCAATAAAGCGCGTGAAGAGATTTTGCGTTGGTTTAAAGACTTGTCTCCTGCTGATAAGCAACACCATGGTCAACAAGCCTTAGATCGGGCGCTAAAAACCTATCAAAAAAGTCTCGATGACTTAACCGATAGTGACTGGAAAAACCTCACTGAATGGCGTGGCTTGACCGAAAAATCCGAACTGTTTGAGCAAATAAGCTCTGGTACGTTATTACCACAGCTGGTAGTAACTCGCTTGTTTAGCGATGAAGTCAATGATTTACAAGCACAAGAACACAGCGATGATATGACCCAACCACAGCAGCTGATCGTCAATGCGTCTGGGGTTGAGCTTGATTTTGCCAATTGTTGTCACCCTATTTATGGTGATCCTATCGTCGGTCACTTGTCCCGTCACGGTCTGGTTGTTCATCGACACAAGTGCTTTTCACTTGACGATATTCGTAAAGACAATCCTTATCAGGTTATACAGTTGCGCTGGCGTAATGACAAGGCAGTAAAACAAGGTGACGCTGGCGAACATGACATAAAAAATACCGGAAAGATTCGCTTTCCAGCCTATTTAAAACTATCTATTGCCCTCAGCGACGAACAAATTACTGAAGTAATCTATCATTTGCGCCAATTAAATATAGGGGTAGAAAAAGTAGATGTGCGTAGCAGTGATACCATTATTCATATCATCGTTCGTAGCCGCAATCATCTAGCACAAGGCATTCGCGAACTACGCTCCTTGCTAGGTTTCCCAAACATCATCAGGCTGTATCAGCTGTAGTGCTGGTAACAAGGTATAGTGCGCGTGGTGTAGTGCGCGTGATAAATTGCCACCAACACTCACTCAATAGAACATTGAATAATGGATTTAGAAAATTTTAGAAAGACCTGAAATAATGATAAACTGTGTTTTTTGATTTTTAGCAAATAAACGTAGAGCGTGTCATCATTTGTATGGTGAAAAACGAGATGTAAATGATGAATAATGCGCCCTTACCTACCAAACCAGAAAAAGATAAAAAGGATATAATATGACTCGTCAAACCATTCAAACTGATAAAGCACCTGCTGCCGTTGGTACTTATTCACAAGCCGTCAAAGTCGGTAACACCGTCTATATTTCAGGACAATTGGGTTTTGACCCTGATACCATGGAATTAAAAGAAGGTTTTAAAGCACAGGCTGAGCAAGTGTTCGAAAACATCAAAGCCATCTGTGAAGCGGCTGGTGGCAGCTTAAACGACGTGGTTAAATTTAACGTATCATTAACAGACTTGAATGATTTTGCTGTTTTAAACGAAGTATTCGTTGCCAATTTGAGCGAGCCATATCCTGCCCGTGCAGCCGTCCAAGTAGCGGCGTTACCTAAAGGCGGTGTGGTCGAGATTGAGTCAATTTTATATATTGAGTAACTTAAGCCATATCATCATGTAAATAGTAAGGCTTAATACATAGACGCACTTAATTCTCAAGTCATTACGCCAAAAAAGCCACTGCTAAAAAGTAAGGCCAAAGTAAGCCCAAATATCAATATTTGGGCTTATTGCTATTATTCTTATCAATATTACAATCTAGATATCTAAAAGCTGGTTATCTAAAGTCCATTTACCTAAAAACTGTTTATCCAAAAACCATTTACCTGAAACTGGGAACGCATTCTATGTTGGTACAAGTTGCTCTACCCGTGCCCCTTTATCGGGTATTTGACTATAGCGTACCAGCAGATATAAACACCTTATCAAGCCCTTCTTTACCCCCTATTGGCTGCCGTGTCGAAGTATCCTTTGGTCGTCAAACTTTAATCGGTATCGTCGTCGCTCATATTCCAGAAGCAAATAGCAGCGTGCCACTTAATAAGCTAAAACCTATCAATAAATGCTTGGATGCTGAGCCTATTTTAGAGACCAGTATGCTAAAGCTGGCACATTGGCTAGCGCGTTATTACCACTACCCGCTTGGTGACGTTTTAGCAGTCATGCTGCCAACTCTCGTTCGTCAAGGTAAGCCGCTGGATTTACTGATTACCCATTGGCGAATTTTGCCACAGGTAAGCGACGCTGACTTTCGTGCCAACGCCAAAAAACAAAAACAACAATTTGATATGCTTAAGCTGCATGGCGAGCGCGGCGCGAGTGAAGATGTTTTATTACTAGAGGGCATGGAAAGGAGTTTTTTAAAGGCGCTCGAAGACAAAGGGTTAATCGAGCGCTATATTCAGCCCAAACAATCACCTGCGCCTGTTAAATTAGCAAAAATGCCCCTTGATCTCAATGACGAGCAACAACTCGCCGTTACCGCCATTATTGCGGCTCATGAAGCCAATCGCTACACGGGATTTTTATTAAATGGCATCACTGGTAGTGGCAAGACAGAAGTCTATCTGCAAGCGATGCAAGCCGTATTGGAAGCTGGCAAGCAGGTATTGATTTTGGTACCAGAGATTGGATTGACACCGCAAACACGCGCGCGTTTCGCCAGTCGCTTTGCCGCTCACATTGTCCTGCTACATTCTGGCATGAATAATACTCATCGCTTACAAGGCTGGCAAGACTGCCGTACGGGTCATGCTCAAATCATTATTGGCACGCGCTCAGCGGTGCTATATCCTTTTGCAGATCTGGGCTTAATTGTCGTGGATGAAGCGCATGATGGTTCTTATAAGCAGCAAGATACCTTGCGCTATCATGCCGCTGACGTCGCGCTGTATCGTGGACTACAAGCCAATATCCCTGTCGTATTGGGTACGGCCACGCCATCTCTTGAGCATCTAAAACTGGTCGATGACGGTAAGCTGGTGGAGCGCCAACTGCAAACTCGTCCCGGTAATGCGAAGCTTGCGACCATGCAGCTGATTGATGCGCGCCTGCAAAGTACTCATCAACAAACAACGGACGACGGCGCGCGCTATGATACTGGGCTGACCGATGCGCTTATTGGGGCAATACGGCAAACGCTAGAAGCGGGTGATCAAGTATTGATATTTTTAAACCGCCGCGGCTATGCGCAAGTTTTGCTCTGCGAAGCTTGCGGCTGGCAGGCTGATTGCCCGCGCTGCGACGCCCATTTAACCGTTCATTACAATAGCCAGTCCCAACACAACGCTTATAGTAGCTCCTATTTAAAATGCCATCACTGTGATTGGCAAGCCTATATTCCAACAGTTTGCCCTGATTGTGGCAGTCAAAATTTGGATGCCAAAGGGATGGGCACGACGAGGCTTAGCGAAAACCTGCATGCGATTTTTGCCAATCCGCAAACCAGTAAAGAGCTTTACCCCATTATCCAAATCGATCGCGATACCACCAGACGTAAAGACAGCTGGGAGAATATCTATCAGCGTATCAATCAAGGCAATCCTGCCATCTTGGTTGGCACGCAGATGGTCGCCAAAGGTCATCATTTCCCCAATGTTACGCTTGTCTGCTTACCCAATGCTGATCGTGGCTTTTTATCAGCCGACTTTCGCTCGCCGGAACATACCGCGCAGCTCATGATTCAAGTCGCAGGGCGTGCCGGTCGTGGTGATAAGTCGGGGCGCGTACTCATTCAAACATTGCAACCTGACAATGAGCTGCTATTAAAACTGGTCAAAGATGGTTATTTGTCTTTTGCTCGCGAGCTATTGCAAGAGCGTAAAATGATGGGTTTACCGCCGCATAGTCATGCTGCCCTGATACGCTGTGAAGGCAAAACCCTTGCCGCCACGACGCAAGCCCTTAAAGATGCGATTGCCATTTTGCCAAATGGCCATAATCTCGCCGTACTAGGACCTATCGATGCACCAATGAGCAAAAAGAACAGTCGCTACCATGTGCAATTGCTGCTGTTAGGCAAAGACAGACAGCAATTACACCATGTATTAAACCAATGGTGGCAGCCCGTATTGACCTTGCCAAGTGCCAAGTACCTTAAACTCACTTTAGATATCGACCCTGTTGGTTGGTAGCCGCCAACGCCTAACCATCACTCTTTAAGCCCAATTACTCTTCTATAGCTCGCCGTTAATAAAGAACGTTATTCAAAATAGGAAATTCATCGTTTACTGCCTAGATACAGCAAGCGTTTATTAAATATGCTAAATTCTTTATATCTGGCTAGTTTGCGAATAGCAAGCCCAGCCTTATAAGCAATCAAATTTCCTCTTCTGTCATTCTGAGTGTTGTTATGAGTCAAAATAAATCAAACGCTGAGCAAGGCAACCATTCTCTTCAGAATGATACTGTTAATGTGGCTAACCATCTGCATAAAGAGGATGAGAGCAACTACACTCATGACAATCAAGCCACTCACGATCACGATGAACACTTAGAGCAAACAACAGCCCCGCGAGATACCAAGGGCTATCAGCGCACCTTGCTGTTTAGCTTTATCATTATCACAGGCTATATGTTTATTGAAGCCATCGGTGGCTGGCTGACTGGCAGTTTGGCGCTATTATCTGATGCAGGTCACATGCTCAGTGATGCAATCGCACTTGGCGCAACGTTAATGGCATTTAAAATTGGAGAAAAAGCAGCCACTCATCAAAAGACGTTTGGTTATAAACGCTTTGAGATTTTAGTCGCAACAGTCAATGGTGCGACGCTGGTCATTATTGCGCTAATGATTTTTTATGAGGCGATTAAGCGCTTTAATTCACCGCCTGAAATTGCTACCCAAGGGATGCTTATCGTTGCTACTATCGGTATGTTGGTCAATATTTTGGTTGCGTGGCTGATGCATCGAGGCAGTCGCGGCGAAGATGCACATGGTCACAGTCATGCTGGTAGTCACAAAGACAGCCACGAGGACAGTCAAGGAAAAAATGAGAGTAAAGCACCGGTCAATCTTAATATGCAAAGTGCTTACCTGCATGTATTGAGTGACTTAATGGGTTCGGTTGCCGCTATTGTTGCCGCGCTTTTGATGATGAGCTTCGGCTGGGTTTGGGCAGATGCAGCGGCCTCGGTGATTGTCGCAATACTGATATTATTTAGTGGTTATCGCGTCGTGCGTGATTCCGTACATATTTTGATGGAAGGCACGCCAGAAGGCATATCCTTAGTGGATGTAGAAAAAAAACTGCTTACCCATCCGCAAGTACAAGAAGTCCATGATTTGCATGTTTGGAGTATTACCAGTGGTTTAAATGCCTTGTCTTGTCACGTCGTTGTCGATGGTGAGATGAGTATTCATGAATCCAGCATATTGATTGCCAATTTAGAACAAAGCTTGCTTGAGCTCGGCATCCATCATGCGACCATTCAGGTAGAAAGCGCATCACGTCAGCAGACTGAGGCACATAGCGATGCGCTGGTCTGCGACATCTCAGAACAACAAACAGAGGGTAATAATCATATTGGTCACAATCATTAAGCATGAAACATTGAAAATCAGACTTTGAAAGTCAGACATTAAACATTGAAAAGACCATTCTTCATTCAAATATCAATTTAAACGTTGCCTATGATTGGCGACGTTTTATCAAATGGTGGCAATAATAACGCCGAATGCACCACATTAGCCAAAGCGCTGTGATTAACCAGATACCTAACCCCAACGATAAGAATATGATTCGAATCCAAAAATCTCATGCGTCAGTCCTGATGTGCATTAAATAATCAGATGCCAAATAATCAGATGCCATATATGACGCAACTAGCAACTAAAACTAAAACTAAAACTAAAACTAAAACTAAAACTAAAACTAAAACTAAAATAATAGCGCCAGTCCTGCCCCGAAAACCCTTAAAATTATTTTGCTAAAAATCTTCAATAATCCGCGCAATTTACTATCAGTTGGCTAATCATCGTGCATGAATTTAACTTCTTATGCGCCGACATAAACAGGCTTTATTTTAAATAAGCTTATATCACGCCGATTTTTAGCATTGTAATGGCATGTTAAAAATGATGGGAAATTTAGCCTCGCCGCCATATTTTTCATATAAATTCTGTATACTTAAAGCTGAAACACCCAATTTACCACTAATGGATTATTTTCTGCCATGTCGAGACGCTCAGCTCCTTTTGTTGCTCCAAGCTACATTGATGACCCTATCTCAGCAGAGGGTAAAAAGCATGCCAAAGCATTGTTATCAACATTGCAAGAGGACATTGCTAGCTTTCGAGATGAGCAGTTTCCACCTGATATTTTGCGTCAAATTCGTGATATGCCAATTTATGAAGGCAATATCGCCGAAGTCCACGCCTATCAGCAGCGTTGGCATAATCTGCTTGAGCGCGCCATGGCGTTTTATCCTGCGGCCACCCTACCGCCCGATCACCTGCCGCTACCAGCCAGCCTTGAGATACCGCAATTTATCTATCATGTTCAAAGGCTACATTTGACCAAGACCCGTGCAAAAGAATCCAAAAGCTTCGGTTCGGTCGGTGCGCTTACTGATAAGTGTGGTGACTATAGTGCTGATGAAATTGCGCGTATGAGTGCAGTATTTGATAATGATGATGAGGCGCGTTTGGTGGCGCATCGTGAATTTATTGATTTGCGCGCCTATGTATTTTGCCGTGATAGCAAGGGCGAGATGCTGGAGCCTGAACGCGTGCGTTTTTATCGAACGGGACTTATCGTCCATGCGCTGCCCGATTTCAAAATCGTAGACAGTCGCCAGACCCCGCGTAAGCGCCGTAACGATGCTTATAACAATCCACTTGCCGATAATGGTGTGTGGAAGATTTATCGTAAAAAATAACGTATGCTAAGATTTTTTATTTTTGCTATGCCCATATTGTAACGCTTATTTTATCATGATTGCTAAGGATTCCAGATGTTCGCTGCCGCCACCGGCTCACCAAATTTAATGTTACAAGCTACAATCTTCTTAGGAGCAGCCCTGCTCTTTGTACCCCTTGGTAAACGTTTTGGCATTGCGACGGTCTTAGGTTATCTCATTACAGGATTGATATTGGGGCCCAGTGGTCTGGACGTCGCAGGCGATGCTGAGAGCTTGTTGCACTTCTCTGAGTTTGGCGTGGTCATGCTGCTATTCATTATCGGGCTTGAACTGCAACCCTCACGATTATGGGCACTGCGGCGTTCGATATTTGTCCTCGGTGGTTTGCAAGTTGGTCTGACTGGCACATTATTAATGGGGCTGTTACATCAAATTTTTGGCTTACAGCTCGATACTGCTTTTATCGTCGGTTTTGGCCTTGCCTTGTCGTCCACAGCTTTTGTACTACAAATACTGACGGAAAAACAGCAGCTTTCTAGCACCCACGGTCGTGAAGCGTTCACGATTTTATTATTCCAAGATATTGCGGTTATCCCTTTGCTAGCCGTCATTCCTTTCCTATCAGGGGTGCGCGAACAAAGTTATGATTTGATTTATTTTGGCAAAGTTTTCGCGGTTTTTGCTGGACTGATTTTCGCGAGCCGTTATGTCGTTCGTCCCTTCTTTAAGTTTGTAGCATCTAGTGGTGCATCAGAACTGCTGACCGCCGTTGCGCTATTTATCGTGATGGGTGTGTCTATTTTGATGGGGCAAATTGGTTTATCGATGGCATTGGGTGCTTTTTTGACAGGAGTATTGCTGGCAGATTCTGAGTATCGCCATGAGTTAGAAGCCAGTATTGAACCGTTTAAAGGATTGCTACTCGGCTTGTTTTTTATGTCGGTCGGTATGCTGACTGATGTCAAACTTATCTTGGCAAAACCTATCTTTATCATCGGCTGTGCAATGGCATTGATGGCTATCAAATTTGGTGTCATTACCGCCATTGCAAAGATATCAGGCAATCGCTGGCCAACCAGTATCAGACTGGGTGTGACACTCGCTCAAGGTGGTGAATTTGCCTTTGTTTTATTCAGTGTCGCTACTGCTCAAAATGTCTTACGACCTGAGCTTGCCAACACCCTGAACCTTATCGTCACTATCTCCATGGCGCTCACACCGCTGGCATTTTTGTTACTTGAGAAAATCGGTGAGCCGTTATTTGCCAAAAGCAAACCCAGCCGCGAATACGATGCCATTCCCGATCATGAACATCAGGTCATTATTGCTGGCTTTGGGCGCGTCGGTCAGATTATCGGTCGTGTACTACGCATGCACAACATCGAATTTACCGCCATTGAACGCTCAGCGAATCGTGTCGATTTCGTTCGTAAATTTGGTAACCAAGTCTATTATGGCGACCCAAAAAACCCTGAGATATTGCGCGCGGCTGGTATTAAAAAAGCCCGTGTGTTTATTTTAGCCATCGATGATTTAGAGCGCTCTATCACCACGGCTCAATACTTACGTAAAAACTATCCAGACTTGATTGTCTTGGCACGGGCACGTGACCGTCAGCATTATTATCGGTTGCGTGAGGTCGGTGTGCGTCATATTTGGCGTGAGACTTACCTATCGTCCTTGGATATGTCGCGTGAATCGCTACAACTGCTTGGCATCTCACCAGAAAAAGCGCGCGAGACGGTGCAAACTTTCCGCGATTACGACGATGACTTAATTGAACGTCAGCAAGCGATCTATGATGATGAAGCCAGCATGATTGAATCCGCACAATCAGCGATGGCAGAGCTAGAAAGCTTGTTTGATGAAGACATTGATAAAGCCCGAAAAATGGACTTAACGGATTTTTATGACGCGCTAAAAAGTAAAGCAACACCCGCTGATAAAAAGGACGACGTTGCAACTGACTCTAACACCTAAGTATTTATATATTTTAAAGCATGTTTTATGATTCACAAATAGGCACTGTCAGTGTCATCGTTAAATCATCAAACATGCCCTAATCGGGCATACAGCTTGCTGGTGCCAGTTTCTTATTTAGCGAACTTGTACAGTTCCAACTATCGCTGTCTGGCACATGGTAAAAAACCAGTGTCTGCTGATTTAGATAGCGGATAGGGAACTGAACATTTTGGATGGTCGCAATGACTGCACAATCCGTTTCTACTACGCCAGCGGCCTCTTTATCGATATCAATTCGTATCTGCTGAGTGCCTGTATCAATAGGTAAATTCATTGGACATTGCCCTGTCTGTTGATAAATCAGTGCCACACGATTTTGTACCGTTTTGGCTGTATCATACGCATCGAACAGCACTTCATTGGCTTTTGGCTTGGCAATAATTGGCAGAAACTGTATCTTAATGACCATTAAAGCAAAAGCAAAAATACCAAACCCCAATCCTAACCCAAATAAACTGACCCCACCTTCTCGGCGCAGATGCACCTTTTGCGCTGCTTCATCACGCGGATAATCATCGATAGCATCTGCAATCTCACGTCGCGCCATGCGGTAATAATACGCATCCGTCCAACGCGCCACCATGAACGACCAAAATAACCAAATGATCGCGGCAATACCTATGCGTGTCGCCATCTGGTAAGCATCAGGGATGAAGGACATTGCTAAAAATTCAAACGCAACCAATACCAGTGCCACATTGAGCTGAATAAACGACCAGCCAGCCACGCTATAGACAATCGCATCCATATAGCGTTTGCGATAGAGGAGCCAAGGAAACGTCACAAAAAATGCTGCCCAATGCCATTTTGGCGAAAGATAACCTTGTGCATCGAACTGCTCAAAGCGTTTTAGATAATAATGCTGGCTACGGTGACCGATGAACCATTTATCAAGTTGTGTACGCTTAGCAGGAGTCAGCTGTTCTTGGTAAAAAGGGGGCGGCGAATCCGTCTCGATAAATAGCATAGATGACCCCTATTAACGATGAAGAAAAATTTAAATCCATTACTCACTTTATATGATAACGCCAAAACCGATGTGCAGAACAGTAAAACGACAGATAAATACCGCTAATTCAATGTAAAAGAGCGTCAAGGCAGCCGAATGGCAATCTATATGTGATACGTCAAACAAGGTCAACGCTTTCACTCTTTTATGCTGGATCAGCGATAACAATATTAAAAAAGGATTGTGCGTTCACAGCTGTATAGATTTAACTTATAATAAGCATACATCACCCATTTTATTAAGCCTTGTCAATCCTATGAGTCAACATTCTGATCTTAATGATAACATCGATAGTACGAATACTACTGATGAGCAAAAAGTCCTCAGCACTAACACCGAAAGCAATACTGATATTGACATTGAAGCCAGTATTAGTAATGAGAGTAAGCCTGAAGAAAGCAAACATCTACGTATCGTCAATACTTTTATGAAACGACGTACGCACATGAATAAAAATGCCGAACTGGCACTAACCGCGCCAGAATTTTCTGAGTACCTGGTCAATAACAGTTTCGGTGATGGCAATCTTGATGGTATTGACAATCTACGAACGCTATTCGCTGATAGCCCTAACGGTAGTGAAGCACCGCTTACTTTAGAGATCGGTTTTGGACTGGGTGATTCGTTCATTGAGATGGCGGCAGCAGAACCTAGCCGCAATTTCGTTGGTGTCGAAGTGCACGAGCCAGGCATCGGTAAATGCGCCTATATGGCAGGTACGCAAGCGCTAACCAATGTCAAAATCATCAACGGTGACGCCATCCAATTGCTCAAGCAACTACCAGAAAACCATATTGATCGTATCCAGCTTTACTTCCCTGACCCATGGCAAAAAAAGCGCCATCACAAGCGCCGCTTCGTCAGCCCTGAACGTATGGCGATTGTGACTCGTAGTCTAAAGCAAGGCGGCTGGTTCCATACCGCAACCGACTGGGAGCATTATGCCTTTTGGATGGTTGAAGTTTTAGACGGTTTTACTGGTTTAACCAATCAAGCAGGCGCAGGTAACTTCACCGACCGCCCTGACTTTCGTCCAATGACCAAATTTGAGCGCCGCGGTATAAATAGTGGACATGGCGTTTGGGATTTAATCTATATCAAAGATTAGATTCGGCTCACTTATCTTCGGTGACTTCTGTATAGCGGCTAAATTATTTAGCCGCTTTTTTGTGCTTGCAAATTATCTAATGACAATATTATTTGATTTTTTTCGGCTACAACCCTTAATGGACAAGCTGTAAGTATTTTTATTAAAAATAATAAAATTTTTTTAATACGTGAAACATCGTCTATTTTCATAGAATTTTTAAATTGATAATGCTACATATAGGGGTAAAAAATATATTCCAGCGCCACACTCACAGGTTACCTATCTACTCAAACATTGATAGTATAAGGGATTCATGAGTTCTCCCCATAAGCTGTGGATAACCCTGTGCATAAGTACGCACTTGACAACAATTTCCCTAGATAGCTCAAAGGATGAGGTAAAATCGTTCATTTTTTATACAATTTAAAAAACCTTTTAAATCAGTAAGTTAAACTGTATTTCATAATACTGTAATTTATTTTTAATATATTTTTAAATTAAATTAATCCTCACTGATGTTTCACAAAAGCTAAATTTAGACGCTTTATTTCTTGTGGACAACTTTTAATGCTATTGACAAAGGGCAGCATTATCCTATCCAAAATTAGGATGTATTCAGCAACTAGATTACACAAGTTATCACTTATATACAATGCGACAGTTAGTGTCGTTTAGCATCATTGAATCCTCTATATGCTCCTTGGTTTTTGTTATAATCACCTTACCTAATCAACCGCATTTTAGAAAACAGTTAAGGCTCAACGAGCATAATGTGGCCTACAAATCACACCTGTTGGCGCTGATTATGAACTTAATTTTACTTTTATCATAATTCGATTTTACTGTATAGTAGAGTGATATATCTAATATTACTGTCTACATCATCGATACCTTAACCCATTCATCTTAGATAGACATTGAACGAACGCTGCCTATTATTTAGATAGCCATCAGTACTATTGAGCCGTTAATCTTCGTAGCTACAAACATTTTATTTATCATATCAAATTTATAGTTTTAACCAATGATTGAAGACAAGGAATCCAGTATGGACGACAATAAAGCCAAAGCCCTTAAAGCAGCACTCGGTCAAATCGAAAAGCAGTTTGGTAAGAATACCATCATGCATTTAGGTGACGACTCAGCTATTATGGATGTCGATGTAGTATCAACAGGTTCGTTGGGTCTGGACATTGCACTTGGCATTGGTGGTCTACCAAAAGGCCGTATCGTAGAGATTTATGGTCCAGAAAGCTCAGGTAAAACGACCATGACGCTACAAGCTATTGCAGAGTGTCAGAAACAGGGCGGTACCTGCGCCTTTATCGATGCTGAGCATGCCCTTGACCCTGTTTATGCGCGTAAGCTTGGCGTGAATACTGACGAGCTATTGCTGTCTCAGCCTGATAATGGTGAGCAAGCACTTGAAATCACCGACATGTTGGTGCGCTCTGGTGCTATCGATATGATTGTCATTGACTCAGTCGCTGCCTTGACGCCGCGCGCAGAGATTGAAGGCGAGATGGGCGACTCACATATGGGTTTGCAAGCACGGCTCATGAGCCAAGCACTACGTAAAATCACTGGTAACGCCAAACGCTCTAACTGTATGGTGGTATTTATCAATCAAATTCGTATGAAAATTGGTGTGATGTTTGGTAGCCCTGAGACCACGACTGGTGGTAACGCGCTCAAATTCTACGCCTCAGTGCGTATGGACATTCGCCGTATCGGTGCGGTCAAAAATGGTGATGAAATCATCGGTAACCAAACCCGTGTCAAAGTCATCAAAAACAAAATGGCACCGCCTTTCCGCCAAGCAGAGTTTGAAATAACTTATGGTGAAGGTACCAACCACTTAGCCGAAGTGATTGACTTGGGTGTTGAAATTGGTGCAGTTGGCAAAGCAGGCTCTTGGTATAGCTATGGCGACGAAAAAATCGGTCAAGGTAAAGCCAATTCTGTGCTGTTCTTAAAAGAAAACCCTGCGATTGCGCAAGAAATCGAAGCTAAAATCCGTGAAGAAAAGCTTGGATCAAAGAAAGAGATTAAAGCCGAAGATAAAGCCAATGAAGCGTTGGTTTCTGATCCTGTACAATAACGGCGCAATGATTAACCGTTATCAATAATCATGACTTGTTATGAAAATTAAATTGTTATGAACATTAAAACCTTAGCTGAAATACTCGCTGAATCCGATGCCGATTCAGCGAGTAGTCCTACTATCAAATCAAAAAAACCTTCCAAATCTTCCAAACACTCTGAATCCTCCAAATTTTCTCAGCATTCCTATCAAGGCAATCCTAAAAAAACGGCTAAGACACGCAAGCATTTAACTTACTACCGTGAAAACCATTCATTATCTGACGATGCTGACTTTTCAGTAGAATCCGTTGAGGCTCAATCTTCTACCAATAAAAATCCTGCTAAAACCAAGAAACATAAAAAGCGTTTTCACCCAGCGGCTAACTTTAACCCTGAGCCTAGTGATGTGCCCGCTTATCAGCAACCAGAAGCACAAAGTATCAAAGAGATGCTGGCTGAAGTTAAAAAAAATATTCATGGTGAACCAAACGATAGCGCGGCTACTTATGATGAATTTAACAAAGAATCACAGTATACAACCGATGCTGCCATTACCAACACTTCTGCGCACAGCACAGTCGACAGTCAGATGGATAACCTACCTGCTGCTCTTAAGGCCTATTTGCGCACGCCTGAACAACGACAAGCAGAAATAGATGAGATCAAAGCCGAAAGCCGCTTGCGTTGGTTGGCGTTTTATTATTTATCACACCGTGAGTACGGCAAGGCTGAGCTTAAGCAAAAGCTTATTGATAAAGAGCAAGCCCCAGATAAAATTGATGCGCTACTCGATGAGTTTGAGGAAAAAGGCTACCAAAGTGATTATCGCACGACGCTCATGCTCATTCGTGAAAATATCCGTAAAGGTCGGGGACGTGGGCGTATCAAGCAGGAGTTTTATCGTAAAAAGATTGCCATGCCCAGTAATATCGATGAGTTAATCGATATGGCAAATGCAGAGTCAGAAGAGTTTAGGGAGTTTGTAGATGATAGTGCAGATAATCTAGTAGATGGTGTCGATTGGCTCAAACTGGCAGTCACAGCGCGCACTAAGAAGTACGGCGATGACATACCTATCGAACAAAAAGACAAAGCAAAGCAGCTACGGTTTTTGCAATATCGAGGCTTTCAGAGCGATATCTGTTTTGCCGCGCTCAATTATACATTAGACACATTAGATGAGCGCTTTTAAGCCACCCTCACTTTTTTTAAAAACGACCATCTGTACATAAGACAATATGACTTGAGCGATCTATTAATAATAGCCGAGCACTTTCCACCAAATCAAACCAGCACCGATCCAGATGACCAAATTGACCACACTCATTATTGCACCAATACTCCACCACTCTCTTAACGTCACATAGCCAGAGTTAAAAATGACTGGCGCAGTACCGGTTGCATAATGCGTAAGCGTCATCATGATGTTGCCCGCTGCGGCTAAGATCAGCGCATATAACATCGGCGGTGCGCCCAAGCTTAAACCCACCGCATAAAATGCTGCAAATAGTGCAGTAATATGAGCCGTGGTGCTAGCAAAGAAATAATGAATATATAAATACACTAGGGTCAAAATAGTCACAGCCCCTATCCAGCCAAGCCCAGTCGTGCCAATCATCGATTCGATATTGCCAGAGAACCAGCTTATCAGTCCAAGCTTATTAAGATAAGCGGCCATCATAATAAGGGCACCAAACCAAATAATGGTATCCCATGCTGACTTCTCTTTTAAAATATCGTCCCAAGTCAGCACGCCCGTTAATATTAAGGTCGTCAAACCAATAAATGCTGTGGTGGTAGCATCAACGCTATATTGCTCACCTAACATCAATGCGGGAATATTCGCCCACAATAACAGCATCAGAGCAAATACCCCGAGCATGATTTTTTCTTGGCTGCTTATTTTTCCCATTTCTGCCAAATTTTCCTTGGCAAAACCTTTTGCATCGGGCGTGATTTTAACATCAGGTGGATAAATTATATAAATGACTAACGGCATCACAAGCAAACATAGCATACCAGGTACAAACATCGCCACTGCCCAAGTGGTCCATGACAGTTGAATATCACCGCCTGTGGCTTTATTCACCAAATCTACAACCAAAGGATTGGGCGCAGTAGCCGTAATAAACATCCCAGAGGTAATAGGATTGGCATGATAGTTCACCATCGCCAAATAACGACCAATTTTATTTTGAGTGCCTTCTTCTGGCGTCGAATGAAAGCTTTGCGCGATAGACTTCATAATAGGATGAATAATACCGCCGCCACGCGCCGTATTAGAAGGCGTAATGGGTGCTATCATCAATTCAGCTGCAGTCAAAGAATAAGCCACGCCGATGGTTTTTTTACCAAAAATAGAAATAAAATAATAGGCAATACGTCGACCCAAACCCGTTTTTATCAAGCCACGCGATATCATGACTGCAATACCAATTAGCCAAATCAACGGACTTGAGTAGCTTGATAGTGCATCGCTAATAGCTTGTGCTGGGCTATCACTAGTCACACCTGTAAGTGCGACTAGGGTGACGGCAATGATAGCAATGGCACCAATGGGTAATACTTTGCCGATAATGGCGACAATAGTGGCGATGAATAACGCCAGCATGTGCCATGCTTCAGGGGTGACGCCAGTAGGCACAGGTATCACAAACCAAATGATCAAGCCGACCAAAATGGCAACCGCTGCTTGAATAGGCTTAAATGGCATGATTAACTATCCTTATAAATGCTTATACCATCACGCAGTCATATTATATAAAGGATCATCAAAGTAGCCACTGCGACAAAAGACTCAATGAATCATATGACCATCTTATAAGATTTATAGAATTATTTTTCTATTATTCACCATTTTTAACATATCTATTTAGAATAAAGAGTAAATATTCAGTAATTGAGTACCAATAGTAGGGTTAAACTAACAGCCATAAAAAAGAGCACGTTGGATAACGTACTCTTTTTTATAGTACTAACTTTGTGGCATTAACGATTACGACTTTCTTTAAAAAATAAATTTATTTTAACGCACCTAATCGACTAGATAGCTGATTGATGATTTGATCAATCTCTTCATCGGCTTCAGATTCATTATCCAAATTGCCACTTGGTGTCAGCTGATTCATTACTTCTGGCAGCAATTCAGCAAGACCTTGACGGACTTCTACGTCGTTAGCACCAGTATGTGCTGCAACCTGCTGAATCTCATTTTCATCGAATAACTGACTGATATCATTTGGATCAAGATTGTCATTGTCTTGCTGGTTACTCATCCAAGAACGCGCTTGGTTTTCATAACCCATACCTGTAATTTTAGATAATGCACCACTCAAGCCACCATTGCGTTTGATCCAGCTTAGTACCATTGGCATGAGTGCAGCGATTAGCATACCTTTACCACCGAATCCAGATTTTCTCGTTTGACTACCCATGGCTTGACCACCTAGCACACTGCCTAAAATATCGCCCAGACAACCAGCACCAGCATTGACGCCGCCACTTTGATTGCCACCAGTGAGTCCACCGCCTGTTAACCCACCGAGAATATCATCTAAGCCAAAACCGTTGTCTGGCTGACGATCATACTGGCGTGGATTGTAGCCACCAGTTTGACTACCACCGCCGAGCACGCTACCCAATATATCCCCAAGACCACCTGTACGACGTGGATCAATGCGTTGATTTACAGGATTACGCTGCGCATCTTCAGGATCCATCGCACGACGGGCCACCTGACTAACCAAATTCCCTAATAAGCTCATTCTCGATTCCTTTTTGTCATATTATTTATTATCTATAAACCGCTAAAAACTTCGCTGCTAATTTAATATATTAAGCAACAGCGTGATTTACTTGTGCGATTCACAATTCTCTTGCAATATAACAAATCTCTTTCGCTATCAAGATAGGTGTTTTGTTATGACATGTAGGCGTTCGTAAATTCATGGAAAAAACCGCTCATTGGGTGCTATAAAAAAATACTGCCTTAACTCGTATTTTCGGCGTTTATGTTAGGCATATTGAAGATTCAACTATGGCACTGATAAGCACTATTTATGAATATTCAATATAATCTAGCCAAAGCATTCAACTCTCGCCATTGTTCAGGGCTCACTTGATCTCGAAAGATGGTCACTGATAAAGAGCGCTGATAAGGCTCTACAACATTAAATTCAAAGCTTATCGCCCAGCTATATCCAGAGACAGCGATTAATTGTGCCTGCCATAGCTCATCACCGCGACCCGTACGGATCAGTAGCTGCCAATGTTGATCAACACGATGACTAAGTGGTGGTTGGCTCAGGTGCAGCAGTATGGGTCGTGATAATGTCAAATAAATAATCACCGCGGCGGTAACCATTAAAATAAGCACATATTGCCATAACAGTAAAGAAGCAAGCCACGCCAGTACAGCCATGACGGCGGTCAACCCACTATAAAGCAGCAAACGCACATAGCTGGCAGGCCGAATAGCCGTATCAATACGTAACGAATTTGCCAAGGTCATATTTTATCACCAAAAAAAACGGCAGACCATTATGTTGCTCAGGCCTATCTATGCCAGCTCTGGACAACCATTTTTTATATCTAAATCAGTCTTTAAGTCAAATCTTTGGTATGACGCCATGTCTTAATTTTATTGACTAACGCCCATATTTCTTCGTTTTCTGGACGATTTTGATTGGTGAAATAATCCAACAAATCAGGGTCTTCATGAGTCAGCATTTCTGCAAACGTCTCTTGTTCAGCAGGCTCTGCCGTTAAGTAAATTTCTTTAACATAAAGGTCAATATAAAAGTCTAACTCTTTTAATCCGCGGCGTGCTTGATAGATAATGCGGCGCTGTTCATTGGTTGGTTCTGGCTGAATCGGGGTGGTCATAAAAGTACTCTCATTATTTTAAATTGGGATTAAGGATAATTATGCGCAGATAATTGACGCCACAAGGCGACCGCTTGCTGCATCATCGCCACATTATGGGTGCGTATAATGCCAGCGCCTTGCTGTAGGGCAAAGATACCAGCTGCCGTACCTACCACATCACGATCTACCGCGTTAGTAGTAGCAACGACTTCGACGCCACTCTTGCTCAGTACTTCCGCTAAAAAACGTTTGCGCGAAATGCCAAACATCATCGGAAAACCAAGCGCTTGTAGCCTGCTAAGCTGGCTTAATAGTGCGCAATGATGCTCATAATCTTTCGCAAAACCAAAGCCTGGATCGATAATAATTTTCTCACGCTTAACACCGATTCTTGTTACTTCGTCAATACGCGATAATAGCTCAGCCCTTACGTCACTAATGACATCATCATAGTGTGCCAAATTATTCATCGTTGTTGGCTCGCCGCGCATGTGCATGAGCATGACTGGTATATCAAGCTCAGCCGCTAGTACTGCTGCACCCTCACATTTGAGTGCGCGTACATCATTCCAAATATCAGCACCAGCGTCAAAAGCCGCTTTCATAACCTCTGGATTACTGGTATCAATGGATAGCCAAATAGCCTCCCCGCATTGCTGCCTAATGGCTCGAACCACTGGCACAACACGCTGCATCTCTTCAACAGTGCCCACAGCATCCGCATTGGGGCGAGTAGACTCACCGCCAATGTCGATAATAGTCGCACCCTCTTCTATCATTTGCTGACAATGCGCAACAGCCTTATCTATCACATTGAACTGTCCACCGTCTGAAAACGAATCGGGTGTGACATTAAGAATACCCATAATATGAGGCTGCGATAGATCTAGTGTTTTATCACGACTTGATATCTTATAGCTGGGTAAGGGCTGAAATAAGGACATAACCAAATTATCTCTCATCAAAACATTCTAATTATTGCAGACTGCTTGTTATGCACTGTGCTTGTTATGCGTTGTGCTTATGATACCAGTAAACTCTATTCTGTACTAAACCCTTCACGAAATATGGACAACAAAAAAAGCCCTTTATGATAAAGGGCTTCTTCTATTGGATATGAATCAACTGACAACTACATCGCTGGTAACGGTGGCGGTGTTGAGTTGGTTGTTTTAATATCATTTTTCGATAAGTTGACTTCATTGTGCTGATAAACTCTAGGTGGACGTGGGTCTTCACCTGCTAGGATATCTTGCAACTGATCACGGTCAATCGTTTCCCACTTCATTAGAGCATCTACCATCGCATGCATTTTTTCTTGATTGCCTTCAATCAATTCACGCGCGATATCATATTGCTCCTCTAACATACGGCGAACTTCTTCATCAACCTTTTGCTGCGTGGCTTCTGAAATCGTACGACTGCTAGAGCCAAAATAGCCTTGCGAGCTGTCTTCATCTTCATAAACCATAATACCAAGCGCATCAGACATACCGTACTTCGTCACCATAGCGCGAGCCATCTTGGTTGCACGTTCGAAGTCGTTAGAAGCACCCGTCGACATTTGATTGATAAAGACCTCTTCAGCGATACGACCGCCGAATAAGATAGCAATATCGCTCAGCATTTTTGATTTATACATACTGGTTTGGTCATGCTCTGGCAACTGCCAAGTAACCCCAAGCGCAAAACCACGCGGCATGATCGTTACTTTATGCACAGGATCGGTACCTGGTAGTAGCTCAGCGACTAAGGCGTGACCTGCTTCATGATAAGCGGTCGCACGGCGCTCCTCCTCACGGATGACCATTGATTTACGCTCAGGACCCATATATAGCTTGTCTTTTGCATCTTCAAAGTCATTCATATCAACGCTGGTCTTGTTGCGACGTGCTGCAAACAATGCCGCTTCGTTGACAAGGTTGGCCAGCTGCGCACCACTGAAACCTGGTGTACCGCGAGCCAATGCATTGGCATCCACACCGATAGTATTCGGCAGCTTTCTCAAATGCACTTTAAGAATTTGCTCACGGCCTTTGATATCTGGCAAGCCCACTTGTACCTGACGGTCAAAACGACCTGGACGCAATAGCGCTTTATCAAGCACATCCGCACGGTTGGTCGCTGCAATGACGATCACGCCTTCATTGCCTTCAAAACCATCCATTTCAACCAATAATTGGTTCAGTGTCTGCTCACGCTCATCATTACCGCCGCCCATACCAGAGCCACGATGACGACCGACCGCATCAATTTCATCAATAAAGATGATGCAAGGCGCGCTCTTTTTAGCCTGTTCGAACATATCGCGTACACGTGAGGCACCGACACCGACAAACATTTCAACAAAATCAGAACCTGAGATTGAGAAGAACGGCACTTTAGCTTCACCCGCAATGGCTCTTGCTAACAAGGTTTTACCGGTACCTGGAGGACCTACCATTAAGATACCACGTGGAATAGTTGCACCAAGCTTGGTAAATTTATCAGGGTCGCGTAAAAATTCGACCACTTCAACCACTTCTTCTTTGGCCTCTTCACAACCAGCCACATCTTCAAAATTCACCTTGATTTGGTCTTCAGTCAACATTTTAGCTTTTGACTTACCAAAGCTCATAGGGCCGCCGCCTTTACCACCAGCGCCGCCTTGCATGTTACGCATGAAGAATAAAAACAGACCAATAATCAATAGAATTGGGAAACTGGCTATCAGTAATTGCATCAAGACGCTTTGGCGTTTTGGGGCAGTCCCTTGGACTTCGACTTGGTTCTCACGCAGCAATGGCATCAGCTCGTCATCTGACACAGCTGGTCTAATGGTCTCAAAAGATGAACCATTTTTCTTTTCGCCGGTGATTTGCTCGCCATCGATTTCAACGCTGGCTACTTGGTTTTCTGACACAGCGGTCACAAACTCAGAGTAGTTAAGGCTATCCGGCTCGGATGATTGATCAAAGCCGCTAAACACCAGCACCAAAACGCCGATTACCACCAGCCACAATAAGGTATTTTTTACCATGTCGCTCACTAGTTATTCCCATCCCTTACTTATTGGTGTGTTTATTAAACACGTGACGTCTATAAACGTATCGCTCATTTTTTAGTAGATATATTCATAGCCAAAATTTATGATTCAGACTTATACAACTCAAATGCTGCATAGGGACTGTTTTCACAAGTTATAAATATCAATGACCTATATATATCTATCGTAGATGAGCACATCAGGCGCTTATTGTCAGACGACTTTGCCTAAAACATATGCTTGAAACAAAGTTAATATACCATGATATGTGGTGCTAACCTGCATAATTCAAGCAGGTTTCGCTATTATTCAGTTAACGATTGTAGCGGGTTCAATGCGCTCATGAGACTATGTTATGGTGACACATTATCTCGCTTACAATGACTGTGACATAACGACGTTATGATTATTTAATCGCTATCCAAAACATCTCTTTTGACCGTGGTCGTGACGCACCTGGTTTGATACTACGGATTTTACTAAAATCCTGCTGCATCTGCTTGCGTAATTCTTGTGTGCCTTCACCCTGAAACACTTTCATAATAAGTGCGCCACCTTCTGGTAAGGTTGCAAGCGCGAAGTCCACTGCCAGCTCGCATAAATACATCATACGTGGCTGATCGATTGCGCTGTTTCCTGCCGTATTTGGTGCCATATCGGACAGCACTACATCGACCTGTCTATCACCAACCTCTGCCATGATCGCATCAAATACTTCTGCTTCGCGAAAGTCGCCTTGAATAAAGGTCACATCAGGCAATGTATCCATCGGCAGAATATCAGAGGCAATCAAAATACCTTTTTCGCCTACTAGCTGACCTGCCACTTGAGACCAACTGCCTGGAGCACTGCCCAAATCTACGACCGTCATGCCTTTTTTAATAATATTGGTCTTTTCATTAATTTCTAATAACTTATAGGCGGCACGGGCACGATAGCCATCTTTTTGCGCTTTTTGCACATAATGATCGTCAATATGCTCTTTCATCCAAGCGCTACTACTCTTTGACAGTTTTTTATTTTCGATACGCGTGGCCAAAATACCTGCTCCTATTGCTTTGCAAAACATTCATACATATTACTGAAGTAGCTAAAAGATTTATGAAGCATTTTCGATATGGTTTAAATTCATTCGAATATGCTATCAATCAAGATTTTTATACATTTGCAGTCTTAAACTGACTAAATTCTATTGGTTAAAACACTGATTTATCAGACAGTAGCGTTTATAATGTGCCCAAACATTCAGTTTAACATTTTCATCACGTAAAATCGTGCAAAATCCTGCTGATCTCATGCAAGATGACCACAGATTATCTATAATGGTCGTCAACTGCTCTTAATAGCACTGTCTTTTATTTTTACCAACACCTAGGAATTCTATGCAACTCGATAACGCTACCATCAAACGCCTAAGAGGCATTGGTCACGACCTCAAACCTATCGTCATGATTGGCAATAAAGGTATTACCCCAACCATTACTGAAGAGATTGATCGCGCGCTATCAGATCATGAGCTCATCAAAGTAAAGCTGCCTGCTGGCACAAAAGAAGAGCGCGATGTCATCGGTGCTGAACTTGCCAAAGCGGCTAACGCGTCTTTGGTTCATTCTATTGGCCGTATGGCATTGTTACTACGTAAAAATCCAAACGCCAACCCAAAATTGTCTAACTTAGCACGTCATGCATAATAATATGTGATGACCAGCTGGTTTGAGTGATGTGATGGTATAGCATGCCATATCAATTCAAATCATAGCCACATGGCGACGATAAATGTAAAAGCCGCGATGCATCTTGCTCGCGGCTTTTATGTTGTCTGCTCGTTTTAGATTTACTTAGCGTGTAATATTAGCTCGCTTAGTCGGTACAATTTTTCTTATCGTTACTTCTATATTTTCATTGTCGGGTCTTAAATTATGAATCAATCATTCAATCTCTATGTGGCCACCGAAACCATAGTAAATGATGCGCAGCAACTGGGTGTAACAGTGGATGAGTTGCAGCGCATCTGTATGAATGTGCGTGCTCAGATTATTCGACAGCCATCACTATACTTACAGCTAACCTATCAACTCACCCTGCCCAACCAAATGCTAGCAAAGCAGCTAAACTGGTCAATGTGGCAGCAAGCGCAAGTAAAATTCGATGATTACTTGTGGGAAGAGACTTGCCTTGAGTGTTTTATCGCTGGTCGTCTAATCGATGATAAAAATCTAACGAATGCTCAAAAGGCAACGCCCTATATCGAGATTAATGCCAATCCAGACGGTCGTTACGCGCTATATCAATTTGAGAGCTATCGTAATCCTGCCACCTTACCGCCAACACCCTTATATGCAGCTGATGGACAAGCGCGCGCGTCTATTAATTGGATAAACAATGTAAAGCCAACATTAAGGTACGTGGAGAATCCTTTATTTAATGATCCATCACTAGCAAATAAACCTCATCATTATGAGCGAAGCTTTAATGTACCAGTAATCCAACTACCCAATCAGCAGTACGCCATCGCTAATACTGTGATTGAGCAAATACATCCTTGTGTTATTTTATGGTTTGGTGAGATTGCTTTATATTTTGCCCCAAACCACGCCTCCCCGCCTGACTTTCACAATCGTAGCCACTGGTCGAAATTTGAGCTTTAACTCTACTTTTAACTTAAGCATCACAACTCAAAGCGCAAAAAAAACCAGCAACGCTATAAAGGCATTACTGGGTTTGGAGAAAACTTTTAACTTAGGCTACATCTAACTGGCTATTATTTGTCAGCCATCGCGAGGTAAATACCACGGTCTGATGCATCATCGACATATTGCGAATCACGCCATGTCGTATAGCTGTAAGTGCCACTGTATGGGCTAATGCTGTTTTGGCGGAAATCAGATACCCAATCGTTACCATCAAAGATCTGGATATGACCATGTGGACGGTTTGACGTACGATTATAGACAACGACGTCACCCACTTGTGGCTGCATATCATTACTGATCTTGGTAAAACCTGCTTGAGCAAGTGTGCCGCGAGAGGCATACTGATAAGCTGAAGGGTTAGGCGTAAATTCGTAACCTGCTGATTGTAGCGCTTTACGTACATAGCGAGCACAGTAGCCAGAGCTTCTAGATAACGCTACTCGCGATGCACTTGCCGCTGCAATCGCAGGAGCAGAATTGCGATCAGGAGCGCGGCTTGATTGCTGCTGACGCTGCTCATAAGACAAACGGCTGGTAAGCGAAGCAAGCTGGTATTCTTTTTGCTTGGCATGCGCACTTAAATTATCAATGGCTTGACTGATCTCATCATTGCTATATACATGAGCACCACTGTTAGTGCTATAGATATTGCGGCTAGAACCGTAGTTCGCAGAAGCAGAGATATTAGTGATGGTATGACTCAAGGTATTATTTGGTTGAAAGGTTGTTTCGACAGCACCACTTGTCTGTGCTATACCCATTCCCAATACTGACAAAATTAATAAAGCTTGTTTCATAAATTTACTACCTATTGTTAATACAAGACCGCTCGTCATCCGTGACAAAGCATCAATTAGTTTAGAGGAGATGATCATTACAAAACATGATAAAATCCTTATTAAAACAGCCCACTATTCTTTCTGTAGTGACTAATGCTGGTATTATCTGTTAATACCATATTCCGCTTAGTTCACTATCTCGCAAATCGTTCAATATCAATTGCTTTTAGCATGTCAATTATGAATATCGATTTTGTCACCTATTAGATGAGTCATCACGATGTCAAAAAAACAGCCAAATCGGCTTGCCCAACTTATCGACCATCAAGCTTTTGCTGGTAGCGCACTACCCCGAACGCTTGCTGACAATATGCGGCTATACATAGAAGCGACCAACGAGGTAAAAGAGCTATTGGTAGATTGTCTACCTGAAGAAATTCTTAATACCTGTTGGGTCGTAGGCCTCACCTCCGAGCAATTAATACTCAGTGTGGGCTCAATGACTGCTGCCAATCATATTCGCTATTTGCAGAGCGCTTATTTGCAAGTCTTAACAGAGCAGTCAATTACATTTAAACAACTCAAGCAAATTCGCGTCGTCGTAGCTAAAAATTCAGCTGATAATCATTCATCTAAACAACTATCAGCAACTTTGTCAAAATCTAGTAAAGCCAATGAAAATCAGGCTCTTAGCCAAAACACAAAGCGGACTATATCACAGGCCGCAGAGCATGTCACCACTGATGAAAATCTCAAAAAAGCACTTTTACGTCTGGCAAATCATTGAAATTATTAATGTTACTATGTAAAGTTGTGTAAACAAAACCGTAAAAATCAGCTGATAACGCTGCGATTTTGTAATGACGCAAACAAAAAAAATCACCTGCTAGCTCCGTTCACATTATGAACGTCACCAACAGATGATTGAAAAACTATCCACAGCTTTGATATTCTCTACTCTAGAGCAGAATTGTTAAAATAATCTAAACAATACATTCAAAAAAACGAATATTATTAGAATGTAATTACTGCCGGATTATGTAATATTGCGTAAATGTTTCGATACTTCGTGTATATTCCTGTATTCATCCTTCAACAGTCAAACCTTCGAGAGGCAAATACTGAATTGGGCACGTTACATTGTCATCAAAAGTTACAATTTCAAAATTATTATGGTCAGATAGTATCTCACGTACCAATAAATTGTTTAACGCGTGACCAGATTTATAAGCATTAAAGCGACCCAAAATCGGATAGCCAATCAAATACAAATCACCTAAAGCATCCAAAATTTTATGGCGAACGAACTCATCATTAAAACGCAAGCCTTCTTCGTTAAGAATATTTGCCTCATCAATAACAATAGCATTATCCATACTGCCTCCTAACGCCAAATTATTCTGACGTAAGGCTTCTATGTCTCGTAAAAACCCAAAAGTACGGGCTGAACTCAATTGCTCAATGAAGTTTTGCGTCGAAAACTGCAACTGGGCATGCTGAAAATCTTTGTCGATAGCAGGATGATCAAAATCAATCTCAAAATTTAGCTCAAACCCTTCATAAGGACGCAGTTCTGCCCATTTATCATCCACTTTTACTCTTACAGGTCTGACGATTTTTATAAACTTCTTTAAAGCGTCTTGCTCGCAGAATCCTGCGTCAAGCAGCAACGCTACAAAAGGAGCGGCACTACCATCCATAATCGGTATCTCTGAGGCCGATACACGAATTAAAAGGTTATCCACGCCAAGTCCTGCAATGGCACTAAGCAAATGCTCGACCGTCCCCACACGTGTGCCACCAAACACTAGGTTTGACGACATCATAGTGTCTTGTACTAAAAAAGCACTGGCTGGAATCGGCTGACTGCCTTCGATATCAGAACGCTCGAAAACAATACCTGTATCAATAGGTTGCGGATGAAACTCTAAGTCAACAGGCTGACCACTATGGAGACCAATACCTGTAACAGCAATAGCAGTTTTTATGGTTCTTTGGTTCATGGCTGTCTTCTCACATATTTTGTTACAATTGCCATAGTGTATCATTACCCGCCCCTAGTTCGCCATAGTTAAAACTCGCTAATTTCCTTATCTCCTTGATTGATAACACTTATCGTCAATAAATTTTGATGGTTCTCATGTCTTATTGATCACATTGCCTCTGTTAAAACAGGGAAATAACAGCCAAATGTTACAATCATAAATTGTTTTATACGCCTATTTATTAATGATTATTTTCGCATCGAGAGGCGACTCTTATAAATAGAGCGCACTCATAGCTGAATCAGTTTGCTAATATATGGACATTTTCTATAGGCACAAAAAAGCCAGCAACTTAGTACTGGCTTTTTTTGAATCTAAAAATCTGAAAATATTATTTATTTTGTTGACGTTTTAGATAGTCTTGAATGCTATTGGTTTTGGTTTTCGCCTGCTCTTGAGGCGCGCTTGAGCGAGTAGCACTAGCCGTTTCTTGATACATCTGAGCTTGCGATTGCTTCTGGCTGTTTAAAGCACTGGTATGCACGTTAGGGTCAACAGGCTGAGTACTATTGACAGAAGGAACTGGTGCCTCGACTACTTCTGGCTCTTGCCCAGCGTTTTCATCTAACGTCAAACCCGTTGCAATAACAGTGACATGTAAGTCATCACCCATTTTTTCATCAATCACTGAACCATAGAAAATATGAGCATCGTCAATATCTGTAATTTCTTCGACAATAACACTGATTTTGCTCATCTCATCTAATGAGAGTGATTCAGAAGAAATCACGTTAACTAATAGACCTTTTGCATTTTCTAAACGCAAGTCATCAAGTAATGGTGATCTGATGGCTTTCTCAGTTGCTTGACGCGCACGATCATCGCCGCTAGCACGACCAATACCCATCATCGCATGACCTTTGGCAGTCATAGCAGTGCGGATATCGTTAAAGTCGATATTGATCATACCTTCACTAGCGATAGTTTCAGCAATACCTTGAACCGCATGTAACAACACATCGTCCGCTTTTTTAAAGGCATCTTGCATAGAAATATTGCCATAGACACTCATCAACTTATCATTCGGAATCGTAATGATAGAATCAACAAAGTTAGTCAATTGCTCAATACCAGCTTTAGCAGCCTTGATACGTTTGCCACCTTCAAACTTAAATGGCGTAGTGACGACGGCAACTGTCAACACTTCCATTTCTTTAGCAATACGAGCAACCACAGGCGCTGCACCCGTACCCGTACCACCGCCCATACCAGCAGTAATGAACACCATGTCTGAATGTTCGAGTAATGCACGGATGGCTTCTTCTTCGCTCTCTGCTGCTTCACGCCCAACTTCTGGGTTCGCCCCTGCGCCCAAACCGCGATTCGTTTTTGCGCCAAGTTGCAATTTATGCGGTGCAGTTAAACGATCAAGCGCTTGTTTATCCGTATTAGCACAGACGAACGTTACACCTCTAATCCCTTGTTGTACCATATGTTCAACCGCATTACCGCCACCACCACCAACACCGAATACAGTGAAGCTTGCTTGGCCGTTATTTTGAGGCTGGTTATCATCTGGCATGGTGTATTTTGACATAAAAAGGTTTCTCCAGTTGCAGATAGCGTGATGGTCGATACTTGGTAACACACTTATATGGCGCGCTATCGACTTACTATATATAATTGTATTTAAATAAAACAGGGCAATGGCTTAGATAATTGTGCTAGCCAAAATATGCCAGTATAGTACAGGGTGTTACTTTTCGTATTCTTGCCTATTATATAGCTGCATACTCTTATGCTGCTTAATATAAGTATGTTTTGCTAACAGATTATAATATCTTTTTGAGTACACTAGCAAAACGCTGCCCTGCACTTTGAAAAACACCAGTGACTCGATTTTTTTGAATCGCTTCAGGCTCGCTTTTTTCACTACGGCGAAACTGCTCGCTTTGACTATATAATAGTGTACCAAATGCCGTTTGATAAGCACGATCATTTACTTGACTGTTTAGCTGCTTAAATGACTCATCATTATCAAAATGATTATGAGCACTAATAGCAGGATGAGTATTGGTTAATACTACGGGCATTTTGAGTAATTTTTTGGTAAAGGGTATCATACCTTTAATCGCCGTACCGCCACCTGTAAGCACGATACCTTTGTCGATATAACCGATGAGATCGGCCTCATGTAATTGACGAGCAACTTCCGTAAATATCTGCACATAGCGCGCTTCAATAATACGGGCTAGATTATAGATACCAATATTAATCTCGTCACCTGTTCCTTGTGGTTTAAAGATAAAGAATGAGCTAGGATCCACACTATTAACATCGACAGTACCATGGGTTTTTTTCAGCTTTTCAGCTTCAATCATGGAGATACCAAAATCAGCTGAGATATCCATCGTTACTTCGTGGCTGCCTGTCGCGATACAATGGGTAAATATGAGCTTGTTTTCTTTATAAACGCAAATACTGGTCGTACTAGCACCAATATCTACCAAACAGACCCCTTGCTGGCGCTCGTCACTCATCAAACTATATTCAGCACTCGTTACTGCATCAAATACAATGTGGTCAATACCAACATCACAGCTTTGCAGTAATTTTTGGATATTCTGACGACTAGCAACGGGCATCATCATCATGTGATACATCACAGTAATATTATGCGCCATCATTTCGATCGCATCATCCACCATGAAATCTTGATCATCAACATAGATACCCTGCTGACAGCAATGCATTAGATAGTAGTCTGATGATAGATCGCGTGATTTGGCATTAGACAACGCCTGCACCATATCTTTGGCACGTACCGCCTCATCTTCTACACGTACCTCGCCTGCACTATTTTTACTCGATAATTCCGGTGTCGCTAAGGTCAACCACACACTATGCACGCGGCAATTGGCAGTATCTTCTGCTTCTTGAATGGCTTGTTTAATAGCACCTTGTAGACGTTCACGGTGTTTTATTTGACCTTGGTAAAAATCGCTATTTTTGACTTGTCCCACGCCCAGAATACGGATGTCTTTTGCAGAGACAACGTTACCAATGACGACATAGACTGCCGTGGCACTTAGATGGACAACAACCAGATTTTCAGTATTTTTCATGGTACCAGACAAATTATCGCTAAACAGGAGACCAAATGACGTCTCCATTAGATCATTAAAAAAAGCGTTATCAACACGCTATGATGTTGTATATTCTGTGCTAAAAACTATCAAAATAGCTCAAACTAAAATGCTAACCAGTTTTTTTTATGCTATCTATCGTTATTTTGCTTCATCAATCTTTGGCTGTGCCATATCCCAAGCGATGGTAAAACCATTTTTATAGCGCAAATCTACAGACTGTATTTCGCCTCGACGCTCACTTAACTGATTGCCGAGCAGCTGACTTAAACTCAGCAGCTTTTGCGCAGTATTCTCGTTATCAACAATCACACGCAGTCCATTGTCAAAACGAATCAACCAAGTCATTCTTGGTGACAGAATAATATCTTCGACTTGCATACCAAGTGGCGCATACCAGTCGTTAACTTGCTGCATCTGCTGCATGATAACTGGGGCTTGCGTTATCTCACCTTGTAAGGTGGCGAAGCGTTCTTGCGTCAGATCTTTACTATCAGCAGGGACAAAAACCGCACCTTTTGCATCCACCAAACGCTCTGTACCAAAATTAGCAACCGCTTGCTTAGGTAATGCGGTAACGACTATGCCCCGTTGCCAATCGCGAGAAATACTGACCTGATCAACCCAAGCCATACCCGTCGTAATATCTCTTAACGCTTGCAAATCAGAGGTAAAAAAGCTACTTACCTTTTGTTGATTCATAACCTGTTGCAATGCGCGATATTGGGTAACGGTCAAACCCTGATTATTCACATGGATAGAAGCTGGCGGTGCATCACGCAACGCTTTTCCACCCATTATCAATATCAGTACGAGCAACCCTAGTACCAATACCATAAAAAAATATTTGAGCGAAGTCGGTACTTGGAACTTAGAGTTTGGGCGACGGGTTTTATCACTCATCAAGTCAGTTACCTCGTTGACAGTTTGAGCCATAACGACCTTTGTCCCTATATTTGCATAAAACTGATCATGCTATTTATAAATGTAAATCTGCATATTTTTGCAGAGGCCTATTAAGTTGACATATTATCAAAATATTTTACTAAAACGATTTATAGGATGACATTATGCTCATTTAAACGTAACATTTTTCTTAATTTATGAATAACTTATGGGCTAAATTCATAGAAAACAGAAATATCACTAAAACAGACCTATAATTACAATATTAACGTATTTTATGGTTAAACAATAGCTTAACCCCTACTAGTGACAACGAATTTACACAAGTTTACATGACGCTGTGGTATAGCAGCTCTAGTGATACATTAACCCGTTCTCGTCTACTAGTATTCTTAGGCTATAAGAAAAATTCAAATCTAATGATTCATAAGTTTTATCACTGGTTTATTAAGACAGCCTATCAATGACAACTGTATCAATAAATATCAATAGCATTATGAGCAATATTAAAGAATGAACAATATTAAAAAGTAGCATTGCTAAATCACTGTTTAAGCAATGACTGCTATACCAGTCACTCTAATGTCTGCGCTAAAATATGCCAGCACAATGCATCAAAGTCCATGCCTCGAGCCTTGGCTGCCATCGGAACCAAGCTATGGCTGGTCATGCCTGGTACCGTATTGATTTCAAGCAACCAGAAGTTGCCTGCTTCATCTTGCATAGCATCGATGCGTCCCCAGCCTTTGGCATCAACGGCACGGAACGCTGCAAGGCTCAAATCTTGTAAATGCTTTTCATCAGCAGCGCTCAGACCACAGGGAATGTAGTAACTGGTATCATTACGATTGTACTTGGCTTCAAAATCGTAGAAGTTGGTAATATCAGCAGGTTCAAGACGAATGACTGGATAAGCTTCATCGTCGATAATGACAATCGTGAACTCACGACCAGTGATCCAGCGCTCAGCCATGACCGCATCACCGCACTGTACCGCCGTTGCATAAGCCGCTGGCAACTCGTCCAGATTGTTGACCTTAGTCATACCAATACTCGATCCTTCATGAACGGGCTTGATAATAAGTGGTAGACCTAGCATGTTGACCACTTGCTGCCAGTCAGTCTCAGCTGTTAACAATGAAAATGGCGCGGTTGCTAACCCACAACCTTGCCACAATTGCTTGGTACGAACCTTATCCATACCCAGCGCTGATGCCAGAATGCCTGAACCTGTCTGTGGAATATCAAACCATTGCAGCACACCTTGTAACAAACCATCTTCGCCGCCGCGACCATGCAACACGTTAAACACGCGGTCATACTCACGTAGCTCTGTGATGTCTTGATGCTTAGGGTCGAAATGAGTGGCATCAACGCCTTGGTTTTGTAGCGCCTGCAATACGGCAGCGCCACTGTCTAACGACACGCTGCGTTCATTGCTACTGCCACCATAGACAACCGCCACTTTACCAAACTGTCTGGCATCTTTTGCATCACTGGTCGTCGTGTTTAGAGTGGCATCATTGCTATCTAAATTATCTGAATTTTGAGTGCTGGTATTTTCTTTAGTATCAGTCGTCATGAAGATCGTTCCTAGAATTTTTTAGCTTACTTAATGTAAAGGTTATTGGCAGCCAAGTCGACAGCGATCTGCCCTACATTACCTGCACCTTGAGTAATGAGCATGTCATTGGCTTTTAATAAACGCTGCATGACAGGAGCTAAATTGTCCTTGTCAATAATCGTCGGTTCAACTTCACCGCGCAACCGAATACTACGTGCCAATGACTTGGTATCAGCGCCAGTAATTGGGCTTTCACCTGCTGAATATACGTCTAATAATAATAATTCATCAACGCTGGAGAGTACTTCGACAAAATCATCGAAGCAATCGCGGGTACGACTATAACGGTGCGGCTGAAACATCATTACCAAACGACGTTCAGGGAAACTTTGACGCGCCGCTTTAATGGTGGCATCGACTTCTTTTGGGTGATGACCATAATCGTCAATCAATAAAACATTACCCTCATCAAGGCTGACAGAGGCATGCTGCTCAAAACGGCGACCAACGCCTTCAAATTTTTGTAGAGCGCGTTTGATCGCTTCGTCATCGACCCCTTCATCGGTCGCCATGGTGATAGCGGCAAGCGCATTGTAAACGTTGTGAGTACCAGGAATGTTGAGGGTCAAACGTAAAGGTTCACGGTCACGGCGCAGTACCGTGAAGTGAGTTTTCGTGCCTTCCGTTACCAAGTCGATGGCTTGAACGTCGTTAAAAGGCTCAAGTCCAAAAGTCAGTACGGGACGACCAATATCATCAATCATGGCATACAATTCTGGGTCGTCACCGCAGACCACCGCCAAACCGTAGAACGGCATGTTTTGTAAAAACTGAATATAAGCGGCTTTTAATTTATCAAAATTATTCTCATACGTTTCCATATGGTCTTGATCGATATTGGTGACAATCGCGGCCATCGGATGTAACGATAAAAACGACGCATCAGACTCATCGGCTTCTGCCACCAAGAAACGACTGCTACCCAGCGCAGCATTTTTACCAGATGCATTCAACTTACCGCCAATCACGTAGGTAGGATCGAGTTGACCTTCTGCCATCATGGTAGTCAACAAACTGGTCGTCGTGGTTTTGCCATGAGCACCAGCCACAGCGATACCATGACGATAACGCATCAACTCGCCCAGCATATCGGCACGGCGAACCACTGGCAAACGCGCTTCTAGTGCCGCTTTTACTTCAGGGTTGCTGCGATCAATCGCTGACGATACAACGATGACATCAGCATTGGCAATATTTTTGGAGTCATGACCGATCGCAATATCAATACCAATCTGTGCCAAACGTTTGGTCACTAAGCTCTCAGCAATATCAGAACCACTTACTTGATAACCTTGATTGTTCATCACCTCCGCGATACCGCACATCCCCGAGCCACCAATACCGACAAAATGCAAATGCTGAATACGACGCATTTCTGGTATTTCAATCAAACGCTTAGGTAGAGCTTTCGCAGGGTTAGACATAGGGCTTCTCTTTATCAAAGGCTAATAAAATTTAGTGTATCAAAATAATTGGTAATAAAAACAGTCAGCTATAAGAATATAGGCTACAGCGTTTGCCAGATAATATCAGCAACTTGCTTGCTCGCACTTCGATTGGCAAGGGCATGGCCTTTTTTGGACATCGCTAGGCACTTCTCTCGATTAAGGGCAGCAAGCTCATTGCTCAAACGCTGTGCTGTCAACTCAGACTGCGGTAACAAAATCGCCGCATCGTGTGAGGTTAAAGTGCGGGCATTAGCAGTCTGATGGTCATCTACCGCATGCGGCAGCGGTACAAAAATTGCGGCAATACCAACGTTCTGGATTTCCGTAACCGTCAATGCGCCTGCTCGGCAAACAATAACATCTGCCCAATTATAAGCGGCGGCCATATCGTCGATAAAAGGCTGTACCACAAACTTGTGCATACTCAAGTCTTGCTCATCGTAAGCCGCTTGTGTGGCAGCCTCATTGTTACGCCCGCATTGATGACGCACTTCAAAAGGCTGGTTGAGCAATGCCAGCGCTTTTGGCACAGTGTCGTTTAAGGCTTGTGCACCAAGTGAGCCACCCACCACCAACAATTTTAGCGGTGAGTTGTCATTAACATCATAACGCACCGTCGGTTCAGAAACACCAGTGATGGCATTGCGTACTGGGTTACCCACCGTTTCAAGCTTAGCATCCTGTGCACTATTGGCAAAGGTATCCTCAAATGCTTGCAGCACCTTTGTTGCAATCTTGGATAGATAGCGATTACTCATGCCTGCAATGGCATTTTGTTCATGGATAATCAGAGGCGTATTGGTCAGACGTGCGGCGATGCCGCCAGGCGCTGTCACATAACCACCGAAACCGACAACTATGTCAATTTGATTACTACGAATCACCTTTATAACTGCCATCATCGCTGACAATAAAGTCACTGGCAACTTCAATAAACGCCCGATTCCTTTACCGCGTAAACCCTGCATCTCAATCGCATGAAAAGGATAACCAGTCGGTGCAACCAAGCCATTTTCCATACCATTTGGCGTTCCTAGCCAATGAATAACCGCACCACGCTGAGTCAATTCCTCAGCCACTGCCAGCGCTGGGAACACGTGCCCGCCAGTACCGGCGGCCATCATTAATATATGCGGTGCTTTCATGAACGCCTGCCTATCTTTTCTTTATTTATATGAAGGACTTATTATCCTATGATCATCTTAGTCATCAGCCAATAATGACCCTATAAAATCTCGCATAGTATAGTGTAAATCGTTGGCTGATATATAGCACTTTATGCACTGTCAATAACAAAAATCCAAGCCGCGAGCAATCACGACTTGGCTTTTATAAATACTATCGAAAAATCATAAAAGCATCGTTTATAAATGACGTTTTATCGCCTTTTTATGCGCTATGAAAAGATGCTGTTTATCAATCTATCTTAGCACAGTGTTTTTTAAGTATTGTGCGCATAGCTTAGTGATAAATCACTCTATCCTTACAGCGTTGCGCAAACTGCTACTTTATTCTCAATGGCGATGATAAAATCGGTCGCAATATCTGTACCGCATTGATCATCAATCTCACGTACACACGTTGGGCTGGTGACATTAATCTCGGTAATACGACCGCCGATTAAATCGAGCCCGACGAACATGAGACCTTTTTCTTTAACAATCGGGGCGACGACTTGGGCCACTTGACGTTCGACATCGGTGAGCGGCATCGCAACACCGCTACCACCCGCCGCAAGATTACCACGGGTCTCGCCTTTGGTAGGAATACGCGCCAAGCTATAATCGACCACTTCACCATCAACGATCAACACGCGCTTATCACCTTCCTTAATCTCTGGCAAATAGCGCTGCGCCATAATCGGCAAGGTTTCAAGCTCAGTTAAAATCTCAAGCGTGACGCCGATATTTGGACTATCTGCGGTCAAACGGAAAATCCCCGTACCGCCCATACCATCTAATGGCTTAACAATGACGTCTTGCTGCTCAGCGATAAACTTGCGAATATGCGCCTGTTTACTGGTCACAATCGTTGGGCTCATATAATCGCTAAACCACGTGGCAAATAGCTTTTCATTACAATCACGTATCGCTTGTGGGTCATTGACCACTAGCACGCCTGCAGCTTTGGCATGATCAAGCATATAAGTGGCATAAATAAAACGCATGTCAAACGGCGGATCTTTACGCATCAACACCACGTCATAGTCGCTGATTGGCGCTGTCGCTTTATCCCCTAATGTATAAAAATCTTTAGGATCACGCTTGACGGTCACTGACTGCGTATCAACCATCAGTTGCCCACGATCCAACCACAAATCATGAATCTGACAATAGCCAAGGCTGTGCCCACGGTCTTGTGCCGACCACATCATCGCAAGGGTCGTGTCTTTTTTATAATTAACTTGCTCGATAGGATCCATAATAACGAGTATATTTAACGATTTTTTTTGATTTTCTTGGTTCATAATAAGGCTCACTTACGTTATATTATTAATGTAGAACAGCTTCGAACTCAGTGCCCAACTATACGCCGTACTGCGCGCGATAATGTTGCATCTTGGCAAGTTGGGTCGCGTCTTTATGCTGACCGCTTTGTACGCCATGGTCATCTGCCAAATAACTGATTAAATCATCGATATCGACGAGTGCACGCACTGGTACCTCTAATGTCGACGCCAACTCTTGAATAGCAGAATGCTCAGCCTGACCCTTTTCTTTACGGTCAAGGGCAACGATAATACCAGCAACGCTAGCGCCCGCTTGCTCTAAAATCTCAACCACTTCGCGCATCGCCGTACCAGCGGTAATGACATCATCGAGTACCCAGACTGCTTTACCACTAACGTCAGCGCCTACTAAGTTGCCACCTTCGCCATGAGTTTTGGCTTCTTTACGATTATAGCCCCACTTGGCATTGATACCATGATGAATCCATAAGGCTTGCGCGGTTGCTGCCACAAAAGGAATACCCTTATACGCTGCCCCAAATATCACCAGCTCCTGCTCATCTGTACCGTTATGACTAGCAGCCATTTGCTCAGCCAAGGCATCAGCATAACCACACGCGAGCAACGACAACATCTCACCCGATGCCAGCAAGCCTGCATTAAAAAAATACGGACTGATGCGACCAGACTTGAGGACAAACTCGCCAAATTTGAGAACTTGATTGTCTAAAGCCAGTTGGATAAATTGATGTGAGGAGAAAGAAGGGTGTTGCGCATTAGGCATTGAGGCATTAAGCATGGAAGCGTTCCTATTGACAAAAAGAAGAGCAAAAAATTGGCGTTATTGTACGCATTATTGATCAGCTTGACCAACCATTGATGTCGTAATCCTGCATGTTAGGATAACGAGTCAATAGGCCACTGCGCGATGAGAGATTAAAATAACACTGACCGTCATCACTCACTTGTATCTCCCAACCTAAATGATACGCGGCAACAATAACATGTCCTGTAAAAATGCGTATTTGACGGTAGGCATGGCGCTGCGATGGCTCACAAATGATTTGACTCAGCAGATAACTGCGTATGTGCTGACAGATTTGCGCGGCGCTGTAGCGGTGATTGATACTTTTGCGTGTCTCGCACTGCCTCAATGCATGAACAGCAACGCTACACGCCATAATATCAGTAGCCAAACTGCCCTCGCCTGTCTCAAATTGCTGCGGCTGCAACACCACCTGCCAATCTTCGGCGTAAACACTGTTGAGCAACTCATCTGGGTTATAACGTTTGGTCAATGCACGGAAAGAAGTCTGTTTGTTTTTAGCATTACTACTAACGCTCGTATCGGTACTTACAGAAGAGCCATTCAGTATAAAACCGTAACGATGCAGTTTTGGATAAGCACGAAGCGCCTGCTGAATATCAGCCATGTCGAGCAAAGTCATACCACTTAATGATGCTAATAATGGTTGCGCGCTGTGATTGTGATAAAAGCTGTCTGGAAACTCGACAAGCTCTGCTGCTCGCAGTAATGACAGATGCTCGCCCAATACTTCTGAAGCAATCAGCGACCATTTTGACAAGCTGTGTTCTTTAGGCTGATAAAAACGCGCAGAGCGACCATAGAGTCGTTGCAATTGACCATTTAAGCGCCTAGCAGGCTCTGGAATATCGCTCAAGGGTCTGGCAGGATCAAGTGCCAAGCGACTCGGGTCAAAATTAGGATGTACAATCGCAGGTTGGGTACTATCTGGCAAGATAGACGACTGCTCAGCATTGCCTTCTGAAATTGTACCGCCTACTGCTGTAATATCAGTACTGGGTAAATGAGTGTCAGAAGTAGAAGGCTGGGTCATGAAATCTCCATAAGCTATAAAATATAAAAATAATTCTAATTAAATCAAACTGGCATATTACTCTTAATGTTGTTATTGATGACGCAAAATATCACGGTAACCGACTTGCCAATCAGGATATGCCAACCAAGCTAATGGAATATTACTGTGCAAGCGTTTTCCCGTAACCGCTGCTTTTTCATTGTCAAGAGCAGGAGGCGTTTCATTGATCTGCTGACTTAACCAAACGCCCAACTCAAAAGTCGTAACTGGCGAATAATCAGTAGCAATATAAAGGGGTTTGGGCGCATCGATAGTCAGTACGTTAGCGATGATAGCGACCAAATCGCGATCCATAATCCGATTGCTCCAATGCGTCGCTGCCACTGCTTCCTTTTGTGGCTCGCGGGCTTTACGCAGACGCATGAGACGCGCGCGTCCATAAATACCGCTTGGACGAATAATAATGGCTTTATCATCAAAGCCTTGTTGCAGGACTTGTTCTGCTTGCAATATCACCTGCGATGCTTCACGCTCTGGCGTCACAGGTGCAGTATTGTCATCAATCCATTCGCCATTATCTTGCCCATAAACACCCGTTGATGAAATAAAAACAATGCGTGAAAGGTTGGTGAGTTTGTCCGCAAGCGTTGCCAAATGTTGGCTAATTGCTAAGTAGCTATTATGATAGCCACTGGTCGAATAATCATCGGGGGTAACGATAATTGCTATCGCCGTAAAATCTTGCAGCTGCTCAGCCGTCAGAGTCAATGCATCGGCTTGCATAAATTCAGCGTTATCATCCAAAGAGTAATGATGGCGCTCACCACGAGCCAAACCTGTGACATTTAAGCCGTCCTGTGCCAGCTGGTTGCTGACTGGCAAACCAATATCACCTTGACCAATAATCAATAAATTTTGCGTACTCATCATTTATCCTTTATTCGAACGACATTTCTAATGACTGCCCATACATCTTTTCAATAATCTATACATCTTTTCAATAATCTATACATCTTTTCAATAATCTATACATCTTTTCAGTAATAAATGTTAAAAATAGCGTCTGTACGACAGCTGTACGTCTTCATTGGCATCAACACGATCTTGCCATTCGTAGTTGGCATTAATGCGTAATGCTTGTTTTTTATCAATATCATACTGCAGCCCTAATGTCGATATCAGCTGCCAATAATGACCACGGGCATTAGACTCATCGCTGCTGCCATGATACCAATATGGCAGTTGCAATTCAGCCTGCGCGCGTAACTGATTGTTAATCTGATAACGACAACCTGCATTCACGCCTGCACCAACCCGAAAACCTTTATTGATACCACGCCCTGCTTGCGCTGTGCCGGACAAAAAGGTATAACATAGCTGCGGCGGCATCTCGCCTGTACCTGTGCGAGGCGTACCAAATGCCCATGACCAACCTGATTCATAGCCCAAGCTCCCAACTAAATGATCGCGACCGTCTTGCTGGGAGCCATCATTCACACGCGTCGCCTCGATGCTGGCGCCCCACGTTTTGCCTTTTTTGGCAGAATTGACCGGATTAAATGAGCGCCCACGAATCAATGTCACATTTTGCAAAACCACACTGTTTGGCTGATTGGCTTTGTCATTATCGGTGTCGTACAGGCGCAAAGTCGCAGATGCGCCTTCTAAGTCAAAAAATTGTGGAAATCCTGAGGGACGATCGAGGGTGTCATGGTAGCCCGCTCGTAAGCCCAAATCGATATAGTTATTATCACCGCGCTGCCCTAGCCCCATATGAGCCAGTTGCAGCGGATGTCTGTCTATTGGATTGTTATCTGATACTGCTATATTAGGCTGCAATAACGTCTGTCCATCAGCTGACATGCTCGAAACCCTATTGAGTTGGGCAGATTTAATCTCATTGATCGTCTGTTTTGCGCTGTTGTGATAGCCGAATTGCTCGCGCTGCTCTTTGACCTTATTCAACTGCGCTTGGCGTAAAGTGCTATCGGCAGGAGTATAGTTGGTGCTGGCAAGCAAGCCCTCATCATCAAGCAACTGCACGACATCTGAGGGAATAACCGCATAAGGCAGCTGACTCAATAAATGCTGCTGCGGGCGTACCACGTCAATTAAGCGTAAAATCTCAGACGCACAGTTATCTGTGGTGAAGTAATACGGCAATTTTAAATCTTTGGTTTCCCAAACGTGCAACATAATCTGCTGCACTTCCGCTGGAGTCAAATCCAATTGATACGTCCATGCATCACGCTCGTCTTCTTGCAGATATTTCGCCAGCTTCTCTGGATAAGGGTCAATTTCAATGAGATTGTCATAACCGCCAGTCATTGATTTGATGGCATACACCACAAAATTGTCTTTTGGATTACCACCAACCGTATAATTCAGCGCAACCGCGTGATGAATCTGGCTCGGATCAGCCACGCTCGCTTTTGAGTCGATACGTAATAAAGTATGAGCAAAGGCTGAAATAGGATTGTCCAAATACTCTTGGGCAAACATGATGGATAGCTGCTCAGGGGCAATCTTCTGCATCCATTCATTCAATTTGGGACAGTCAACTTGTAGCGCCGTTTTATCAATGTTTAATGTATCGGTCAACCATTGTGAACGCGCTGGAAAACGACATAATACCGAACTATTGGCAGTATTTTTTTTGACAATACGATTATTCGTTGTCGCTACCTCATTAGCGAGGGCGACGAGTAACACATCAAGCTCGGCAGCTGAATCATGCTGTCCATTCTCACTTAAAAAAAAGTCAGCCTCATCAACCATGCTGGTGTCTTTTTTCTTACCAATCAAATTCTTTTGATCATCAAAAAAATATAATAAACGTCGCCATGTCGTATCTTGGGCTAAATTTTGTGTTGCTGCTTGCTCACGCCACTTGGCTAATAATTGCTCAGCGTTGCTTTTTTCTAGCCCTTGGGTATTTTCTGGAGCGTCATTATCTGGCGTATTATTAGCAATTGCAGTAGCTTGCGGCGTAGACGCTAATACCCCTGTCGTTACTAATGATGCTGGTGTTGGCAAAAAAGCTTGCGTTTGTGCAGAGAGTAGCAATCCTGCAATAGCAAGTGGTAAACGCGCTCGTTGACTCATAGTAGTTAGGGTACAATCTACAGATAAAAAATTAGGCTTTAGAGACATAGGGTAAACCTCGCACGTTATTATTCATACGCCGATAGCGTGATTGATGGCTGGTTGATAATGCCGATTGGACCGTCCACTAAAATAACCTCAAAAGCCATATACGAGCTAGATCATTGAAATATCTTAGTCAAAGTGGCTGTTATCAAAGTTGTTACTATCAAAACTACTGTTATCAAGGTAGCTACTGTCAGAATGGCTATTAATTGATAGAAATGGCTAGCAACCAGCGGTCAATGCCCACTTATTAATATCATGATAAAAGAGAATATTATGTCCATAACACCAATAACGATTAACGATGGCAGATTATCTGCAGCCACATACCTTGCATCACCAAACTGCAATCTGCGACCAACAGATATGGGTATTGATACTATTGTTATTCATAATATCAGCCTACCGCCGAACGAGTTCGGAGCATCTGATGCTGACGGCATCCATTACGTTAAAGCATTATTTACCAATCAGCTAGACTGGGCGGCGCATCCCTATTTTCAAACGATTAAAGGCGCGGAGGTTTCGGCTCACTTATTCATCGAGCGTGATGGCACGATTACTCAGTTTGTCAATTTTAATGAGCGCGCGTGGCATGCTGGACGCTCTAGCTATTTGGGTCGCCCTGAATGTAATGATTATAGCATCGGTATTGAGCTTGAAGGGTCTGATTTTGTGTCCTTCACCGCCGCACAATATGAGGTACTTGCAAAAGTGGTCTGTGCCATTTATGCCGCCTATCCCAAAACTCGTCGTCATCTAACAGGTCATAGCGATATTGCCCCTGGTCGCAAAACGGATCCCGGTGATTATTTTGAATGGGCAAGATTGCGTGAGATGGTCGCCGCTCTATTAAAATAAAAAGACTCACTCAACTTTAATAATTATTGACCATTGACTGGAGATATTATGACTTGGATTGAAGTGGTCGATTCAGCAGTGAAAATAGGTTTGGGCGCATTGATAGCAGGCGTTATTGCTTTTCTATTATCTTCAACACAACATCGTAATGAGCTTAAAAAAGCTAAAATAGAACGCGAGTTTGAGATGTTAAAAGAAGTTGCAGAAAAAGTAGAGAATTTTAATAATATTGCTTTAAGGTATTGGTCACTTTCTTCTGATTGGCGTAGAAGATTACTACTAGATAGTACGATCTTACCATCTAGCAACCTATTAGATTCTCAAAATGATTTATACGATAGCTTTAGCGAACTGACCAAAGCAGAATCATTACTACTACTATTCGGTTATGACGAAGCTTCCGTCTCATTGAGATCATATGGTGAAACAGTTATATCCTTTAGAAAGAGAGTATCGTCTTTAGATATATTTTTTGATGAAAGTGATGCAGCTAGCTACAGAGAATCTATGATTGATAAGCGGGCTGAGCTATTTAAGATATTAAACAAAATTTATAAAATGATTTAATGTAAGAAACCTCAGTTTTCCAAATGTCATATTCCACATCCAATCCATTTATCTCGATTATGAAAATGCTATAATTCGTCAGCTTTTTGATAGCAGCAACTTAGTAGACAACCATCAGTAAACAACCTTCATTAAACAAATTAGCACAATAGGTTCTCATGGCAAAAAGTCGGTTATTTCGTTCAACCATGGTGGTCAGTAGTATGACCATGCTATCTCGTATCTTAGGTCTGGTACGCGATGTCGTATTGTTAGGCGTCTTTGGCGCTGGTGGTCTGATGGATGCCTTTTTGGTCGCCTTCAAAATTCCAAACTTTTTGCGGCGTTTGTTTGCAGAAGGTGCTTTTAGTCAAGCCTTCGTCCCTGTGCTATCTGAATACAAAGAAAAATATAGTTTGCAGCAGGTACAAATCTTAGTCAGTCGTACTTCAGGCGCTCTGTTGTTAATTTTGTCGATGCTTACTGTGGTTGTTATTTTAATGGCACCTTGGGTCGTGACTTTATTCGCGCCTGGTTTTGCTGATCAACCAGGTAAATTTGCTATTACCGCTGAATTACTGCGTCTGACCTTTCCTTATTTGCTATTTATTTCTATGACCGCCTTTGCCAGTGGCATTTTACAAAGCTACGGACGCTTTGCTGCGCCTGCCTTTGCACCCGTGTTATTGAACTTGTGTATGATTGGCGGCGCGCTAATTTTTGCTCCTATGTTCGATATTCCTATCATGGCACTAGGCTATGCAGTCGCTATCGCAGGATTGTTGCAATTCTTACTACAGCTGCCGCAGCTATGGCAACAAAAGCTACTGGTCGCACCCAAGATCGATTTTCAGCATGAAGGCGTTCGCCGTATTTTAAAACTCATGCTGCCTGCTATCTTTGGCGTCTCAGTCACTCAGATTAATCTGCTGCTCAATACCATTTTTGCCTCATTGATGATTGGCGGCTCGGTTTCTTGGCTTTATGCCGCAGAGCGTATGAGTGAGCTGCCGTTAGGCTTGATTGGCGTGGCAATCGGTACAGTCATTTTGCCAAGCTTGTCAAAAAGTGAGGCGCAAAAAGACGATGTTAGTTTTAAAAAGACCATCGATTGGGCGGCACGCTTAATCATTTTAGTCGGTGTTCCTGCATCAGCAGCGTTGTTTATACTTGCCGATGTACTGATGCAAGCACTATTTTTACGCGGTGAATTTACCTTACGCGATGCGCAGATGAGTTCGCTCGCATTACGTAGTATGGCTGGTGGTATTTTAGGCTTTATGCTTATTAAAATCTTTGCCCCTGCTTTTTTTGCCCGTCAAGATACCAGAACACCTGTAAAAATCGGTATCATTTCTGTCTTTGCCAACATGATTTTTAGTGTCATTTTCATCGGTATATTTTATTTCTTAGAGATTCCACTACATGGCGGCTTGGCCTTAGCAACCACGGGCGCGGCCTTTGTTAACGCCGGCTTATTATATTACTTCTTACATAAACGTGATATTTTCCGCTTTGGCAGTCATTGGAAAAAACTATTCACCCAGTTTGCGATTGCGACCAGCGCTATGATTGGCGTACTTTATGTCATGCTGCCTTACTTCCCTAGCGATGATGCGCAGTGGCGACGTATCGCCGCTTTGCTCATTATGTGTGCCGTGGGAGCACTGGTTTATGGCGTGGTATTACTAGCCACTGGTTTCCGTCCTCGCCAGCTAAAGCATGGTTAAGCAGCTTCACTTACGAAACCAAAACAAGCTTAGTAAGAGAATGGATAGTGAATGACGCGGATAGTTGCCATAATTAACCATTAACGAATAAATGAAATCTGAGGGCTAATAATGACAACCAAACGATCAACCTTACTACGCTTACCAACTATCTTAACCGCTGGCGTCCTTAGCACTGGACTGCTTTTAAGTGCTTGTAGCGATAACGATAAGACAACTAGCAGTGCCGAGGATACGGCAGCTGTCTCTGAAGGCAGTTCTGATAAAAGCATTGATGCTGAAAATAGCGCTGCTAATCAAACGTCAACAGTGGATGCGAATAGCACAGTTGACAGCAAGCAGATGGCTGACAGCGGTAAAGCTGAAACGGCGATTGATAGTGATAATATCAACCCAGTCACTTCTGCGACCAAGAAAAAGAGCCTCGTAACCAATCCCACCGAAGCTGGTACGCCGGAAGATACTGTAAAGCAAGCACTAGATAGCTTGTATTATGGCGAGGTAAAGGAAGCTGTTAAATATTATAAAGTAGATATGGCAAACTTCGAAGAAGAGCTGGCTAAAACCCAGTATGCCTTTCAGCAAACCGTTGATGGTGTGACTTTTACTGATACTAAATACAACGATGATAAAACCCGTGCCACCATCATAGGTGAGATTATGTTAAGAGGTCAAAGCGAGCCTGCGCCATTGACTTATGAGCTACAAAAAATCGATGGCAAATGGAAGATTTTAGGATAAGGCGTCTAGCTGCCATTCTCTAACTTTGCTTCATTTGGCGTTATTACTGGTCATTACTATTTTTATTAATCATCGCTATATTAATTGGTCATTACTATCAGCAATGACCGCTTTGCCAAGCATCACGACATCGGCGATAAAACCCTCCATATCACAAACCTTTGGCATATAGCCCCACTGCTCAAAGCCAAGTTTACGGAACAATCCTAAGCTTGGCTGATTATGGGCAAAGATAAGCGCAACCACGTTATGGATACCTAAGCTCGGCGCTTGCGTCAGCATCCAGCGGGTCAATAAGCTGCCCAATCCTTGACCATGATACTCTTGATGTAAGTAGATACTAATCTCCGTGCTGATATGATAAGCGGGCCGTGTATATAAATCGCTAAAGCTGCCCCAAGCGACGATTGGCGATACTGTTTCTTCGACACTTACCTCTGCATCTTCAACCACAGCTCTAACAATGTAAATCGGCCGCGTGGCACTATTTAGATGTTCATCAAACCAATCTTGCCGCTCTGCGCAAGTCACGGGTGTGAGATTGGCGGTTGCTTGCTTGCCGGCGATACTTTGGTTATAAATGGTTAAAATTGCGGGTAAGTCGTCTTGACTGGCGAGCTGTACTATAAAGCGCTCGTTAAGTTTATAGACAGCTGATGTATGCTGTATAGAGTCATAGCCATTATCATAATCAGTCGTAGAGACAGCAGCAGGCATAGCGTTTCCATCATAAATATTCATAGATAATAATAAAAATAGGGATAAGTGATTAATAGACGTTTAGCTGTTAGCATGGTTGTTTGATTAACAACAGACTATAGGATGTTAGTAGGGCTATTTTACTTTATAATGGCTGCTTTTAGACACATCTGTTTTAAAAGTTTGTTTTAATCGCGGTGTGTTTTTCATTTTTTATTGGTCTTATCTATCATAGCTGACATTTATGAACACCTATTTTCTTGAGCAACTGATGGCGTCGCCAAACGCTTTACCGGCCGGTAGCAGCCCAGTAGCGTTGCCCCCCTGTGTACTGACTATCGGTAACTTTGATGGCGTCCATTTAGGTCATCAAGCGATGCTGTCGCAAGTTCGTGAGCTTGCCAAAGCGCAAAACCTTGGCTCAGCTGTCATGATATTTGAGCCACAGCCGCGTGAGTTCTTTGCGCCAGCGACCGCGCCTGCTCGCCTCACCAACCTTGCCGAAAAGCAAGCTTTGCTGGCAGAATACGGCATCGAGACGCTAATTGTTGCCAGCTTCGATAGCGATTTTCGCTCACTATCAGCGCAGGCATTCGCCGATATTTTGGCACTGCGCTTAAACGTCCAAGCCTTGGTATTGGGTGATGATTTTAAATTTGGTCATGATCGTGCTGGCGACAGTCAGTTTTTGCGGAATTATGGCTTAGATGTGACCAATCTACATACCGTCATCGATGATAGCGGTAAAGCGGCACGTATCAGCTCTACTCGCATTCGTGACTTACTATTGGCTGGTAATATTCACGCAGCTAATGCGCTACTTGGTCGCGATTACGCGATTACAGGGTTGGTCGTTGGTGGCGATAAAATTGGTCGCACCATGGATTTCCCTACTGCGAATATTGACCTACAGCGTTTAAAACCTGCCCTGCATGGTATATTTGCTGTTGATGTCGTCAGCCTTGACGATGATGGGCAAGTGATTGTTGATGGCTTAACGGCACTTGCTATAGATGGCAAATCAGGTATCTCAGGATTACGTTCAAACAGCCTATTTGGGACAGCCAATATCGGCACTAGACCCTCTGTCAACAAACAACACGATTGGCGGCTGGAAGTGCACTTCCCAGAATTAAATGCTGATTTATATGGATTAACTTTACAGGTTCGTTTTTTGCATTATTTACATGGTGAACGACATTATGATGGCTTAGAAGCATTAAAAACAGGCATCCATAATGATGTGAAAGCATTGATTGAGTGGCGAGAGCAGCAGCCCAGTTAGGTTGCTATTAAGCTTAAATGCGACCCTCGATATCTATAATTTATAAAAAAACCCACAGCGTTTATAACGTTAGTGGGTTTTTAATTAATGGTGGTTTTTCTAAGCATCTGGATGCATACGTACGTTTAAGTCATCGATGACTTCTACCCATTCCGCATCTTTTTCCCATTCTTCTTGTAGAAAAGCACGTTGATTGTCTGTCCAAATGCTCGCTTCTATTAACTTCTCTTCTTTTCCCAACTGATTGTTTTCAATAAAATTATCAATCGCTGCATCTGAGCTATTAAGTCCCAACTGTGCAAATAATTCATTCATATTGTATTCTGGTTCACCCAACATGTTTTTCTCCTTAAATGATACGAGTGTCATTGTGTTTATTATCTAAATTGACATATTTATTGTAGCAAGCTTTATTTTAATAGCTGTTAATCAACGTGTATCTAACGTTATCAATTGTATTAATAGGCATGCAAGACACACAAAAAAGCCCTCTACATTAGAGGGCTTTTTTAGAACAATTTCTATATAACAGCTTTATGACATTATCACATTGGCTGCTTATGGTAGTAAATGAGCTACCGCATCACGTTCTTCGCTAAGCTCTTGCTCAGTCGCTGCCATTTTCTCTTTAGAGAAATCTGATGACACATCAACGCCGTCTACGATAGACCAGTCGCCGTTAGTGCATGTGCATGGGAATGAGTAGATCAAGCCTTTTGCAATACCGTATTCGCCGTTTGAATAAACACCCATTGATACCCAATCGTTCTCATCAGTACCCAATGCCCATGTACGTACGTGTGCAATGGCAGCGTTGGCAGCAGAAGCGGCAGATGATGCACCACGTGCTTTAATGATAGCTGCGCCACGTTGTTGTACTTCTGGGATATAAGTCGCTTCGTACCATTCGCGATCAACCAAATCTAACGCAGGCTTACCGTTGACAGTAGCAGCAGTCAGGTCTGGATACTGAGTTGATGAATGGTTACCCCAAATGATCATTTTTTTCACGTCATTTACTGTGCTGTCAGTTTTGCCAGCCAACTGCGCCATGGCACGGTTGTGGTCTAAACGAGTCATCGCAGTAAAGTTGCGTGGATCAAGATCTGGTGCATTACGCTGAGCGATTAGAGCGTTGGTGTTGGCAGGGTTACCAACAACCAATACTTTTACGTCACGGCTTGCAACGTCATTCAATGCTTTACCTTGCGCTGAGAAAATCGCAGCGTTGGCTTCTAGCAAATCTTTACGTTCCATACCTGGACCACGCGGACGTGAACCGACTAGCAGAGCATAGTCAACATCTTTGAATGCAACGGTCGCATCATCAGTCTGCACAACACCTGCTAATAAAGGAAATGCACAATCTTCTAATTCCATGACCACACCCTTTAGGGCGTCAAGTGCTGGAGCGATTTCAAGCAATTGCAAAATAACTGGCTGATCTTTACCTAGCATCTCGCCAGATGCAATACGAAATAACATAGCATAGCTGATATTACCAGCGGCACCAGTGACGGCAACACGTAAAGGCTGTTTCATTGACATTGAATACTCCCTAATTATAGATTAGATAATTCATGATTCTGATTGATGGTTCTAATGGATGACTATCGTTGTAAATAGCGACTTGCCTACTGAATATAGCAGTCATAAACCGAGAGCTAGTGTAGCACTTCGTTCAGCAAATCGTCTAGAGACAATAAGACGCCGACCACCGATTATATTGTTACATTTTATACGGGAGGATTTTTATACCTACTGTAAACCTATATGGATACAGCGCTAGAAAGTAATAAAAGGCAGCTGATAACAGCATTGAGAAGCTTTATATATAGTGATATAACACTTAAGATAAACGAATATTATTAGGGCGTGTCCTCAATTCAAGCAATAAGTATTTAAATGAGCTAAAAAACTATTTTCCACCCGAAATGACGAACTTACTGCCACAATTATTCACAACATTATGACATGTGCCAAATTCGCTCCCTTCATAACAAATATGGATATCCGTCAATGTTGATTGACGACGACTGCCCGCTTGGCAAATCAAATCAATACTGTTTGAGGACATGCCACTGTTAAGCTGGGTCATTTGACTGATAAATCGAGATTTAGAAACTGTATAGCTATTACCCGTATTAAGCTCATTAGGCAGCTTTAATGCGCCAGCGTAATTGGTAATCTGGCGAAAATAACTACTGGCACTAAGTGGACTACACGCCCCATAACGCTGCCAAGCTTGGCTACGTACTGTCGTATCAGGCATAATACGGTTGACGACTTTTAACTGTAACGGTGTCAGACGTGGCTCACTACCGCGTCCGCAGCGCTCACCATATCCCATATCCAGACCTGATACTGTCAACGAATAACCTTCCAAGCATTGACGCATGCGGGCACGTGTCGGCTGTATGCTACACAATGCTGGCGTCATCTCAATCATCAACACACGCTGTCCGCTCTTAACAGCGCTCGCGGCATGTACCGGCATCATCATAACGCCTTGCAATATCACTAATGCACCGATACTTAGCGTCTTATTTAGTTTATCCATAGATGTATTAGTTATCGAGCTTGATTGGTTTAAATCTGGCGTCAGAGTAGATAGCGAGCGCACCTGCATCTGCTGAATAGATGACTGATGCCTAACTTTTAATAACAGGGACAGATTGAAATATTTTTTGATCATAGGGGCTGAAGGCATCTAGCAATGATAAAAACATGGGCTATCGTTTAGCTAATAGTGTTCGACGTATAAACACTGATAAAACTAAGAATAGAGCTAACAAAAATGTGTGCGTTGATTGATAAGCACTTATTATAAGCACGTATAAAAGACACTAATTGATGCAATGGTAGCAAAACGTTTTTTTTAATCTATAGCAGAAACGTAAACATAAGCTAATGATAGCATCAATAGTACAAAAATATCGCAACGTTAGCATGTCATCATCAGCGAGGTTGGGCGTCGAATTAGGCATCGCGTCAAGACAAAACTAGTTTTGATTGCACGATCAAAAGTGACATAAAAAAACCATTAATGATTGCTCACGAATGGTTTTTTTGGTTTATACATTAGCATTTTAGAACGCGGCAGGTATCGTGCCCATGCGCTGGCTAATAGGCTGACTACGACCTAATAGACTGCTATAAATGGTGGCATTTTCCATCACGTGCTTGACGTAATTACGGGTTTCAGGAAAGGCAATCGACTCGACGTACTGGTCGGCTGCGAGCGAACCATATACTGGTTGCCAACGCTTGGCATTGTTCGGACCCGCATTATAACCAGCCGTTGCCAACACAGGTTGACGGTTTAGCTTACCGAAAATATCACCCATATACCACGTGCCATAACGAATATTGGTATCGCCACTATTGGCACGGCTGGCGCTATAGGTCTCACCTAAATTTCGAGCAATATATTTTGCTGTGTCAGGCATCACCTGCATCAAACCACTGGCACCAACGTTTGAGCGTGCTGATGCAACAAAGCGACTTTCTTGACGCATGATGCCATAAGCCCAAGCAGGATCGATACCAGCAGACTGACTATAACGTACGACTGCATCTTGATGCGGCATCGGATGTGATAACGCTAAGCTGTCTACTCTATCAGTATTATCGACGGCATAAATTGCTCGGTCGAGCCAGCCCATATCATAGGCTTGACGAGCAGCGGCAATAATCAAGTTATCATCACGCTTGTCGCGCGCCTGCTTTACCGCCCAGTTCCATTCACGATTGGCATAGGCACGGCTGGCGTCAGCATTATATAGAGCAAAAGCACGCGCAAAGTTGGCATCTTGCATAACCCGTGCGCGATCAGCAGTACTGACATTTGGTAAGTTATTACCACCCAAACGACTGGCATCAAAACGCTGACCCACTTTATCCTTTGCCATTAAGCCATAATAGTCATTATTTTTTGCCAAGTTTTGATACATTTTTTTAGCAGTATTACGCTTGTTAGCATCGCTTGATTGCTCGTAAGCGCGAGCCAGCCAATATTGCCACTGATCACTTTTTTGGGTTTCAGCCTCCATTTTTGAGATGGCTTCGACCACATCATCCCAGCGGCTAAAGCGAATCGCTGCCATGGCATAATCTTCGGCTTCTTCAAAATTAAAATCTTCGTCTAGGCTATTGCGGAACCAATCAACCGCCTCAGCATTAAAACCATCATCCGTATTATGATTCATACGTTGCACCCCAAGGATGCGATACGCATAGCGACGAGTCTCCGCATTCAACAATTTAACTGAACGCTGATTGTCTTGCTTAACATCAAAATCTAACTGTAATGCAGCTTCACGGTAAGACTTGTCAGCAACGCGTCCCATGGCATATAGATATAAGTATTGATTGTTTTGACTGGCAGGTTCTCGACTAAAACGGCTAAAAAAAGCAGACGGATTCAGTTGAATCTCACTCAATGCTGAATAAGCAATGGGCGTTCCTAAACGTGATGACAATGCCATAATGTCACCCGTTTTGCCTTTGCGTAACATACGCTTGAGACGCGCCGCGCGATCCTGATTGCTAATCAGCGCGTTATTATTCATCTCCATCGCGAGCTGGTCACACAAGGCGGGCTGCTTTTTGGTCGTCAACCAAACTTCAGATTTGGCTGCCATAGCCCGCATAGTATCGCCGCCATTATTGAACCCAAGCGCAACCGCACAGCGCTCACTGGCATCCGCATTGGTAATCAAATTCGCAACTTGGCGTACTGAGGCGTAATCATTGGAGCCTGCTTTAGTCTCAGCAAAATCCGCCACCAGCTTTTCTGCCATCACCGTATTTGGATATTGACGCACAAACTGTGACACTGCCGCCGAACTTTGCGAATTAAGATCCAAATTCATCCGCCAATAAGTGGGATACATAGCAAACAAACCGCCGCTCATTGCTTGCTCATAATTGTATAAAGCACTGACATCACCGCGTTCTGCCGCAATTGCCGCTGCTGTAAATGAGCTCGCACCATTGTCCGACTGATAGCCACTGTTTTGTTGATAGCTGCCTTCTTGCTGATAACTGTCCTCTTCGCCCCACGTCAGCTCAGCACAAGCCACCTGTGACAATCCTAGCGCACTCATTGCTGTCGCCAAACTTAACGCACTGACTCGTAGCGTCCTTGCTTTCATTCGTTTTGCATCTTCATTTTGCTTAATAGATTCTCTATCCTTGATGCTATGAGCAACCTGCGGCTTTGTCATACTGACTCTCTTTGTAATGTGTCCAAATGATTTGGCTAAATAATATATTTAGCATAACAATGCCAAAACGGCGTAAATCGCGATTTAATCAATCGCGCTAATATGGTCGCATTCATCATACTATACTCGTTGCACTTTCAACCATCACCTTTACCTTTTGTTAATAAATACGATAGCACGGTGTAACATAGAAGTGATAGCAAGCCATAATTTTTGCCAAACGCGTTACTAGTAGCAGTAAATAATTGATACTGTTATAAATAATTTATCATAACGACCAACAATTGACGCTGCTAATTTTTCACATTGTCATAGGGTTGTGATAAAATACGCCACCTGCTAATCACCTATCACGCTATATTTTTAGTCAATCATGGACTTATCCTTATGAGTGTTACTGTATTTAATCCCCGCATCGATGACACTGCTGTCGCTGAAACAACCGCTACTGCGCCTGCTGTCACTGCACTCAAAGAATCAAGTTCAGCCCAAGCACCTGTCAAATCAGCGACTAAGAAAGTCTTTGTCACCACACAGGGCTGTCAGATGAACGTCTATGATTCTGGCAAAATGCTGGATGTGCTCGGTGATTCCCACGGTATGGAAGTCACACACGATATCGATGAAGCTGATGTATTACTCATGAATACCTGCTCTATCCGCGAAAAAGCGCAAGAAAAGGTGTTTTCAGAATTGGGTCGCTGGCGCAAATTAAAAGAAAAGCGCCCTGATCTTGTGATCGGTGTTGGCGGCTGTGTTGCCTCACAAGAAGGCGATAACATTCAAAAGCGCGCGCCTTACGTCGATATGGTATTTGGCCCGCAAACATTGCATCGTCTGCCAGAGCTATATGATCAATCAAATGAACAACGTGAAATCGCGCCTAAAAACCGTATCGGTACGATTGATGTGTCATTCCCGAGTATCGAAAAGTTTGATTTTTTACCTGAGCCAAGAGTAGAAGGATTTAAAGCCTTTGTCTCTATCATGGAAGGTTGCTCAAAATATTGCTCATTTTGCGTGGTTCCTTATACCCGCGGTGAAGAATTGTCTCGCCCACTCGATGACGTATTGGCTGAGATTGATAGCTTAGCAGCGCAAGGTGTGCGTGAAATCAATCTATTGGGGCAAAACGTCAACGGCTATCGCGGTGAAAAAGACGACGGCAGCATTTGCCGTTTCGCTGAGCTGTTACATTATGTCTCGCATGTTGATGGTGTCGAGCGTATTCGCTATACGACCAGCCATCCGCTAGAGTTCACTGATGACATCATTGATGCCTATGCACAATTGCCAGAGCTGGTTTCTCACTTGCATCTGCCTGTTCAAAGTGGCTCAAACGCTATCTTGGCAGCGATGAAGCGCAATCACACAATTGATGTCTATATCAATCAGATTAATAAGCTTAAAGCCGTTCGTCCTGATATTCACTTATCTAGCGACTTTATCATTGGCTTCCCTGGCGAGACGGATCAAGATTTCCAAGATACTTTAAATCTAGCCAAAGAATTGAACTTCGATCACTCTTACAGCTTTATCTACTCTAAACGTCCAGGCACGCCAGCGGCTGAGTTACCAGATGATGTGAGTTTCAAAACTAAAAAAGAGCGCTTGGCTGAATTCCAAAAAGTCATCATTGACTCAACGCTAGCGAAAACGCATGAGATGGTCGGTACTACGACACGTGTGTTGGTGGAACAAGTTGCCAACCGTCATCCTGACTGCCTAATCGGAACGGCAGATAACACCCGTACGGTCATGTTCCCTCACGATGTCGAAAAAATGGATGAGATGTTGGGTAAACTCGTGAGCGTACGTATTACTGATTTCGTCAGTCCACATATGGTCAAGGGTGAGCTAATAGAAGTATTGGCGTAACCGTTATATTATAAGTTTGAGTAAAAACAAAAAAGCCGTTCGCTATGATAGTAAACGGCTTTTTTGTTGTTTAAATTTAAGATTAAGATGAACGATTGCTACTCCGACAACCAATCCGTCTGCCGTAGCTGCTGCTTGGTCTCACGGCGACGTTTTTTTCGGACGATATCGATATCCTCCTTTTCGTGAATACCACCTTTTCTTAACAGTGGATCTAGTGCCAAATAGTTGCGCGGCTTGACAGTGCCTATTGAGTGTTGGACACCTGTTTCAGCTTGCTTCTCTAACTGCCGCTCAATCTGTTTGGTCTTTTTTAAGGTTTGTTTTAAGCTCATATTGTTACCTATACTTTTAATATATATCAATCTTTTTTGTATGTTCGAGTGACGGCATAGTGAGGCCACGACTAGGAAATCGAGCGCAAATAGTACACTTAGTACATTTAGCTCGATTGACACCATCCTGGCCTCGCTATGGTGTAACTCGTTAGCCTTTAATACACATCACCTGCTTCAGCGTATGCACCACTTCTACTAAGTCAGATTGATTCGCCATTACTTCATCAATGTCTTTATAAGCACCGGGTATTTCATCGATGACGCCTTTGTCTTTGCGACATTCGACACCATCTGTCTGTGCTTTTAGCTCGTCGATAGTGAACGCGCGCATGGCTTTACCACGGCTCATCTGTCGTCCTGCCCCGTGCGAGCAAGAGCAAAACGATTCCTCTGCGCCTAGACCGCGCACAATAAAAGACTTTGCGCCCATAGAGCCTGGGATAATGCCGAGCTCACCTGCATAAGCACTGATCGCACCTTTACGAGTGACATAGACTTGCTCACCGAAATGCACCTCTTCATTGACATAATTATGATGGCAATTGATGGCTTCTTTGGTCAGCTGAAATCGTGGTAATCCTGCTTGTGGCGACTGCAATGACTTGATGACCAAGCGCATCATCTCACGGCGATTTTCTAGCGCGTAATCCTGCGCCCAGCCCACCGCTTCAACATAATCAGCAAAGCTATCAGACCCTTCGGCAAAGTAAGACAAATCATGATCTGGCACATGACCAAAGCGCGATTGACGCTCTTTTTTGGCAAGGTTAATAAAGTACTGGCCAATACAATTACCAATACCGCGACTTCCAGAGTGCAGCATTACCCAGACGTCTTTGTTTTCATCCAAGCAAAGCTCAATGAAATGATCGCCACCACCCAGTGTACCGAGCTGCTTTGCCCAAGTGCGCTCAAAACCTTTGAGCATTTTGAGCAAACCTGGATGCTTATCAGTAATCGGCTTTAAGCGCTTGCCTAGTGGATCAAGCGTTGAGTTCTTGGCTTGGATTTGTTTGTGCATGTTGAAGCCAACAGGTACTTGCTGCTCAATGATCGACCGCAATGACTTTAAACTGTCAGGCAGATGACTCGCTGTCAGTGACAAACGCACCGCATTCATACCGCAGCCGATATCCACACCAACGGCGGCAGGAATGATGGCTGATTTAGTCGGAATCACACTACCGACTGTAGCACCTTTGCCAACATGCACGTCAGGCATAACTGCAATGTGTGAGTGTACAAACTCCAACTGGGCTAAATTGCGTAGTTGCTGTATCGCTCCTTGCTCAACATCCGAGGTATAAATTTTGACTGGTACGCCGTGTTTACGATTTTCGTTTAATACTAATTGAATGCTCATAATTTATATTTTCTATTTTATTATTTTGGAACCATGTAACGTATTTTTCATTTATCTATTTTTACAATTTTTAGACATTACTTATCCATCTCAATTAAACAAAACGTTTAATAATAATGTTATTTAATAATCTATAAAATTTAGGCAATAAAATACCGTATTTCTATTAAATGAAAAATTAATAGACATGCATGGTTAGTTTATTATGGACGTTTTAAAGGAAGATTTTACCGTACCAAAATTGAAAGCATAAAAATTATGCATACAGAAGGGCATACGTTAAACGATGGCGTAAGTAACCTAATTGGTAATAGCGGTAAAGTAAAATGTTAGATAAACAGACAGCAGTAAGCGCAATATGGCTTAGCACGATCGCAGAGCGATTTTGGCACGGTAGACTTAGAAGAGGAATAGCGCAAGTAGATACAGAAGACTATGCGTTGATATCATTCAATAGGATATCACTCAGTAGCTTATATATAAATTCAGCCAAACCTGTTCGAAGTCGTCATTGCTGTCAGGTAGTTTACACATTCAATCTTTAAAAACGTCTTGATAGTTAAATAGGACACGATGATTCCTCCGTAGGTTGTGGCTAATTATTGTAGACAATAATAGCAGACTTATTGGGATGACTTATCGCTTACATAGAAGCTAATAAATAGATGTAGCAATAATAACGATTTAAAAAATAAAGTCAATAATTAATTTTAATTAAATAAAAAAATATATTTCATTAATCATGTTATTTAAAAAGTGTTACTTTGAGAGTGTTATTTTAAATATAGAACTAAAAAACCTTTAAACCATAAAGCTATTTATGACTTCAGCCAATAAAGCGGCTGCAATGATGATAAATATGACGCCGCAACCACGATTGAGCCACGCTAAACGATTGCCAACATCGAGCCAACTTGCCAGCTTTGTACCACCCAAGGTATAAACGATTTGCCAAATTGTTTCACTTAAGAACAACCCTATCGTTAATAAAAAATATTGCGGCCATAACGGCGCACTAAAATTGATAAATTTGGGGAAGAAAGCGGCAAAAAATAAGATGGCTTTGGGGTTGGATAGCGATACCCATACACCTGTACGAAACAAGGTCACATTGCTTGGCAAGATTCTCACCGCTTCGCTTGAGAGCGAACGTGGCTGCGGTGTACCAGCTGTATCTTCACTGTCAGAAATAGAATATTCAGCCGCGACTTCTTCGCTCATTTCACGAGCATCACTCATCAAGCTGCCATCGCCTACATCGCGCCAAGAGCTAATACCCAGATAGATTAAATAAGCCGCACCCACTGCTTTAATGATTGTCAACAACCAAGGCGACTGGCGACTAATCACATCGAGTCCAAGTAGGGTCGAAAGCAGTAATATAAATAGCCCAAGGCTCAGTCCTGCCAGCGTCCACAATGTGCGCTTTACGCCATAGTTCATGCCATACTGAAACGCGAGCAGCATATTGGGACCTGGGGTCGCTGAAATAAAAAACGTACTTGCAAAGAATACTGCAAACAGATGCCAAGACATCGACCAACCCCTACTTTGTTATTTATAAAAATTTATCGTAATAATGCCAAACTGCTAAAAAATAAACACCGCCATAACGACGGTGTATTTTATGCTAACTCGTCACTTGCTGATAACAGAAAGGAACACTTGCTGATTCAATCCATCAATTGATCGTACAGCTGTCTAATAACTTCTGTAAAAAACTATCACAGCGCTCAATTTCACTCAGCTCGACATATTCATCGGCTTTATGTGCTTGCTCAATACTACCGGGACCGCAGATAATCGTTGGGATACCAGCATTGGTAAATTGCCCGCCCTCAGTTGCATAAGCCACTTTATGACGCTCGTTATCTCCAGTCAGTGCGGCTATTAACGATTGCAATTCAGCACTGTCGTTATCAGTCATTGCCGGTACGCTTTCTTCTTGCATCAGCTCAATGCCAGTATCGGCAGCACGTGCCTGCATCTGGGCATTTAATTCTGCCACTTTCGCTTGAATCGGTGCAAGAATATCCTCTTGCGTCATATGCGGCAGATTACGATAGTCAAAGGTAAACTCGCACAGATTGGGGACAATATTGGTTGCCGTCCCACCTCGAATCGTGCCTACAGACAATGTCGAATAAGGCACATCGAACAGTGCATCATTATCACTGCGATGACTAATCTCTTCTGCTAACTCATCGACATAACCAATCAAACGACTGGCATAGCTGATAGCATTGACACCTTGGGTGGTCAATGACGAATGCGCAGACTTACCATGGACGCGGCAACGATAAACGGCAATGCCTTTATGTGCCACAACCATCGTCATATTGGTTGGCTCACCGACGATACAATAATCAGGGGTGATACCACGCGCTTTCAAATCTGCCAGTATCAATGGCGCACCCAAACAGCCCACTTCTTCATCGAATGATAATGCCAAATGCAGTGGACGACGTAACTGACCGCTATTTGATAATTGCACAGCGCGTGGTAATAACGTCAATGCACAAGCGATAAAGCCTTTCATATCACATGCACCGCGTCCATATAGCTTATCGCCACGTATCGTCGCAGTGAATGGATCTGACGTCCAATCTTGACCATCAACTGGTACTACGTCAGTATGACCAGACAGCACCAGACCGTGATTGACTTCGTCAGCGTTTACCCCTGCTGGCACAGTGACGAACAAATTGGCTTTGTTTTTGGCTTCATTAAAAGTCAAATCTATTATCAAACCTAATTGTTCACAGTATGCTTGCACATCTTCAATCAAGGCTAAATTTGAATGGCGACTGACCGTATCAAAAGCAATCAAGCGTGTGAGCCAATCGATACTATGCGCAGGGTAAGACGTATTTTTGAGCTGATTATTATTGTTCGAAGTCATGAAATATCCTTATCACGATATAATACCGATTTTAGAAATACGGTTGGCGATGTTAAATTTTCCAAGCCTACTAGATGTAGTACTCGCACTCGTTTTTCGCTACTGTAATTTCTGGAATGGTAAAAATAGAAAGCGTTAGCGTCTTTGAAATGCGCGCTGTTGCAGCGCCTTTACTTCTGCATCTAATCCAGCAATCGGACCTTGTACTGATACATTTGGTGCTACTTCTTGAATACTTAATGAATTGATCGGTGATGAGGATTTTACGCCCATCTCCTGCATCCATTCATCCAACTGTTTTGATGAGCTGACATAAACGATACGACCAAGCCCTGCCCACGCATGCGCAGCCGAACACATGGCACAATGCTCGCCCGAGGTATAAACCACAGCGTTAGCGCGCGCCTCCGCTGTCATATTTGCTGCTGCCCATTTGGCAACGGCAATCTCGGGATGATAAGTAGCATCGACCGTATTGGCTCGATTGCGATCTTCATGCAGCACATGACCATCGCCGTCGACCAATACGCTACCAAATGGCTCATCGCCCGCCTCTAACGCTTCAGTAGCCAGCTCTACGCAGCGGCGCAAATACATCATATCATTGTCGTTGATCATCATAATCTCCCTTCTATTATCTAAGCGCCATTAATGACTCTTAAAATCTCTCATATCTTTTTAGAAAATACTCGGGCGTGTCCTCATTTTGAAAATGGTGATAAAAATGAGATAAATGATAGCCAAATCAGAAAAATAGCGCAGATAATATCGGGACATTAACCAGCTGTTTAACGTAGTTTTGCAAGATTTAACTATTTTTATCCCATTTAGTGGCTTTCTCTTAGATTGAGGACACGCCCTAGCATGGATAATAAGTTGGCTTTTATAACAGATTGCTTCTTACGATAGCGTCTTTATTATGAAGGACGGTTTTGATTCATCGCATCGACGACTGGCGGCATTGGCTTTGGTAACTTGCCTTCTGCTTGTAGCTCTTTGGTGGTTTTTGCATCGATAGCCAGTCCGGCAATTAGGGCAATATCTTTAACAGGTTTACGCGTGCGGGTGGCAAAGCTCACTGGCACCATGCGCGCAAACTCATAAATATGCAGATAAGACTCTTCGCCACCTTCAAATTTTTCATCATCTTCTAAGCGAATACCACCGATTTTAGCCAAATCAGACAGCATCTCATTTTCGTCACCACTGAGACCACAGTCGGTAATCCCAAAACCCGTCATAAAACCATTTGCCCACTGTTTCAATGCCATCACGCGCTCGTACAAATCATGTTCATCATCTGGTACTAATGGCGTGTAAGAATAAGCATCGTCTTTGTCTTTAAGCTGAAAAACAGTGTCTTCCGCTTCTTCTGTTAACAGTGTCAATGCCTCATCAGGTAACGGCGCAAAACTGAGCTCCTCAAATACCTTAGCCCATACTTGCTCATCAGGCGCATTACAGGCAGTCATAAGCCCTGTCATCAAGCCATGCACCTCGCTGATAGACACGTCAGTCCAGTCATCAAAAGCAGTCAGCCATGTATTCCAGCCAGATATATTGTCATTCATAATAGAGGTCCTAGTGATTGATTATTGCTTAAAAAATATTGCTTAAAAAATAAAAATAGACGAATAAAATAGGTGTGAGACATCGCTTGATATTATCAATCAAACCATGGCTAATAAAAATAAACAAACAACGTCTAATATAGGTAATTACTTTGTTGATATAGATATTATGCGGTCACCTATGGCATTATTAAACGCAGAGAACAAAATTCATTCACGCTTACTTGTTAAGGATAAAAACTGACTATGTATGATCAACTTAGAATATTAGAAAAAATGATACTCGACATAAAAAAACAGTATCAGCTTGTCAGTGCTGAACTTAGCAGCCTCAAACAGCATCCTGTTAGCGACCCTCAAGAGCTTGCAGCATTAACGACCAAGCTCAACACTAGTCATAGCGAACGCGACGGTGCCAAAAAACAATTGAACGATCTCGACAAGCGCTACCAAAGCTTGGCTGAAGCGCATCATATGATAGGCGAAGAGCAAGATAAATTGCAAAAACAGGTCAGCCAATTGCAACAACAAAATAGCCAGTTACAGCAACAAAATAATGAATTAAAGCAGCAATATAGCGATATTAAACAGCAAAACAGTGAGCTGCAGAAAAAGAATCAATTGGCAGCGGAGCGTACACAAGTTGTATTAAAACGCTTAACCCACATTGATCAAGTAGAAGGCTGATCAGTGATGGCAATGAGCGATGACCGATAATCACTACTTGCTAATGAAACCGACAAAATCAAAACGGTAATATCTTATATTACTCATTTTACTGACCAAACATTGTAGGATTTATCATGACCGATGACCACAAAAACTCTGTAGAAAAACAGCCGCAAAATGGCCAACAGCAAAATATTTCTTCTAAACCACAACCAGTCGCTGCAACTGGTTCAAGTACGTCGAGTGCTACTGTGAAAACCACTATCCCTGAACCACAAATCAAGAAGGTCGATATTGCAATTGCGGGTGTCACTTATCCTATATATTGCCCAGTACACGAACAAGAAGAGCTGCTCTCAGCTGTCTCGTATATCAATAACCATGCGCTAGATCTCAAACGAGATGCGCCAAGCCTCAGTCAAGAAAGCATCTTGGTACTGTGCTGCTTGAATTTGTATGAAAAAATACACACCAATCAAAGAAGCGATGAAGATCGACTACAGCAAGACAAACAATCTGAAGCGCTATTAAATAAAATTATGAAAGACGCACAGTCTGTTTTATAAGCGCATATTACGCGACGAAACAATAAGCGCTTCGCTCTGATGAGCCAAGCGCTTTTTTATGCCTAAGTCATAATATAATTATTGGGGCTGTCCTAGATAACTAGTTCAGTTCCTGTTTAACCCATTGTTTTAGCTGGTGTAATTGACGTTTTGGATCACT
>NZ_CAJHBN010000010.1:0-114617 GCF_904846655.1 Psychrobacter sp. NC44 | reverse complement strand
AGTGCACAATGCTATTATAGCTGTTAAGGCTATGTTATTAGGCGTCTTGTGCATAAATTAGGGGTTATAATATTCCTAGGTGTGCCATTTAATATTGCCAGTTATGCCTTGCTGACCCATATGGTCGCGCAAGTATGCGGATTAGAAGTGGGCGAATTTATCTGGACGGGTGGCGATTGTCATATTTATCAAAACCACCGCGAGCAAGTTGAATTACAGTTGACGCGTGAGCTTTATAAGCTACCAACGCTGACGCTTAATCCTGATGTGAAAGATATCTTTGCTTTCAAATACGAAGACATTAGCGTTGATGGTTACGAGTCGCATCCTGCGATTAGGGCAAAGGTTGCAGTCTAGCCTTTATCTGATTGAAGGTTTTAAATAAAGGCAGCAAATGAAAGTAGCATGTTAAAGACAATAAAAAGGATACATTATGAGTTATGCCCACACCGAAGTTGCCCAAATCGCAGCTATCAGTAGCAACCGCTGTATCGGCAAAGATAATGAGCTGCCGTGGCATATCTCAGCAGATTTGCAGCATTTTAAAAGCATGACGACCAAACAGAATGACGGTGCGATTCAAGGTATCGTCATTATGGGTCGTAAGACGTTTGAATCAATGGGCAGCAAGCCTTTACCAAAACGCGTGAGCTTCATCATCAGCACCCAGCTAGATTATGCCGAACAAAAAGGTTTGGTCGGCAAAAGCAATGCTTATGTGGTGCATAATTTAGATGATGCATTAACGCAAGCAGCAAGTCTGGCACATGGTGCGCATCTTGATACGATTTGGGTGATTGGCGGCGAGCGCGTGTTTAGCGATGCGTTGATGTATACCGATCGCATTGAACTGACCCACGTCGATACTGAGATTACGGATGGCGATGCCTTTTATCCTGAATTGCCAAATGAGTTTGAAGTGGCCGAAGAATCTGAGAAAATGCACGATGAAAAAAGTGACTTAGACTTTAAATTTGTGACTTATAAAATAAAAGCAGACTAGGTCAGCTGGTTATGAAACTACTACCCTTTATCTTTACTGGCATATTACTATCGGGCTGTCAGAGTCTAGCGACAAGAGAGCCTGTTATTAAGCCTGCTGAAATATTGCGCCAACCTCAGTTCACAGTTCCACACAGAGCAGCTAGACGTTTGAAAGCTGGTGAGGAATATGAAGTTGTCCTGAGCATATTGATTGATAAATCTGGTCAAATTAGTTCCATTTCTGTTACTGAGTCATCAGGCGTCGTGTCATTAGACCGAAGTGCTCTACGTGATGCTAGAAAAATGATATTCAAAGCCGGTACTAAGGATAATGAGGTTATTACAACAAAAGTTACTGTACCCATTACCTATGTAATACATTAGAAACTGTTTACCCTACTACTAAAAATTTAGATAGACAGATAGATAGATAGGTAGAATGTAAACGCCTACTCGTGCAATACTTTATAAACCGTTTTTGCAAGTACTGGCCCAATACCTTGCACGCCTGCCAATTCTTGCTGCGATGCACCGAGCAATTGTTGCAATCCGCCAAAATGATTGAGTAAATCACGGCGGCGCTTTTCACCCAGCCCCGGAATCACCTCTAATACTGACGATGAACGGCGCTTATCACGCTTCTTACGATGCGCTGTAATCGCAAAACGATGTGCCTCATCGCGAATATGCATCAGTAAATGCAGCGCCTTGCTATCCATCGGTAAATCTAACGGCTCATGATCGATAAAATGCAGCACTTCAAGCCCAGCCTTACGTCCTTCGCCTTTTGCCACGCTAATCAGCAAAGTATCACCAAGAATACCCAGCTCGGTTAGCACTTCTTTAGCGATGCCAAGCTGACCTTTACCCCCATCAATCAGCAACAGATCTGGCAATGGCTGCTTCTTATAACGCCGTGTCAGCACTTGTTTCATTGCGGCATAATCATCGCCACCGACAATGTCATGAATCGCATATTGGCGATAATCACGGCGACGCGAGCCACCTTGGTCAAATACTACGCAGCTACCAATGGTCGCCTCGCCCATGGTATGGGAGATATCAAAACACTCTATGCGATCAATGGTTCTATCAGTGACGTCCGCTAAGACATCTTTTAAGGCACCAAAGCGCGCATGCAACTCTAAATAGTCGCCCAGCTTGGTTTTTAGGGCATTATTGGTATTGAGTTTGGCTAAATCTAACCATTCGGCACGGTGCTCACGGACACTGGTTTTGATCACGACTTTACTGCCAAAATGGCTCGCTAGCGCTTCACTGACCGCCACCTGATCCGGTAATTCATGACTCAACATGATTTCAGGTGGCAAGTCATCCGTTACCTGAAAATAAAATGAGGTAATAAATGCTGATAAATTGTCCGCCAAAGGCTCGCTACTATCCACATCAGGGAAGTAATTCTTACCGCCCAACACACGACCGCCACGTACGGTCAAGACGTTGACGCATGTCATGCCCGCCTGACTAGCGATAGCAATCACATCCGCCTCACCTTGTACGGTATAAACGGCTTGCTTAGCTTGTACTTCACGCAGCATAGACAGCTGATCGCGATAAAACACGGCCTTTTCAAAGTCTAATTCTTCAGCAGAAGCTTCCATTTTTTCAATCAAAGCACTATGAATATCGCTAGAGTCGCCTTTTAGGAAACGAATAGTATTATTGACATCTTCCATATATTCTTCAGGCAATACCAAACCCACGCAGGGCGCACGGCAACGCTTAATCTGATACTCAAGACAAGGACGCTTACGTTGCTTAAAAAAAGTATTGGTACATTGGCGCATTTGAAACATTTTCTGCATCAGCACCAGTGTCTCTTTGGCAGCATGAGCAGAGGGAAAAGGACCGAAAAAGCGACCTTTTTGGTGATTGCCTTTACCGCGACCATAAGCCAATCGCGGGTAAGGTTTATCCGCTGAAATAAACACATAAAGGTAAGATTTGTCATCACGCAATAGCACGTTATAAGGCGGACGATATTCTTTAATCAAGTTTTGCTCGAGCAATAACGCTTCGGTCTCACTACGGGTAATAATGGTTTCAATATTATGTATCCGTGCCACTAGCGCTCGTGTTTTTGGATGGTCAATGGTTTTAGCAAAGTAGCTATTCACACGGTTCTTAAGCGACTTAGCTTTGCCGACATATAAAATATCGCCATTTTTACCCAGCATTTTATAGACCCCTGGCAAATTTGGTAGGCGCTGGATTAAATGCTTAAGACGGGCTTTCTTGTCATCGACAGGACTCGATTCTGAGACATTGACCATAGATTTTTTTGCTCTTAAAAGTCTTGTAATACTGCTAGTTATGGGGCGGTAGTCATTGTTTTACAAGCCAATTATTATCATAGCATCACCCATAAAAAAGCCAGCACCAAGGCTGACTTTTTATAGGTAAGCAAGATGCTATTAATGGCGGAAGTTTGCCATCAGTGCTGGAATACCCGGTAGCATACCAACAATAGCCATCACACCTGTCAACACCACAAACATAATACCCGGTATGATCCAGCGGCTCATTTTAGTCAAATTGGCGCTACGTTCTTTAGAGCCAATCAAGCCCAAATTATCGAGCAACAACGTGAGTGACCAACCAAATGCAGGATTCACCAATGCAGAAGCAAACACCACAATTGCGGCAGACTGCGTGGTTTTACCTTCACGAGTCATTTCCATACCAGCTTCAAGCAATGGAATAAACACACCAACGATCAATGCCACACACATCACTGGCTGCCAAATAGCCAAATCCATTGGATAGCCCCAAACCCCTGCGATAATACAAAACAATGCTGTCAATAAGGCACCAGCAGGAATCGGACGTTTGGCAATCGCTGCTGGAACAATATAAGTGCCCCACGATGACGCAAAGTTAGCACCGCCCAATACAGAGCCGACGACCTGACGAAACGAAGCACTGGTCATTGTATCATCGATATCCATGAGTACCTTTTCAGTACGTTTAGGATAGCTGATTTTTTGGAAAACCTGATGGCCTAAAAAATCCGGTGACCACATAGCAACCGCCAAAATAGCAAACGGCAGTACGACAATAAAGCTTTCAACCGTCGGTAATCCTAGCATCCAACCGGTGTTTTCGCCCCACCAATACATTGGATTCATATTTGGTAAGCCTGGTGCAGTTTTGAACTCAAAGGGCGCACCCAATGCAAAAGCGAGACCACCACCTAGTACACAGCTTAGCGGAACCGCAAGCCAGCGTTTTTGCCAATGCTCAAGTAATGCATATAGCAGGATAGTGGCCAAAATAATGAAAAAGGCAATATGCGACATGCCAATACCTTCTGCCCAAGCAAAGAGGTTTTTGACCTGTGAGGTGGTACCGATAAACCCTAAGTAAATCAAGAGGCCACCGCACACGCCTTTACTGGTCAAGTTTGCCAGCAGACTGCCCCCTTTACTGATTGCCAATAGCAAGCCGAAGGCACCGATGAGCAGACCAAAGGCCATGGGATGGCCGCCAGCGGCCACGACAATAGGAATAAGCGGAATAAGGGGGCCGTGAGTACCTGCAAGGTTGGCTGTCGGGAGTAGAAATCCTGAAAATAAGATGATAAAAAATGAAACGATTAATAGCTCATAACGAACGTTTTCTAAAACGAACGCATCGCCCAAACCAAGTGGACCTGCAAATGTTGCAGCAATCGCACCCACCATCACCACTTTACCAATCGTTGCCGCCATTGCAGGAATAGTATCTTCATACTCAAAGCGATAATCACGAAACGGCAAATTGGGACGCCAGCGTTTTGGCTGCATGATTTGTAATTCATGATTTAGATAAGCGTCACGACTGTCAAAGCTTGCGCTTGGTTTGTGTAAATCAAGGTAGCTACCTGATGGCTCGCTGTCGTAATTAGATGGATTTGATGACTGCTGATTAGACCCTGAAGAAGGGATCTGAGTGTTACTCATCACATTTCCTTATGTCGACTGAGGCTTTATTTAACTGATAATTTGATAGTGAAATTTGATGTGACTAAAGCGTCCATTAAAAATTGCAAGCCATTGTATGACATGAGAACTCGAAATGCGAACTTAGAATCACTAAAAAAGTCCATACACTATTATAATATATAAATTAAAGTTTCCATTTAATACAAAATTGAACTTAATAGAAAACCATGAGGAAAAAACACACTTAATATAGGCTTTAAATTAGAATAAATGACCTTTTTCTTAATAATTATCTGTATCTAGATATTTGTTATCACATAACTAAATATTAAAGATAGCTATAATAAATAGTTTATTATAACTTTTAAGTAACTATAGAAAATCCATGTCAGTTACGCTTTAAGCCTAGCGGTTTTGATATTTTTTACTTATGATAAATGCCCTTTCGTGACTGCTCTTTGATAGAAGTACACTAAAAAGTTTGATTCAAACGGTATCACTAAAAAATATAAAAGAAGCAATAGGACGAATTTATGAGTTTGCTACCTACCAATTTTGAGACGCTAAAACGCAGAGCCAAACAAAGTATCATGCCGTTATTGACACCCCACCTACTGAAGCTGCGTATCAACACTTATGCACCATACGTAGGCGCTGGTATCAGAATCGATCACCTCAATCTCGATCAAGGTTTGTGTGTGGTAAGTATGGGGCTGAATACGCTGAATAAAAACATCGTGGGCACTCAGTTTGGCGGCAGCCTGTATTCGATGGTGGACCCATTCTATATGATAATGCTGATGCACCAACTGGGCAGCAGTTACGTGGTCTGGGACAAAAGCTCACATATTGAGTTTATTGCCCCTGGTAATAGCAAAGTCACTGCGCGCCTAAAAATTCCTAGCAATGAAATAACCACGATTCAAGAATTAGCAAAAGAAGGCGAGCCGGTATTTCGGGAATACCAAGCAGATATCGTCGATGATCAACAAAAAGTTATCGCTACCGTCACTAAAATTCTCTATATACGCTTGCGTAAGTACAGCAAATCTAAAGACCAAAATAGCCGTATCGAAAATCTCGATGGTTAGAACTTTAAAGGCAATTTTTAAAACGGTTCTCTAGATTTGTGATTTAAAGTATATTAATTAAAGCGCATTAATTAAAACGACAGAAACAAAAACCCCAATCTGGCATACGCACAGATTGGGGTTTTGTCTTTTTTGGTACTACCCGCTTATTTATATGATAAACCTATGAATAAGGGCTTGTATCTGGCTTTTCGCTATTGCCGAATCGCATAATAGACGGTTCAGCAATAAAGCGATATTAAGCACAATGCTTAAAAGCAGATACTGGATATAATCTAAGCGTTAGCTTTTGGCTTAACAGCTTTAGGTGCACGCGGAGCAAGCTTCTCGCGGATACGTGCTGATTTACCAGAGCGCTCACGTAAGTAGTATAGTTTCGCACGGCGAACAGCGCCACGGCGTTTCACTTCGATGCTATCGATGATTGGTGAATGCAATTGGAATGCACGCTCAACGCCAACACCGCTTGAGATTTTACGTACGGTAAACGCTGAGTTTAAACCGCGGTTACGTTTAGCAATTACAACGCCTTCAAAAGCCTGTAAACGCTCACGCTCACCTTCACGTACTTTTACTTGAACCACAACGGTATCGCCGGGTGCAAAGCTTGGGCGCTCAATCAATTGAGCATTTTCGATGACCTGAACCAATGGATGCTTGTTGCTCATGAGAGTTATCTCCTCACATTAGATAATAGAGGCTTGACGCATATCACCTGTTTGTAATAATGGATCGTATCTTTTTAATGAGACACAACGTAAGTGGGTTATGACAAACGGCCATTATGCTATGACTCGTTTTGTTGTTGCTCAAAATTCTGTTGCTCAACTGTTTATCTTTTTAGCCGCTATCAACGCTGTTTTTTATCTGCTTTCGCCAATGCTTTTAGCCACTTTGCTTGCTCTACCGTTGGCGTAAACGCTTGCCATAAGTCTGGACGACGCGCTTGCGTACGTTCGACTTGCTGACTAAAGCGCCACTTCGCGATATTGGCATGGTGACCTGAAAGTAACACTTCAGGCACTGCCATACCCGCAAACTCATGCGGCTTAGTATAATGTGGACAATCAAGCAAGCCATCGACGAACGAGTCTTGCTCAGCTGACTTATCATCACCCATAATATCAGGCAGACGACGTATCACACTATCCATTAGCACCATTGCTGGTAGCTCACCACCAGTAAGTACGTAATCACCAAGCGATATTTCCATGTCAACATATTGCGACAGTAGGCGCTCATCAATACCTTCATAACGACCACATAATATAATCATGCCGTCATACTCAGTCATATCGACCACACTACTCTCACTCAGCGTCTGTCCTTGTGGCGACATATAAATCACCGGACAGTGTGCTTTGTCGACACGGCAGCCGTGCTGACTTGCTCGTAGGCGCGCATCCTCAATCGCTTGGGATAATGGCTCAGCCATCATTACCATGCCAGGACCGCCACCATACGGACGTTCATCAATACGGCGATAATTATCACTGGTAAAATCACGCGGATTAATGCATTCAATCGTCACTTGTTTCTGAGTGACTGCTCGACCCGTGATTCCAAACTCACGAATCGTGGCAAACATCTCAGGGAAAATACTAATAACGGCAAAATACATTAGGTATCTACTTGCGCAGTGGCTAATATTGGCTAAATGAATCGGTGTTATTACTGATAAAGCTTAACCGCAAAGTTAAAATTATTATCAATAATCACTCGGCCATGCCACTAGCACTGTTTTTTCAGTCAGACTGACCTGTACTACAGTTTGCTTGTGCCATGGAATCAGGCGCTCATCGGCATCTAAACTGTCTGAGTTTGCCGCAACCCGCATAATTGCGTGAGCGCCAGTCTCAAACATCTCAGTAATGTCGCCTAAATACTCATCCTGCTCATTTACAACGCGCAGGCTGACCAAATCCGACCAGTAATATTCATCTTCAGCGGGTTCTGGCAAGATGTCTTGCTCGACCCAAAGAGTTACCCCGTTCATAGTCTCAGCAACATTGCGATCAGGAATCTGCTCAAACTGAGCCACAATTCCTGTGCCTTGCTCACGCCAAGCCTTAACGGTTAAAGGCTTCATGCCGGTAGCGGTTTTCATCCACCAAGGTTTAATGTCAAATATCGCCGTACGATCATCTGTCTCACTAAATACCCAAAGCCAACCTTTGATGCCATAAGGCTTTTTGAGCTGACCAATTTTCATAAGGGCACTAGCGTTTGGAGCAGAAGACATAACGGCTAACCTAACAATGATGAACACAGCGAAGATAAATAAAAAGCAATTAAAAACGATAAACGCAGTTAAAAGCGATAAACAATTAATGGCGTACCTAGTTAGACCAGTTACGCTATGTTTTTTACTAAAGTCTATCGAGACTGCTTATAGACGAGCTATCAGCGTCTCAGTGACCACAAAACTTAAGCAGTTGCTTCAGTTTGCGCGACAGACTTGTTGAAAGCTTTTGCTAATGAAGCAACGCGATCTGAAGGTTGTGCACCTTTTGCGATCCACGCATTGTACGCTTCCATATTTAGGCGTACTGCTTCTTCAGACTCTTTAGCGAGTGGGTTAAAAAAGCCGATGTTTTCAATATAGCGACCGTCACGCGCGCGGCGTTGATCAGCAACAACTACTTGATAAAATGGGCGTTTCTTGGCACCGCCCCGTGCTAAACGAATAACAACCATGTGAATTCTCTCTTTCGCAGGTATACCAAAAAGGGCATAATTATATCACAGTCTTGATTTATTGAAAACATAAACTGCGCTTATTTAATTATTTATTAACAATAGCTTAAATGCCCATCGATGTAAAATACAATTGATCATAACCACTGATTTTTAACTGAAGATACTACCTCTACATCATGTCCAAGTGGCTCGTTGCTGTATTATTCGGTGCTGTATTATTCGGTGCTGTATTACTCAGTACTATATTAGTGCAAATTTGAGTATTCAATTGTTGCCTACTGTTTTAAAGCCATCCGTGTCATTCATTGATTATGCTACTCTATGACATAGTCAGCGAGTGAATGATGCTATCGCCTACCGAATTGTGTCATCGTTCAAGAGTATTAGCTATTATGCTACTCATAAGTATGGCACGTTGTTTTTGAACGACATAAAAAAGCACCATTTTTACACTAAACTCAATAAAGCATCTTTTAATATGTTGGATCCATATGACCACACCAAAATCGCAACCACGTCGCAAAGGGCGGTTTACGCGCTCTTACTCCAACACTTGGCTGACAACCTTGATGGTCTCTTTCATTGTTCTTATCAGTGTCAGCTTGTCGATTCTGTTTTTTTGGCGCAGTCTATATTTACCCGAGCTTAAAAACCATGCGCGTTACTTGACGAGCGAGCTGCAGTTGATGAATAGTGTCAACAAAGACTGGAAAAATCGTCCTGAAGTACGCCAATGGATTTATCAACACTCGCATGTCGTGGTAGTGAATAACCCTAATGACTTTCCAGCCGTGTCTGATAAGGCATTCGTCGGCGTCTTCACTGATGTCTTACAACGCGAAATCGGTGCGCAATTGGGTCGACCTGTCGAGGTTTATTTTAAATTCAAACCGACACCACAGCTTTGGGTACAAGACAGCCGTGATGACAGCTTTTGGATTCGTGAACCCGTGGTTTATTATTCGCAATATAGTCCAGCATTATTGGTGCTTTTCCTCATCGGATTGCCTATTTTATCGCTGCTGACCATTATTCTACTGGCGCGGCAATTAAATCGTCCGCTACGATATTTGCAGCGTGCCGCGACCAACTATATTCGCCTCGGTCATGCCACTACGTTGCCAACACAAAAAGGACCTACGGAGATACGTCAGGTCAACATGGCATTCAATCGTCTATTCACGACGTTAAATCAAGCACAAAAAGAGCGTACAATTATGCTCGCTGGTATCTCGCATGATCTGCGAACGCCCTTAACTCGTATGCGTTTGACTGCTGAGATGCTACCTGATGACTTTTTTCGAGAGGGATTAATTTATGATATTGAAGACATGGATGCCATTTTAGAGCAGTTTATCTCGTTTATGAAAGATGGCTCCGATGAGCCAGTCAGCCTAACCAATTTGGATACCATCTTTAATGAGATCATGGTGCAATTTGCACCAATGGAGTTCATCTATCAATCAGAGTGTCACAAAGTGGTTCCTGTGCGCCCCATGTCTATCAAACGCCTTGTGATCAATCTGGTCAATAATGCCAAGCGTTATGGCAAACCGCCCATTTACCTATCAGCGACTGTTGTGCCAACTTTTATAGAAACCATTGAAGAGGAAGATAGCGATGTCGTCAGTGAAAATGTCGTCAATAGAGAGGCGCAAGAACAATTACTGATATGTGTGCGTGACTGTGGTGATGGCGTTGCAGAAGATCAGTTAGAACGTATTATGCAGCCTTTTGAACGCGGAGAGACAGCACGTACCACACAAGGCAGTGGTTTAGGTCTAGCGATTGTCGATCGTATCGCCAGATTGCATCATGGGACGGTAGAAGCCATTAACCATCCCGACGGAGGTTTACAAGTGTGTGTGCGTATTCCCCTACTTTCCAAGGTTGCTGGAGATACGACCATGGCAGCCGATACAGAAAAAACGCCTGTCTCTAATCACAAGACATGGAACAAAGAAGACTGATAGCCGCTGAACTGTTCATCACTAAAGCTAATAAATGCTCAAAACAATTTGCTGCAACTATTTAGTTTTATAACACCTAGTTCTTGTTTCCAATGATAGGTGGAATATATTTGGCGCTATTCGTAAACGCTAACGGCTGAGTAATATTTTCTTGCGCTGCTGTCAACGTTTGCGTCGTCGATGGCTGCTGCAAGAATAAGTAGTAGCCCAACGTTATTGCATTTAGTACCACCAAACCACCAAATAAATATGGCATCCTTTGCCCTCCTCTGATTTAAAGCTATCTTCAAACCGTTAATAATAAAAATTAACCGAAAATTCTATCTAAGGTGTATTCATTCTAAACATGAGATTGAGAACACTCCTTAGAAATTGAGCAAGTTTATTTGTCACACACTGCTTAATTGATGCCGCTATTTTTATACTAAAAAATAATGACAATCTGGTGCAATGGCATTATTTATCTTCAAAACCACGCTCGCTTTTTTCTTGCGTCAGTTCATCAGCAGCCAAAATTTGTGTCAGTGGCTTGATAGGCCACGTCATGACAAATCGTGCACCGCCAAGCTCTCGGCTCTCATCGACTTTCATACTACCATTAAACCAAAAGGCAATGCGCGATACAATAGACAAGCCTAAACCATAGCCGCCTGAGGCGCGTGTGCGACTGTCATCTAAGCGTGAAAATGGAATAAAAACCTTTTCGCGATCTGCTTCTGGAATACCATGACCATCGTCCTCAACACTAACAAAAGCATTGCCCTTTCTGACGCCAGCACTAATGATAATCGTGGTCTCTGCATAACGTAAGGCATTGCCCGCCAAATTTTGAATCACACGGTGTAAATAACGCCTATCTGCAACAGCGGTTACTTTAGCATTCGGCAGCTTGGTCACTATTTTGATAGGCTTACCCAAGGCATTGGTTTCACGCTCGATCTGCTCCAATAACTCTCTAAGATTGACTGGTTCTAAATCCAGCTTTGGTGAGCCTTCCTCTAACTTAGCGTAAGTCAAAATCTCATCAATCAAGCCATTAAGCGCTTCGATATCTTCATCAATAAAATCACGCTGCATAAAACGTGAGTCTTCGTCATCCGTATCAGCCAACATATCAACGGCAAAACGAATACGAGCCACTGGTGTACGCAGCTCATGTGATACCGCTCGCGTTAATTCTCGCTGCGACTCAATAAGGCGCTTGATATGCGAGGTCATGGCATTAAAAGTCGCGGCTAAACGGGCAATTTCATCCTGCCCAATGACTTGAACTTGACTTTCAAGATTACCTTTACTCACCTCATTGACGCCAACCTGAATCAACTGCAATTTACGCTCAAGTGGAAAAATCAACGCATACACGCCTAAGCTGATCAAAAACATGCTGATAAGAATCATACTAATAATCAGATTAAGTGGGAACCAGTTGAATAATGGCACCGGACCAATCAATATCGCCATGTCATTGATTTCAGAAGGCACCACTACTCTAATAGCCGAATTACTTTTACTGCTATTGGTATCTTGTAAGGAAATAACCACTTCATCTCGGCGTAATCGTGCAAGCTGATCGGTATCTAAATCCAGTGTATTGACGGCTTTAAACTCTAAAGGAAAGGAAAACTTTTTTTCCAGTTCAGCCAAACGGGCACGCTTGTCAGATAACGTCACATAGTAAGACAAATCATCCAATAAAAATACAGCGATTGCCCGTACTTGCTGCTCAGTCACTTGCGATATTCTAGCGGTCAAAACGCTTTGATTGTCCGGTAGACGATAATAAACATCGGCATAGACAGGTTGCTCGGTATAACGAACGACCGTATTGCCATTTTCAAAACGCCGCAGTTCACTGGCATTAAAGTCTACTTCATCAATAGGCAAAACTTTGAATTCTGAGCCAAATAAACTACTGGCATCAGACAACCAATATTCACGCTGCTCTTCACTTTCCTGATGAGCGATACCTTCACTCACCAGATGAAAAGCCCCTGTTGCCATGTTTTCACGGTAGGATTGGACGCGCTCTTTGTTGATGGTATCCATCAATAATTGAGCAAATAATGCCACACACAAACAGACTATGAGTAGCCCAGCATAAATACGAACAAAGATACTGTGTTTTAAAGAAGAGACTAATGACATACGTGCCGTAACCAACTTAATGAATAAAAACTGCCGACATCATTCAGCAAACAAGCGCTGCGTGATAAATGATATCAAACACTGTTGAATAAAAAACCATTCTGGCTGCTGTATTTTAATTTATAACTGAGCATCACCTAAAATCCATTTACCTCATGTACATTTAGGCAGCACCCACAATAATTGCTTAATTAAACCACATAACGCTGTATTTAAGTTCAAAAATTAAAATTTAGCCACAAAAAAACCAGCCTAGTTGCTGGTTTCTTTGGTCATGCTAATGAGCAATGAGCCGTTGCCGGAGCAAAATTGACTTAGTTGCCTTCTTTAACGAACAAATACCCTTTACTACGAACGGTTTTGATACGTTTTGGATTTTCTGGATCATCACCGATTTTTGGACGAATGCGTGAGATACGAACGTCAATTGAGCGATCTTGACCGTCATATTCAATACCACGTAGACGCTCAAAGATATCTTCACGCGAAAGAATTCGACCCGCATTAGAAGCAAGCAACCATAATAAGTCATATTCAGCACTGGTGAAATCAACCAACTCATCACCTAAATTCACTGAACGACCGCCATTGTCGATGACCAGTTCACCAAATTCTAGGCGCTGTGGCACATCTTCTGATGGGGCATTTTCTGAGCGACGTAATAACGCACGAATACGTGCTAGCAAGACACGTGGCTGAGCAGGTTTAGCGACATAATCATCAGCACCCATCTCAAGACCCAGTACCTGATCCATATCTTCAGTACGCGCAGTCAGCATCAAAATAGGATTCTGATAATGCGGGCGTACTTCACGACATACCGTCAGTCCATCGCTACCAGGAAGCATGACATCAAGTACGACCAAATCTGGTTGTTCACTGACGATGCGACGAATAGCACGATTACCATCGGTTTCGATAGCGACTTCTAAACCATTTTTGACCAAGTAATCTTGAGTCAACATGGCCAGACGCTCATCATCCTCAACAATCAAAATTCGGGGGGTGTTGTCTTCTTCATTCGTTGTCATTGTTATATCCTCTAATACATCTCATTTAAAAGCAGTAAAAGTAAGAGCGGTAAAATTAATAGCACCATTAAGTGGCACAATTGATGTTGGTATAGCTGTTACAAACTTGGTAGCACAGTATACTATTAAACATACAGCTTCCTATACTATAGCTTATAGTCGTTAACAAAACCTATAAACTATACCCATTAAAACTTTAGTTTACGTCCAAAAATTATGAGCTTTATACAAATAATAGCAAGTGAAATGTTTTTTTACGACCCTTTCCTCACCTGAATTTCTATAAGTAGCCAATCTTAATGTAGCGCACAGCGATAAAATACTTGATTGATAACGATACTTGTATTCTTGTTACGTCTAATATAGCGAGATATCACCTTTGCTGCCAGTGACTTTTTCATCTATTATCCCAGTATTATTTATTATCATTCGATACACAATTAGTAGATACATGTTTAGTAAATGCATAGTTAGTTAACACTCATATATAACAAAACTGGCTGTCGAGATCGGAATTGCATCATAAATCGTGTATTTAGCCTCGACCAAAAATCATAGAATATTAAATAATAGACATAAAAAAACAGCCCATGATGGACTGTTTTTTTGTATCTGTGGTAAAAGTCAAAAAGAAACTCTAAAATTTTCCACAAAAAATTAAGCGCGGTTTTTGTACTTACGGATAGTCTGTAGCTGTGCCACAGACTCTGCTAATGATGCTAAAGCTGCATTAGTTTGTACAGTATCCGATTGATTAACAAGCATCTGCTCAGCCTTTTTACGTGCTTCGACAATTTTGCTTTCATCAAGGTTATGTGCACGCATCGCTGTATCAGCCAATACGGTAACCATCTTCGGCTGTACTTCTAAAACACCGCCTGATACATAAATCACTTCTTCTTCACCGTTTGGTGTTTGCACTCGCATCGCACCCGGTTTTAACAAAGTAATAAGCGGTGTGTGACCTGGCAATACACCAATCTCGCCTTCGGTACCAGTAGCTATTAACATGCTAATTTCGCCTGAATACAACTCTTCACGAGCACTTACGACGCGACATTGTAACGTTGCCATACTTAACTCCTTACGATCAAAACACAATCAAAACTGCGAGGCGTTACTAACTGGCAAATAGACTTTTTATGGCCTATCTGCCCTTTAGCAAATGCTAACACAACTTACGCTGCAGTAGATTTCATTTTTTCTGCTTTAGCAACAACTTCGTCGATGCCACCAGCCATATAGAACGCTTGCTCTGGTAGGTCATCGTATTCACCCGCGATGATTGCTTTAAAGCTAGCAATGGTATCGCGTAGTGGTACATATTTACCAGGTGCGCCAGTAAAGACTTCAGCAACGTGGAATGGCTGTGACAAGAAGCGCTGAATCTTACGCGAACGATAAACGACTAGTTTATCTTCTTCTGACAACTCATCCATACCCAAGATAGCGATGATGTCTTTTAGCTCACGATAGCGCTGCAAAATCTCTTGCACGCCACGAGCAACGTTATAATGCTCTTCGCCAATGACTAATGGATCTAGCTGACGCGAGGTTGAATCTAGCGGATCAACCGCAGGATAGATACCTTGTGAAGCAATATCACGACTCAATACAACCGTTGCATCCAAATGCGCAAACGTCGTTGCTGGTGATGGATCCGTCAAATCATCCGCAGGGACATATACTGCTTGCACAGAAGTAATAGAACCTGACTGAGTTGAGGTAATACGCTCTTGCAGCATACCCATCTCTTCAGCAAGTGTTGGCTGATAACCAACCGCAGATGGCATACGACCAAGTAGTGCTGATACTTCAGTACCGGCTAGTGTATAACGGTAGATGTTATCAACAAATAGCAATACGTCACGACCTTTCCCAGTGGCAGGATCTTTGGTATCACGGAAGTATTCAGCCATGGTCAAACCAGACAGCGCAACACGCAAGCGGTTACCCGGTGGCTCATTCATCTGGCCGTATACCATGGCAACTTTAGATTTGCTAAAGTCTTCAGTGTTTACAACGCCAGCTTCTTGCATTTCGTGATAGAAATCGTTACCTTCACGTGTACGCTCACCAACACCAGCAAATACTGACAAACCTTCATGTTTTAGAGCGATGTTATTGATCAGCTCCATCATGTTAACGGTTTTACCAACACCAGCACCACCAAACAGACCAACTTTACCACCTTTAGCAAACGGGCAAAGTAGATCAATAACTTTAATACCAGTTTCTAACAGCTCAGTGCTGTTTGACTGATCCGCGTAGCTTGGCGCTTCACGGTGGATAGACCATTTTTCGTCAGCCTCTACAGGACCTTCTTCATCGATAGGACGACCAAGAACATCCATGATACGGCCAAGCGTACCAATACCAACAGGCACAGCAATAGGCGCACCAGTGTTAGTGACTGTTAAGTTACGCTTTAAGCCTTCAGTTGAACCCATCGCGATAGTACGGACGATGCCATCACCTAGTTGTTGCTGTACTTCTAGGGTGGTTTCGGTACCATCTACTTGCAAAGCATCATAAATCTGAGGAACTTCACTACGGTTGAACTCAACGTCAAGAACCGCGCCAATAATCTGTACAATACGACCGCTACTCATTGCGTTCTCCTTGAACTTCTGTATATAGTGGGTTTCATAAGGGGTTTCAATTATGAAACAGCAGCAGCACCGCCAACGATTTCCGAGATTTCTCGGGTAATCGCCGCTTGACGCAGCTTGTTATAAACCAACTGTAAATCGTTAATTAGGTCACCAGCATTATCTGTCGCCGCTTTCATCGCAACCATACGTGAGGACTGCTCAGAGGCAATGTTTTCCATTACCGCTTGATACACAATCGACTCAATGTAACGGCCAAGCAACTCATCAATCAATGTTTTGATATCAGGCTCGTAGATATAATCCCAGCTCAGTTCTGTTTGAATGCCGCTCTCTTCTTCACCAAACGCACTGTCTGGTAAAGGTACCAACTGATTGACAGTCGGCTTTTGAGTCATCGCATTAACAAACTTATTATAAACCACATAGATGCGGTCTATTTTACCGTTAGTATAATCGTCAAGCATCGCTTGAACTGGTGCGTTTATCTGCTCAAACGTTGGCTTATCACCATAATCGGTTACTGCCGAGGTCACTTTACCACCAAAGTTTTTGAAAAAACTCACACCTTTAGCGCCAATGACTGCAAACTCAGTTTGTACAGATTGATCTTGATACTGCTGGATACTCTTAGATAAAGCTTTGAATAAGTTAATATTCAAACCACCCGCCAGACCGCGATCAGAGGTAATGACAATATAGCCAACCTTATTGACTGGACGCGAGACCATATACGGATGTTTATAGTCTGATGAGGCATGCACCAAATGTGAAATAACCCGGCGCATACTATCAGCATACGGGCGACCCACTTCCATGCGCTCTTGGGCACGGCGCATTTTACTTGCCGCAACCATTTGCATAGCACGAGTAATTTTTTGGGTGCTTTTAATACTGGTGACTTTGGCACGTATCTCTTTTAAGCTTGCCATAATGATTCCAATATAAGAGGGTTAAAAAGCATTGGCGCATGCGACAATTATTTAGTATATAACATCGATCTAACAAATTAATGTTATATATTTTGTGCATGACGCGATCTAATACCGTCAATGGTTAGAACAGTGGCGCTACTGTCTTAATAAAAAAATACAAGACAATGCGCCACTTTATTAGCCATCAAAGACAGCCTTAACCAATTCGGCTTAACCCGTTAAATTAATAACTGTGATTTTGTTTAAAGGTCTCTAAAGATGACTTCAAACGACCTGCGATATCATCATTATAATTCGCAGTGTCATCAATCTCACGCATCAATTCACTTTGCTCATCATGCATATAGCGTAAGTAAGCTTCTTCAAAAGAACCGATTTTTTCGACAGGAACGTCCGCTAAAAAGCCTTCATTCGATGCATAGATAACTGCAGCTTGCTCAGAGATTGACATTGGCTGATACTGCTTCTGCTTCATCAATTCAGTCACACGCTCACCATGATCAAGCTGTTCGCGAGTCGCGTCATCAAGATCTGATGCAAACTGAGCAAAGGCGGCCAATTCACGATACTGAGCTAGTGCAGTACGGATACCACCAGATAGCTTCTTGATGATCTTAGTCTGAGCTGCCCCGCCCACACGAGATACCGAGATACCAGCGTTAACTGCTGGACGGATACCTGAGTTGAATAGGCTTGATTCTAAGAAAATCTGACCATCAGTGATTGAAATCACGTTAGTCGGTACGAATGCAGATACGTCACCAGCTTGGGTTTCAATAATTGGCAGTGCGGTTAAAGAACCGGTTTTACCAACTACTTCACCATTAGTGAACTTTTCTACGTACGCCGCGTTTACGCGTGATGCACGCTCAAGTAAACGTGAATGTAAATAGAATACATCACCAGGATACGCTTCACGACCTGGCGGACGACGTAGCAATAGTGAAATTTGACGATAAGCAACAGCTTGTTTTGATAAGTCATCAAATACAATCAGTGCATCTTCACCGCGGTCACGGAAGTATTCGCCCATCGTACAACCTGAATACGGTGCGATATACTGTAGTGCGGCAGGCTCTGATGCTGATGCAACCACAACCGTGGTATATGCTAATGCACCAGTTTGCTCAAGCTTGCGTACGACGTTTGCAATGGTAGAACGTTTCTGACCGATTGCGACGTATACACACTTGATACCAGATGATTTCTGCGCGATGATCGCATCGATAGCCATCGCGGTTTTACCCGTCTGACGGTCACCAATGATAAGCTCACGCTGACCACGACCAATTGGAATCATAGTATCAACGGCTTTATAACCCGTCATTACTGGTTGATCTACTGATTGACGATCAATAACGCCTGGGGCGATTTTTTCGACTTTATCAGTCATTTTGGCATCGATAGGACCTTTGCCATCAATAGGATTTCCCAAGGCGTCAACAACACGGCCTAGCAGCTCAGGACCTACTGGTACTTCAAGAATACGACCAGTACAATAGGCTTTTTGACCTTCTTGCAGCTTTAGGTAATCACCAAGTACTACCGCGCCGACAGAATCACGCTCTAAGTTAAGCGCCATTCCATAGATTTCGCCTTCAAACTCAATCATTTCGCCGTACATGGCATCTTCAAGACCATGAATCTGCACGATACCGTCAGATACTTTGACAATCGTGCCTTCATTCTTTGCAGTTGCACCCGCATCAAGGTCTTGAATACGCTGCTTAATCAGGTTACTGATTTCCGCTGGATTCAATTGTTGCATTGCCTTGTTTCCTTTAATTTATGATAACCCGCCCACTGACTTAAATGCTCTTACTTTCACGCAGATCATAGATGACTGCGCTGGTAAATGGCATTAGGCCGTTAGCTGTGTTTTTAACTGTTGTAACTTGCCGCGCATCGAATCATCAATGATTTTATCACCGACTTTGATGGTAGCGCCTGCCAATAGACTTGGATCGACCGACTCATGAATCACCACACTAGCATTTAACGATGCAGCAAGGCGCGTTTGAAGCATTTCACGCTGAGCGTCAGTCAATGGATAGGCAGAGGTCACGTAAGCATCAAGCTGCTTTAAGCTTATTGCCTTGTGGCGGCGATAATGCTCATAAACTTCAGGAAGCAGCGCCAGACGCTCTTGCTGCGCCAACTGCTTAATAAAATTATTGAGCGCTGGTGACACTTTAGGATAGCTAATACTATTACCATAACGAGAGCCTTTGCTCTCGCCTAGTAGCTGTTTAAAAGCAGAGTCGCTATCACCAGCCACTTGTGAGTCATAAAGATCAACCAAAGCAGCTGACTTATGCTCAGCCGTAACGGCTGGATTTTCTAGCCATGTACGGAACGCTTTGTCATTGACAATTGCACTGGCGACAAACAAGAAATTTTCCCACTCGTTTACGGCCCCGTTTTCGTTGGCATAGTCAAACGCGGCTTTAGCGTAGGGTCGTGCTAAGGTTGATAAGTCAGCCATTATATCCTCACAGTTACAGCTTTGCCGCCAGTTGGTCTAACATACTGGCATGTTTTTGCACATCGACTTTGTCTTGCAAAATCTTTTCTGCACCAAGTACAGCCAGTTCAGCAACTTGGGCACGTAATGATTCACGCGCTTGATTGATTTCTTGGTCGATAGACGCTTGCGCTTGTTGACGAATGCGCTCGCCTTCCACTTGGGCCTGCATTTTTGCATCTTCGACAAGCTGGTTGGCACTCTTGTTCGCTTGCTCGATTAAAGCAGCAGCTTTGGTCTTTGCAAGATCAAGCTCCTGCTGGACGTCTTGCTCAGCGGTCGCCAGATCTGCTTTTGCTTTCTCTGCGGCATTCAGGCCTTCAGCAATTTTACGCTGACGCTCATTGATGGCACCAATAAGTGGTGGCCACACGAATTTCATGCAGAACATCACAAAGATTGCAAAAGCAATGGCTTGACCGATGAGGGTAGAATTGATATTCACGTGATCACCTCTTTGTTAATGAAAAATCAGTTTCATTGATCATATTTGATAGCCAAACTTTGGCTATGGTTAAGATACAAACTTTGACTACCAAACATTTACAACTGAGCTTTCTGATTAACCTGCTAGAGGGTTAGCGAACAACAATAGCATAGCAATACCAACACCGATCATCGGAATAGCATCAAGAAGACCTGCTACGATGAACATACGAGTTTGCAGCTGTGAACCAAGTTCTGGCTGACGCGCAACGCCTTCTAGGAATTTACCACCTAGAATAGCAAAACCAATACCTGTACCTAGTGCACCTAAACCGATAAGTAGTGCTACTGCGATAACTGTGTAACCACCTAATACTGGATCCATGGATGTATCCTCATTTACCTATTGAATGTCTAATTAATGTTCAGTTGATGATGCAAGTGACATATAAACTATCGTCAGCATCATAAATACGAACGCTTGAAGTGTAATAATTAAGATGTGGAAAATAGCCCACGGTACTGATAACGCCCATTGAATCCAAAACGGCATTAGAGCAATCAGTATGAAAATCAACTCACCAGCATACATGTTACCGAATAGACGCAGACCTAAAGAGATAGGTTTCGCTATCAAAGTAACAAACTCTAAGATAAAGTTGATGGGTATTAAAATAATTTGTACGATAGGGTTTTTGGCACTAAACGGATGCAGTGTTAGCTCGCCAACAAAGCCGCCCAAACCTTTTTCCTTGATACTATAGAACAGAATCAGTATAAAGACAGAAAAAGACATGCCAAGCGTAATATTAGGATCCGTCGTTGGAACGATCTTAAAGAACACATGATGTGGATCATGTCCCATCATTGCGCCGATTTGGCCAGCAATCATAGGAATAAAATCGACGGGTAGTAAATCCATCAAGTTCATTAAGAATATCCATACAAAGATAGTCAGCGCCAAAGGCGCAATCAGCTTTGAGGTACCACTATACGAATCACGAACGTTGTTATCAACGAACTCAACGATCATCTCAACCGCGGCCTGAGTTTTACCCGGCACGCCTGAAGTGACTTTTCTAGCGACCATCCAGAAGATGGCGCAGAAAACAATGCCTAGACCAATTGACCAAAGCATAGAATCAAGGTGGATGGCTTTAAAGCCCATTGCACTAGCTTCTTCAGCAGTATAGGCAACTTTCCAACCTTCGCCCGGCAGATAGCCGTACGTCCAGTTCGTTAAGTGGTGAGAGATATAGTCTGTTGTTGTTTGCTCGCCTGCCATAATGTCAGCTTCTTATTAATCAACGATTTAATCAACTACCAAAAATATGGTTGTCATCTGATGAGGTTTTAACGATCCTATTTGACCTGCTAGCAAGCCGATGAACCATGCTAAAGCGCTCATGTAATCAATAACATCCAACCCATAGTTCTATTACTAGTACGCAATTTGATAACTTAAGATAAATTTTAGCTATCAAAAAAGGGCTTATGATGATTCAGTAATAGCCCTTGTATATGTACGCGAAATTATTATATCTGTGTTTACTTACTGCCGCGTTTCCACGATCGACGCTTAATACAGCGTCCATAAGCAAAATATTTAGCTGCCTATATTAATGCAGCGTTGTATTCGTGTAAAGTCAATTATGACTTTTTTATGCACTGTATGAATAAGTTAGCTACTATTAACGTTTACTAACATAGCTTTGCGTGATTAATTAAATTGTAAGAATTTAATTAGAGGCAATACTGATAGCTAATAATTGGCTATCGACTCCATTATCACACGCTATACTCATTTAAACGCTCATATCACAGTCTTTATAATCATTGGCGCTGTCTTTAGACAGTTTTGTATGTTTTGACTTTCTTATGAAATCAGTCATAGAGAAGCTGGACGGCAGGGTGACTTGCCTAGCACTATTAAGCACTCAACTATTGATATAGTCATCGTCTATTAATGCTAGCGTATATGCCACAACATCCAACTGTGACTAATTTGCATTACCATAAAACCGATAAACAGCGCAGGCGCAGATAGGGGTTGTACGGTAATAAAAATTAGTGCGAAACCAAACACAGTCAATAGCCATTTGGCCATTTGACCTCGATATAGCTGGCTAACAATATGTTGGCGCGCGCGATATCCAGTGTACCAAAAGATAAAAAAAGCAAATACAGCTTGGGTAGCGAAACTGAGTAGCGCACCAATAGCGGCGCTTTTTGCGACAGTAAGCTCACTATGTAGCCAACTGATATCTAAAGCCCAAGCAATAATAATAAGGATAAATAATATCCACGCTTGGCGTTTGATATAGATGCCAATTTTATCTTTTTGTGTGCGTTTGGCAGGCTTGGTCATCGGTAATGCAATCCTATAGCCTTACAGCATTGGGATAAGGTGGCAATATAACATCGTCGCGACACTTTTATCCGTGAACGGCTCACTCTACAGGTGTTACCTTTTAACCAAAATAAAACGCCACTTATTATAAGGGGCATACCACCGTTAAGCAAGAAAAATATACCTTTTATCAGTGACCTAGCTGAATCACTCATAGACATCATAGTTACTGACCAATGGATAACACCCAAAGTATGACTACATAATGGCTGCTCAAGCGTTGCAAGCCACTATGGTTAATCAGTTATCCTACAATATACATTGATAGATTTGCTGTGCCATCGTCTGCCAACCACTCACAAAGTCTTTACTATTGCTCATATCTTCAGGTTGCACAGTGGTTTTTACAGGCTGTAACTTAGCGAGTAGACCTTTGGCTGGTTGACTTGGGCTAACCAGACACATTTGCTTGGCTGGACGCTTCTCATTTAGCCAGCGTATTTGGCTTGCTCGTGGTGCTAGATGGTGGTCAGTGCTTAAACTGCCAACAAGCTTTAGGTTTGTGCTGGATTCGATATATTGATAAGCATCATGATAGGCCCAATAAGGTTGGGTTTGCTGCTTGCCTTTAGCTTGTTTTACGAAAGATGCCACTCCCCTATCCATTCGCTGAGCAAATTTTTGCGCATTGGCGTGATAAAGTGCTTTATATTGCGGATTGGCATGACTATGAATCACGGCAAGGGCACGAGTCATGGCTTTGGCATTTTCAGGATCTAACCATATATGTGGATCCAAGGTGCCAGCAATAGGCTTGCCTTGGACGTCACGTAGCGGATGACGATTAAAGGCATCAAATTCAAATAAGGCAATCGCATTGGGTGCGGTATTAAGGCTTGCCGCCAAGTTATTTTCTAATGGCTCACCAAACCACACGACAAATTTACTGTCCTGAATGGCTTTAATATCGCCTGGGCTGATACTGCCATGATGACCTACCTCCCCTGCCTGCAATAACTGCTTGGCGGGCGGTGAACCTTCAGTCACTGCTTGACTCAATAAAAACAGTGGGTAGTTACTCACGCTGACTGTTGCCGCTTGTGCACTCACAGTAAAGATGCCTAATGCAACTATGCCCGTAATGAGCCATCGCTGTAGTATAATGGTTGAGCTTAAAAAATATTTGAGAACTGAGTTCATAATAGATTCTTTAATGTATGAAAGATAAAATATAAGTGGAAACATTTAGACGTTATTGCCGTTGTATCTGAGTGATCATCAAGGTATCAATAAATAAGCCAAGATCATTTATCTGCTCTTATTTTTAGTATGTTATACTATAACATTATAAATTACTATAATAACAGTGCCATTTTTTTTCGTAGGAGCTTGCACCATGTCCACCAGTTTATCAGTCTGCGAACATTTACATGATGTGCAGGACTTTACGCCGCATGACGTGACCGAGCGCCTAATGGCAGCAAAAGAACAATGTCGCCTGAATGGTGCACGCTTTACCCCATTGCGCCAGCAAATATATCAATTGGTATTGGCAGCCAATAAACCTATCGGTGCATATGATTTGATCACGCAATTGCAGCAAATGCGCTTATCAGAGCCCAATAACAATGATGACAGCAGCGAAGCGCTTAGCTCGCAACAGCACCCAACGAAAGCGGCATCTAAAGAAATTAGCTCTAAAAAACAAATGCCAAAAAATGTCGCGCCACCCACTGTCTATCGCAGTCTGGAGTTTTTATTGAGTGAAGGCTTGATACATCAATTGACCTCTATCAATGCTTATGTGCCCTGCTGTCACCCACGCGCGCAGCATACCGCAGCATTTTTAATCTGCGGTCAGTGTCAGCGTGTACAAGAATGTAGCAGTGTGCCCGTACAGGAAATGATGAGTTTTGCTGAGCAAGATGTTGGCTTTATTGTGGAACGCAGTGTGATTGAGCTGAGTGGTCGTTGCCAAGCGTGCCAGTAACACACCTCAACCACTGAAGCATAAGTCTTTGTCATCCACTTTTTATTTGTATTACTCATTCACTTATTGGTTGTCATACTATGAGCCTGTCTACCTCACCGTCTAATCAACCGAACTTTTCCGCTGTTGATGGCAACACCATTAATAATGCGAGTAAACTGCTGAGCCTAAGCAATATCAGCTACGATATAGGGCATCAACGCTTACTCTCACATATTGATATTGACATTGCGGTTAATGAAACAGTCAGTCTTATTGGACCCAATGGCGCTGGTAAGTCAACGTTGGTCAAACTTATTTTGGGATTGATTGAGCCAACTAAAGGGCACATTAACTCTCATCAAAAGTTACAGCTTGGCTATGTGCCGCAGCGCTTTGCTGTACCGCCGATATTGCCATTACGAGTCTGCGATTTATTGGCACAAGCGGATAAAAGGCGCTTAACGTCTGAGCAGCGTCAATTTATCTTCGATAACTTGTCATTGACGCACTTACTATCGCGACAAATGCTGCACCTGTCGGGTGGTGAGACACAAAGGGTCTTGCTCGCGCGCGCATTGTTAGACAAACCCAACTTATTGATTTTAGATGAGCCGATGCAAGGACTGGACCCTGATACTGAGGTTTGGCTCTATCAGTTTATTGATGAGCTGCCAGAGTTTTTGCGTTGTGCCATGCTGGTGGTATCGCATGATCTGCATTGGGTCATGAAAGGCAGTCGACGCGTGATTTGTCTTAACAAGCATATTTGCTGTGAGGGACAACCAAGCGAGCTTGCCATTAGTAGTGAGTTTCAAAAGCTATTTGGGCATCATTATGAGCAGCCTTATGTGCATCAACCACATGCCTGTGAGCATCACGCCCCAAGCGAACTATAATCATTAAGGCGCGTTGAACATTCACAAATATAAAATATGTCGAAGCTTGATGCATCAAACACATATCGAGCTTTATAAAAACTTTTACGGATATTTATTATGACTGCTTGGTTAGCCATCATTGCCCCCGCTTGGATCGCTGGCAGTATTTTAGCGTTACTGTCAGCGCCTTTAGGTTGCTTAGTCTTGTGGCGACGCATGGCCTTTTTTGCTGATGCTTTAGCACATGGTACCTTGCTTGGCGTGGCTTTAGCAGTATGGTGGCAATTACCTATGGGCATTGGCATTGCCTTGGTCAGCGTCATGGTAGTGCTAGGGCTGGTATTAATCGATGATGAGCGCCTGCCTGTCGATGCGGTTTTGGCGGTCGTGGCGGTGTCTTTGTTATGCTTAGGTTTATTGGCTTTGACCCAGTTGACTGACCAACAAGCAAACGTACTGGGGTTTTTGTTTGGTAATTTGCTAGAGCTTGATTGGGCAGACTTGCCCTTACTTGCTGGTAGCGTGCTGGTAGGGCTCGGTCTACTCATGTATATATGGCCTGCACAAATTAAGCTTGCCACTCATGAAGCACTGGCGCGTATTCAAAGTGTTCATCCGACACGCCAGCGGCTGTTCTTCATGGGCGTATTGGCGGGATTTTGTGCGATTGCCCTGCAAGCGGTTGGTAGTTTACTAATCAGCGGTTTATTGGTATTACCAGCATTGACGGCACGTTTATGGTCATCATCGCCAAAACAAATGGTCGTTATATCGCTACTGATCGCACAGCTTGGCGTGACACTAGGCGTTTGGGGCAGCATCTGGCTAGATATTCAGACAGGACTTGCTATCGTATTAATATTAGCCATTTTATTTTTTATCGCGCTGATTTTCTCAAAGCTCAGCACTGCAAAAATTTGGTCAGCGCGCCGTTAGACACATTATCATACACATAAAGTCGCTGGTTTTTTTATCCTCTTATCCAACTTTATTTCATCAATATGATAGAGCTTTCATTTACTTTATGTTATAAACTTGCCCTAATACCATCGACATACTAGCGGCGTCAAGCCAAAAAACATATTGGTCAGACCAAAATTCATTAGTCTACTCGATGCAGGACATTTATTTATCATTCGTTTTAACAGCATCACTTGTTTCGATTCGATGAGGGACTGACCCAATGCTAAGCTATCCTGTTAATAACATTAGCACACCAGATGAACAGGTAAACATACTACAAATCACAGATTTGCATTTATCAACGCCCGTTTCTTCTAGTGTTGATGGCGATACTAACAATAGCGAAGCCACTGTCTGTCAGCAGTGCTTTGAAACAGTACTACAGCAAGCATTGAGTAGCGACATTCGCTGCGATTTGATTATCGTGACTGGCGACTTAGTCAATGAAGTCAAACCCGCTATTTACGATCATATTTTTGAGGTATTGCAAGCCACCCATATTCCTTTTGCTTGCATCGCAGGCAATCATGATGTGACGGATGAGATAGGCAGTGACTTGCCCTTCTTTGAGCGCGAACTGATTGCTCAACCTGCCGACCCGCGCTTGCTAAGCCGGCATGTCATTGAGACTGATCGTTGGCAGCTGTTGTTATTAGACTCATCCATCACGGGTAAAGTCGCGGGCGAGATAACGCCTACCGATATTGACTGGTTATACGAAAGACTCGGAGCCTGTGATAAGCCTGCGCTGATTGCTCTACATCATCATGTCATTCCCGTAGACTCTGACTGGATTGACACGCATATGGCAGAGAATAGTGAGGCCTTTTGGCAGCGCCTGTTAGGATTTGACCATCTCAAGGTCATTATCAGTGGTCATACGCACCAAGAGCAGGTTCGCCATCGTCAAGGAGTCACGGTCTATAGCACGCCATCTACTTGCTACCAGTTCAAGCCTTATGAGAATGATTTCTCCTATGATAAAAGCGTCCCGCCCGGTTACCGTTGGTTGCAATTAGCCAACAATGGAAAGGTTGCAAGCTGGGTAGAAAGACTGGATACTTGACGCCCAGATTTATTGGCAGCCATACTGATGTGAGCCCTTATATCGCAAGCTATTGACTGATATTTCTGAGTTCAGAATACAATGACTGGCACGGTAAAAACGACATGATGATGAAAAATTACTTCATTATTGTCAGAAACAATGATACAACGTATAAAACGAAATGAGGACTGCCTAGTATCTGGTATTAGGTAGAATTATAATAGCTAGGATGGCTAAATCGATCACAGCTAAGTCTTCACAGTCAGTGATTTGTCGCATTATTAAGACAACGCTATTTAAATAAAAATATGCATAACCATATACCTGACCATTGATAGATTGCTTTGAGCATATCAGATAACTGTACTATTAGATCCGCTGTGTTACTTGTGTTACCAAGTGGTAAAACGTTTTATAAAGGGACAAATTATAGCGTTTATGACATTGATAGCGTCTTGTCTTTTGATACGTCGTTTTATTGAATTAATTTGAAAAAAGTAGGATACCCATATGAGCACCCTGACCACGAATCCAAGTGAAGCTAAGTTTACTCCTTATGTGCCTGCCAAAGACGAAGAGTACATGTCTGATGCGCAGTTAGAGCACTTTAAGGCTATATTATTGGATTGGAAGAGCCAACTGATTGGCGAAGCGGATCGCACCAAGACTTATATCCAAGACGAGTCCAGTGCTATGCCAGATATTAATGATCGCGCCACCCAAGAAGAAGAGTTTGCCCTCGCATTGCGTACGCGTGACCGTGAACGTAAGCTCATTCGCAAAATTGATAAATCTATGTCAGAAATTGAAAATGATGATTATGGATTTTGTGAAACTTGTGGCGTAGAGATTGGTTTGCGTCGTCTCGAAGCACGCCCAACAGCTACCCAATGTATCGATTGTAAAACACTGTCTGAGATTAAAGAACGCCAAAATCAAGGCGCTTAAACGAGTTACAACTCATCTCAATAGTAGAATGCAAGCATAAGCGACCAAAATATGGTCGCTTATTGCGTTTTAGCTGGCTGGTTTTTAGTCAATGAATCATGGCTGATACAGAGCTTTAAGCTTGCTTATATTGATTTGCTAACAAAACAGACTCATTTCACAAATATCTTTTTACGGATATATTTATTATTCTATCTTCTACCTTTTTTACCGATAATTTCCTACTTTGAAAACTAACCTTATTCCTATGCCCACTCCAATCATACCAGTACAGCCAATTGGTCGTTTTGCTCCCTCACCGACTGGTGAACTGCATCTTGGCTCATTGACGACCGCGCTTGCCAGCTTTTGCCATATAAAATCCATTGGTGGTAAATGGCTACTGCGTATTGAAGACACTGATACCGAACGCTGTGATCAGCAATTTACTGAGCAAATCTTGATTGATTTGGAAGCGCTTGGATTGTACTGGGACGGTGATATCATTTATCAATCTGAGCGTATTGATATTTATAATGATTATCTACACTCAGCCCTGCATCCGCTCACTTATGGTTGTCAGTGCTCGCGTAAAGATTTAGAGCAATACTGGGCGCAAGAAGAGCTGAGCCCAGCTTATGATGCTAAGCCATTGCAACCAAACAGGAAGCGCTATCCACGCTGCTGCGTCAGCGCTGACCTTGATAGAGAGCAACATAAGCTACGCATACAGCTACCGAATTATAAGATTGGTTTTAACGACGGTATTCAAGGATTGCAGTGGGATAATCCTCAGCAGACATTGGGTGATATGGTGGTGCGTCGCCAAGATGGTATGATCAATTATATTTTGGCTGCCAGCCTTGATGATGGACTGCAACAGGTGACACATATTATGCGCGGTCTAGATATCCTAACCATGACGACAGCGCAAATCAGCATCATGGATGCCGCACGCTTGCCTGCCATCAATCACTGGTATCACTTGCCACTGATATGTCATGCTGATGGACAAAAACTCTCCAAGCAAAACCTAGCACAACCAATTGATACACGAGATCCAAGTAAACTTATCGCCGATGCTTTACAACTATTACAGCAACCAGCCGTTGATAGAGACACACCTACTCGTATGTTAAAGCAAGCCATTGCTCAATGGGACAGTACGCCGCTACAAGGCAAGCAACAGTTAAATATGCACAGTGGATAAAAGAAAGCCAGCTAGCAAAAAGCGCCACTATTTAGCGACGCTTCTTTGGATAATGCCAGTCATGATGCATCGAGCCTATCACTAATGCTCAACCTATCAATAATAACGGCATTGGCTTTTTTCGATTTCAGGGCTTTCTTTATAAATTTTTAGCAATAACGCAACCATCACCAAACTAATCAACATCGAAGAGCCGCCATAACTGAAGAATGGCATGGTCAATCCTTTGGTTGGAATCGCGCCCATATTCATCGCCGCATTGATAATTGTCTGCGCTATGAACACCACACCGATACCAAAGGCGGTATAACTCATACGCATCTGCCGACGCTTGAGCGCGTTATAACTGATACGCATCGCGCTACCGATAATCAGCGCTTCGAGCACCAGTACCATAGTAACCCCAACAAAGCCTAACTCTTCCCCTGTAATGGCTAGTAGAAAATCAGTATGTGCCTCAGGCAAATGCGACAGTTTTTGTACGCTCTCACCATAACCAACGCCTGTAAATTGTCCACGACCAAAGGCAATCAAACTGCGTGCCAGCTGATAATCCGTGTCTTGCACATCATCAAACGGATCCATAAATGACATCACACGTACCAATCGGTACTGCGCTGTCGTCACCATCAATACCGCACCACCGATGGCAGCCGCGCCCAGTGCTAAAAAGTGCTTGTAAGGCGCACCAGCGATATAAAAAATCGCAAAGATGGTACCTAAAATAACGACAAAAGAACCAAAATCAGGCTGTGACAATAGCAGCATGGTGATGAGTGCCACCACCAACATAATCCGTAAAAAACCGTCTAAGCCGTTACGAACTTCAAAAGAGCGACGCACCACAAAATCAGAGACAAAGACAATCATCACCAACTTGGCCAACTCTGCCACCTGAAAATTAAATACCCCTAGGTTCAGCCAACGCTTGGAGCCGTTAATAGGCGTACTGAATAGGGTTGCCACTAGCAGCATGCCAGTGATACCCAATAGGATAAATTGGGTTTCAGTCTTATATAGTGTTCGCAAAGACACGCTGTAATAAGAAACCGTAGCGACCGTCAAACCGATCATCATATACAGCAGCTGGTTTTTGAAAAAGTGCAGCTCTGTCATGCCGCGACTGAGGGCAAAAGGAATAGAAGCGGAAGCCACCATCAATAAACTGAGCACCAACATACAGCCAACACTCGATAGGAGAATGGCGCGTGCTGACGGCATAGAAAGAATACCATCTGAGCCAGATGCTTGCTTCGGTTGGGACGAGGAACGAAAAAGAGAAGAGAGCGCCATAATTTTATATACACTAACGAACGAAAAAACACGGCGTCTATTAAACGCCACCGTTTAAAAAATAGAAAATAGACAGTACCAGACAGATTACTAAGCAAATAAGCTGACCATTCATGTTGCTGACTGGCTATGATTGACAGTAGCAGCAATCTATAAGCAAAACAATCATTTATACAGAAAATGCGCGCGCATCATAAAAGTCAATTCAGGGCAACCCTATTGCATTGCCCTTATTCTTTATTAAATACATGAGCTCTTTATTAAATGCTGATATTCGCTAAGCACTTATCATGCAAATGCTTAAATCACCAAACCTTTTATTCCGCAGTCATCATATCTGACGACTCAGTTGCTAATTGACCAACCAACTGACTGAAATGCTCACCGCGAGCTGCGTAGCCACTATATTGATCAAAGCTGGCACAAGCAGGTGACAATAGCACCGCTTGCACTTGCGATAGGCTGCTTGTCGTGACTTGTTGAATGGTTGTAAAGGCATTTTCTAAAGTTTGGCATTGATGTAACGCCACATCGGCGCTTATCTTAGCCGCGCGCAGATGCTGTTCAATCAGCGGCGCATCTTCACCAATAAACAGTACTTGGCTAACATACTGATTGATAAACGGCGTCAATTCACCAAACTGTTGACCCTTACCTTGTCCACCCAAAATCAATAGTAGTTTACCATCCTTTGGTGCATAGACTGCGCCCAGCCCTTCGATAGCTGCCATCGTTGAGCCGATATTGGTGCCTTTTGAATCATTAAAATAATCAATGTCTGCAGCATTTGCCACATACTGGCAACGATGCTCAAGTCCAGTAAACTGCTGTAAGGTATTTAACATACTGCCCAATGGCAAACCAGCAAGTTCGCCTAATGCCAAGGCTGCCTGTGCATTGAGCAGATTATGACGACCTTTAATCAACAGTTTATCTGCCGACAGTAGTTTTTCTGTACCGTGGGCAAGATAAATCTGGCCTTCAGGAGTAGTAATAAGACCATATTGACCTTTATCAGGAGCATGTATACCGGTACTCACTCTGGGCAAATTATCAGCCACGAGCGGGCGCGTCAATGCGTCTTCGCGATTGATAACCACGGACTTAGCACCCTGAAAGATACGATGTTTGGCTTGATGGTAGCCCAGCATATCGCCATGGCGATCTAGATGGTCAGGTGACATATTTAGAACCGTCGCCACTTGCGCACCCAAATTGGTCACCGTCTCTAACTGAAAGCTCGACAGCTCAAGCACTGCCAGCTCCATATCAGGATTATCAAGCAAGGTCAGCGCTGGCACGCCAATATTACCGCCGACACCAACATTGACACTAGCATCCGCGGCCATTTGCCCGACCAAGGTGGTCACGGTGCTCTTGGCATTAGAGCCAGTAATCGCCACTATCGGTACGGTACAAGCCTCACAAAATAGCTGAATGTCACTAACCACTGGAATATTCGCTTGGCGAGCAGCGGCGACGGCTTCGGTAGCAAGAGAGATACCGGGGCTTATAACAATACGTGCCGCTTGCTGCAAGAGCTCGGCGTCAATCGCACCAAATTGGCGAATACTAATCTCAGCGGGTAGTTGATCTGCTAAGCTAGGTGTTACCTGAGTATCAGTAACAGCAACCTGATAGCCTTGATTGGCCAAATAGCGCGCAACTGATAACCCAGATTGTCCCAAACCGACCACGACTTGTAGACCACTGCCTTTGTGAAGTAAGGCGTCTGTTGCAGCGTTGGTGGTCATATTTATTCCTTCTGTTGGACGAGCAAAATGGCATCAAACAAACCTAGTATATAAAGAAGCAAAATGATGCCGTCAAGATGAGACGCATCATAACGGTATCGTTCAGATTTCGGTACTGGTTTTTTATGACGATGTGCTATTATGCGCCTGTTTTTATATTAAGTGGCTAATGCTATAATAGTTGCCTTAATCTGTAAGTGACTGGGTATTTACCCAAGCATTTTAGTTTAGCATGTTGTCACAGTTAGCACGCTATTGTCACTTCTGTTTGGCAAAGTTACTACTATAGACGGGTCATGTCGAGCGGCTATTTTTATTTGATAAATTATTTATTACCCTCTACCGCAGCATATCATTGCTGACGCTATTCGTTACTGTAGGTGCTCTTATAAACGCCCTGCTTTAAGCACCTTATTTTAACTATTTTTTTAGGTAATCTCACTGAATTTATCATCATATCAATTATTGGTGAGCGTATTAGCGATACCAGTAAGTAAATCAATAGACCTACTTATTACTGATCTTTAATAACTCAATACCGCAATATGACACAGCACATGTTGCCGTAAAAGAAAGATGAATAGCTACTTTTATATCGATGCGATCATTTTATGAATGAGTAATGATTACTTTTTTTGCCTCTAACCCTATGCAGTTTACTTATGACATCTTTTATTGATAACTTACGTGACGAGTGGTTTTCCAATGTTCGCGGCGACGTTTTATCCGGTTTGGTTGTTGCCTTAGCGCTGATTCCTGAAGCCATTGCCTTTTCTATTATCGCGGGTGTTGATCCAAAAGTCGGCTTGTATGCCTCATTTTGTATCGCGGTCGTGATCAGTTTCGTCGGTGGTCGTCCAGGCATGATTTCGGCAGCAACTGGGGCAATGGCACTGGTGATGGTTGACTTAGTCGCCGAGCATGGTTTGCAGTATTTGCTAGCTGCCACCTTATTGTGCGGTGGGATTCAGATTGTAATGGGTATTTTAAAGCTTGGTAACTTGATGCGCTTTGTGTCGCGCTCGGTAGTCATTGGCTTCGTCAATGCGCTCGCGATATTGATATTTGCCGCTCAGCTACCAGAGTTGAATCCCATGACCGAACGCGTTGGCATGACGGTTTATATCATGACAGCGGCGGGTTTAGCGATTATCTACTTGTTTCCGCTGATTCCTAAAATCGGTCGCGTGATTCCGTCACCGCTGATCTGTATCGTTGGTTTGACCGCTGTCGCCATGTATATGAATCTTGATATTCGTAATGTCGGCAGTATGGGCGATTTGCCTGATTCATTACCGATGTTCTTATTACCTGACATTCCCTTGAACCTAAATACTTTACTGATCATCGCGCCTTACTCTATCGCACTTGCCATCGTTGGTTTATTAGAATCGATGATGACAGCGACTATCGTCGATGATTTGACAGATACGCCAAGCGATAAAAACCGCGAGTGTCGTGGTCAAGGGATTGCCAACGTCGTATCAGGTTTCTTCGGTGGTATGGCAGGCTGTGCCATGATTGGTCAATCTATGATCAACGTCAAATCTGGCGGACGTACGCGTCTGTCCACTTTGATGGCAGGTATCGTACTGCTCATTATGGTAGTGTTCTTAAGTGAATGGGTCAGTCAAATTCCAATGGCGGCACTGGTCGCTGTGATGATTATGGTCTCTATTGGTACTTTTAACTGGCAGTCTATTCGCGAATTTAAAACGCATCCGATGTCATTTAACATTGTCATGCTAGCGACTGTTTTGACCACAGTATTTACGCACAACCTAGCTTATGGCGTGGGCGTGGGCGTGCTGCTATCGGCGCTGGCGTTTGCCAATAAAATTGGTCAATTCTTAACGGTATTTAGTGAGTATGATGAGAGTACTAATACCCGTTATTATTATGTGCAAGGACAAGTATTCTTTGCTTCTACGACTCAGTTCTTAAACAGCTTCGATACCAAAGAAGCTTTGGACAGTATTCAAATTGATGTCAGCCAAGCGCATTTTTGGGATGTCAGTGCCGTAGACACCTTGGACAAACTGGTCATGCGCTTGCAACGTGAGGGCATTGATGTCAAAGTGGTGGGACTCAATAATGCGAGCCGAACACTGATTGATCGCTTCTCTATCCACGATCGCCGAGATATTGGCTTATTGGATTAAACAAAGCCACGTCTATTTATTGAGCTAATATTGATTAACCGCTCATAAATAAACAGTTGAATAAACAGCTGCATTGGTGCAAAGGGTTGGGCATAAGCATTATCGCCCCACCCTTGAGCTAAGCAGCTGTCTTTTTATTCTGTCTTTTTAATATTGGAATAATGTGGTGGTCTTATGAGTAATTTGAAACCAGATAGTGTGATTGCCTGCTTGGACTGCCCAGACCACGTGCAAGCAGTGTTAGAAGCCAGCATGTGGGCCGCGACTCGTCTACAAGCACCTGTTGGACTGTTGCATTCTGTACCGAGCTTACAACAAAAAGCGGCTGTGAATTATTCAGGCTGCCTAAATATCGATGATGAAAACATGCTGCTTGAGCAATTCACCACCAAGGAGCACTTGAGTAATTGTGAGCTAAAAGCCCAAGGCAAGCTTTTGCTTCATCAAGCTACCACCTATTGCGAACAGCAGCGACAAAAACTAAAAACATATACCCTGCATCGCCATGAACACCTCAATGAAAGTATCGATTACGTCGATGACAAAGCACAATTGATCGTTATAGGTCACAATGTCACCTGCAAATCGACATTGAGCCAGTTAATTAGAGTCAGTCACTGCCCCATTTTGGTGACTCATGCACCATTTTTGCACCCTACGACCGCTTTATTTGCTTTTGACAACAGTCCTACTTCACATAAATTGCTCAATTGGCTCTGCAAAACCTCACTGGTGCGCGCATTAACCGTTCATATCGTGATGGTCGGTAAAGAAAATTCTGAAAATTGCGATGCGCTACGCGAAGCTTATGCGCGGCTCAAACAAGCAGGCATCAAGTCTAAAAAAGCCTTGCTGGACTGCCGCGATGTCACTTCGGCTTTGAATTATTATCAAAATGAAAATAATATCGGTATGCTAATGACCGGTGCCTTTGGCCAATCTCGTCTGCGTGAACTTCTAAAAGGTAGCGACACAAAAAAGCTGCTCGGTAGCACCAAAACCCCCTACCTACTCTTCCCAAAGGTATAGGCTTTAGCCGATCTACACAGCCACTCCTCTCTCTTTGAGCGCAGAGCCTATACATCCATGTTAAGCTCTGCCGCTTACCGTATTACACAATTTTCCCTACTTTCTCCTCAAGTGATTCGTTTCATATACCAAACTAGGTTAGCAAATCATCACAGGAAATAGATGGATGGTCTCCCCAAGCACCTAAAAAGTTGGTTATAATAAAGTTTTCGTCAGTTCAACGCTAAAGGTTAATTCGCATTCTCTATGCTCATAACGGTGGTTTATACCATTGCAGCATAACCAGTATTTTTTGCCATAACTATGGCTGTTTTTGAACAAACAAATCCAATCTTACCTATCCCCCTTGAGTAAATTGGCACAGTTCTTGAATGACTAATAGTAAGCATGGCAGCGATACAATGCACCACAATGCTTCTATCAACCTGCGGCATCACACAAATAAGGAATATTTTATGAAGCTAATCACTGCGATCTTAAAACCGTTTAAGCTCGATGATGTACGTGAAGCGCTTTCTGACATCGGTGTTAAAGGTGTCACTGTTACTGAAGTCAAAGGTTTCGGTCGCCAAAAAGGTCACACAGAACTCTATCGCGGCGCAGAATACGTGGTGGACTTCTTACCTAAAGTAAAAGTCGAAGTGGCTGTTATTGATGAGATGGTCGAACCTGCTATCGAAGCCATCACTCGCATCGCTAGCACGGGCAAGATTGGTGATGGAAAAATCTTCGTCACTGCACTCGAGCAAGTCATTCGTATTCGTACGGGCGAGACAGGCCCTGACGCTATCTAACGCTCAAGGCCATATAGACACAGATTTATAGATCATACCGATAGCTGTATTGCATCAATTCAAGGGGGAATTAACATGCAAAATCAAATCTTCGAGCTCCAGTACGCACTTGACACGTTTTACTTTTTAATGTGCGGGGCGCTCGTCATGTGGATGGCAGCAGGCTTCACTATGTTAGAAGCTGGACTTGTCCGCTCAAAAAACACCGTTGAGATTTTAACCAAAAATATCGCACTTTTTGCCACCGCTTGTACCATGTACATGATATGCGGCTATGCCATTATGTATGGTGGCAACCTATTCTTGAGCGGTATCGCGGGTAATGAAACGCTGGTAGCAGATGCCCTAGCAGCCTCCGCTGAAAACGGCTTTGATGGTGATTCTGTTTACTCCGCTGCGTCTGATTTTTTCTTCCAAGTGGTGTTTGTTGCAACCTGTATGTCGATCGTTTCAGGAGCGGTGGCTGAGCGCATGAAGCTGTGGTCGTTCTTATTATTTGCTGTGGTGATGACTGGTGTCATTTATCCATTAGAGGGTAGCTGGACGTGGGGTGGCAATGATGTATTTGGTATGTTCAATTTAGGCGACATGGGTTTTTCTGATTTTGCAGGTTCTGGTATCGTCCATATGGCGGGTGCTGCGGCTGCATTAGCAGGGGTATTATTATTAGGTGCACGTAAAGGCAAGTATGGCCCTAATGGTGAAATACGCGCCATTCCAGGTGCTAACTTACCACTGGCAGCGCTTGGAACACTTATTCTCTGGATGGGTTGGTTCGGTTTCAATGGCGGCTCGGTGCTAAAACTGGGTGATATTGCCAGCGCCAACTCGGTTGCTATGGTCTTTTTGAATACCAATGCAGCAGCGGCCGGCGGTGCAATTGGTGCTTTAATAATAGCACGCATCATCTTTGGCAAAGCTGACTTAACCATGCTCTTAAATGGTGCACTCGCAGGATTAGTCGCTATCACGGCAGAACCCTCAACCCCATCTGCATTACAAGCAACACTGTTTGGTTTGATCGCTGGCGTTATCGTTGTGCTATCTATCTTAGCATTGGATAAAATAAAAATAGATGATCCAGTGGGTGCTATCTCAGTTCATGGTGTAGTCGGTCTGTTCGGTCTGCTTATCGTACCAATTACCAACCCAGCAGCATCGTTCGTAGGTCAGATTGCTGGTGCAGCCACTATCTTTACTTGGGTATTCATCGCCAGCTTAATCACTTGGGCGGTTATCAAATTAGTGATTGGTCTGCGTATATCTGAAGAAGATGAGTATGAAGGTGCGGATATAGCAGAGTGTGGTATGGAAGCATATCCTGAGTTTGTGAGATAAGCTCTGAAGCCAATATTAAAATATATGTACTAAAAATCCCGCATTACCAAAAGGTATTGCGGGATTTTTATTTATCAATATTAGGTCTAATACTAAAAATAAACGATAGGTTTATTTCTTTTTCCACGTTTGACTGCGTGAGAATGGACCGATATAACCTTTTAGATTTAAGGTGTTGCCACTCAAGTTTGCGGTCATACGATAGTCTTTGCCCTTTTCAGGATCAGTAATCGTACCACCACTATATTTGCCACCACCATCAGACTTTAAACCTTTAATAATGGTCGTACCAACGTGCTTTTTGCCTTTGGCTGAGTTGGTAGCGATAAGCGTACCTGTTAGTACACCGTTTGACTCAGTAATCTTTACGGTACCTTTTGGCTTACCTTCATCAAATGTCTGCCACGTGGTATTGGCCAAAGGATCAGCGGCGAATGCCATGCTTGCTAAACTGATACCTGCAACAGCTAGAGTGGTTTTGGTAAATAATTTCATAGACTGATTCCCTTCATACAATGATTACTCGAAACGTTATGTTTCTGATCTCCTAGGCTTATCCTTCGCTAAAATTCCTATTAACAGCTATGCGACTTTCTACTCTTTGGAAGTGATTAGCGCATCTAAAAAAACTGCTCATCAAAATTTTATACGACATAAGCGATGTCTTGACTCATTATAAGCAATTTTAAGCTTTTGCCTAGTAATTTTTTTATAGTTTATTATTTCTATAAAAATTGAACTATATCAAATAGTTATAAAAAAGGATTGTCAATATTTTTATCCAGCCGGTCATCTTTTTCTTTTGACTTATGCTGACTATTATTGTAAATAGCATCATTTTCAAATGCCTGAAGAATCTTGCTTGTTAGTTCATGTAACTGTTGTGCTTGCTTATATCCAGTAGCATCAAGAGTCAAATCAATATCGCCATATATAATAATTTTATCTGTTTGGTTTTCGATGATAAGCTCACCGATTTGCATGCTTTGGTGGTCATTGGCAAATGGATCAATCATTTGATTCTCCTTTTTATTAATACCTTGCGTAATTTTTGGATTTTTTGTGCCTTTTATTATATATAGACTTGTGTCACAAAGGCATTATGCTTGCAATTGGGCGATTACCCACTCAAGAATCGCCCAAACAAACAGCATCCAAGCCGGCTCTTCTGTTGGCTCATCCGGCAACTCGGAGCTTTCACCCGCCTTTAATGGCAGATCAAATGCCTGTGTTTTGGTTTTGGCATCCAAGACGGGCAGCACATCGATACCAATCCTGGTCGAGAGTTCATCAACACTAATAACCTCTATGCGCTCTGACTCATCATTGGGTGCATAATAGACCCCTGCTTGATTAATCGCTGGTATATAGACGGCTTTAAAAAAATGACTGGGCACCAGTACACGATCTGCCAGTTGCTTGGTTGTTTTGCCAGTAAATGCTACCCCTGTAATGCTATAAACCTCTCCATATTGCTGGGTCAAATAGCGAGTGGCTGATTCAATATTACGCCAGATATAGCGATTGTTGCGCGGTGACTGCGGGGCGATATTGGCAAGGCTAAAGCTATCATATTGTTGACTACGATTCGCCATATCGGCATTGGGCGCTAAATGCCCGCGATCATAGCCAGAGCCTGAATAGTCGGACAATGAGGCGCGTGCGGATTTTGGTAACCTACTTTCTTCATGAAAGCTGTCTTCACGATCAATTTCTTTTGCTTGTTGTAAACGCTTGCGATCCAAATATTCTGCTGACCAAAGCGGTGTACGCGACACACCAGAATACATAACGGCAAAACCATCCATGCATAAAGCTTGGGTTTTGTTGCTTAGCTTGGTATTAATAAACTCAGGATAGACACCGCCATAAAAGGACTCGCTACACTGAGTAAAGTCATCAGCATGCGCTGAAGTTATACTTACGACCACCGCCATCACGGTCATTGTAATACTGTTTTTCAAACGAGCATTGAGCCTACCGAAACTTATCATTCAACTTTCAACCATCTATGCTTGTCATTACGTATACGCTATCGTAGCAGGCGTTTGTAAATAAAGAAAGATAAGGTGCAAGTCGTGACATTCTAGACAGTATCCGCTATACTGAGCCGTCTAAAAACGGTGAAGTGGGTGAGTGGCTGAAACCGCACGCCTGGAAAGTGTGTATGCGTTAATAGCGTATCGAGGGTTCGAATCCCTCCTTCACCGCCAATCTTATTCTGCTTAATCAAAGCCTCTAGCTTTTCCCATCTATTCAAACAACTCCGAAATACCTTTTAATCCAAAATACTTTCTGAAATTTTTAATTACAAACCTCTTTCTGGCTTAATCTATTTGCCTATGTCATTTTGTAACCTTTTATTTATTACATTCCTGTCGCTTACGCCCCTCCCGCACCTTTACTTGATGTTTCGCTATTTTCTACCAACATCGCCGCAGCCGTTTTTTTGAGTATCACCCACTGTTCATCGTCGACATAGATGCCTTCTTTCCATGCGCGCTGATGGGTTTCAAATAGCTCATCTGTCGATATTTTATGATTGAAATGCTGTATGTCCTGTTCAATATCAAAATTTTGGGTCGCAATTTCAATAATCATATCATTGGTATTGTAATTGGCTTGTGCTTGGTCAAAAAAGTATAAATCAGGATACACAAAACCTTGATTTAACGTAAATAATGTATGCTTGGGCACAGAGCCATTGTCCCATTTAGCCAAGCAAGCAAAGCCTTTGGCAGCCAGCCCCACCAGCTCGCTATAAGCCAACCAGCGGTTATGACAGTTCTGTAAATAAATATGAAAATGCGCCAAATCACCCATTTTTTCAAGCGCATAGTCAATGATAGTCGGCAAGTGACAAGCCAAGCTGCTACCATGCAAATCTAAACGAATAGCGCCGTCTTGTTGGTGGACGATATCGATTGGCGTATCGTGCTCAGTTAAGATATACGGACTGGCATTGTTAAAGTGTCTGATACCGTCCAAGCCCGCCATCTGTAATTCAGCGACCATGGTAGCAATCACATCCGCTTCGCCTACTTCACGGTGCATCCCAGTAAAGGCTTTGTGTACTATCGTCACGATTTCATTATGCGATACGATCATGAGTCAAACCTCCCTGCTCTTTCGATAAATCGGGTAATAAAGGAAACAGCCATTCATCACTATGCACTTCTGCAAACAAAGGCGCACCTTGAAACAAGGTGATCCGCACCCAGCGATCTGATCTGGGATCGAACTTGGTGGCACCAAACATCGATAATTTACACCGTAACAGGTGCATGGGTAATGCGGTTTTATGCAAGACATTCATCTGAATATCGCCCAGTGGCTTATGTCCCATCGTCCAAACGCGGCGCGCAATCGAGCGATATTTTGGCTGATTTAAGATGAACTCTGAAATGAGCTGCTTTGGATCGGTGGGTTTCAACGCGAGATACAGCTTATTTGCTTGCCGTGCGATGTCTAATGCAAGCTCACGATCAGCACCCGGTTCTTGCCCGCGCACGCCCATCCTTGGCTCTTCTTTATCCACCGAGCGATACCAAAACCAATGGCTATTATCGGGCTGGCTAAAATCAATATTAATCACCCACTGATAATATCGCTCTAATACATCGATTAAATCTTGGATCACCTTGCCTTTCGGTAGCGACAGCGTTTCATCGGCATTTATTTTTTCTTGAAACGCATCGACACGCTCAGGATAAAGCTCCATCAAGCAAGAGATAATCACTTCTTGGCTCTCAAGGCTTAGATGATGGTGAGCTTGTAAGAACTCTGCCCATGTACTGTATTGATTAATGGTTACCATCAAATTATTTTGTAATACGGCTAATTCTGCAACGACCGCTTCATTGAGTTTGATTTGCGACTCATTGATGGTAACAATCTCGCTAAAATGCTGAATAGCACGTTTGATTAAACTGGCAAAATATACGGTTTTTTTGGGTTCAATCTGGCAGATCAGTGTCACTTGCAACGCTTCTTCACGGGTAGTTAGCCATTGATCGACGACACAAGGATGGTTGATTAGATACGGTGCCATGCCCAAACCGGTGGCGTTACCAACTCCCAAGTAACGCTTAATCTCTGGATGCAGTGCAGCGGCGTTGCTACCGCCTTTTTGCTTTGCCAAATAATCGACCCAATCTAAGCTAAACTCACGCAGCAAATACACGGCACACATCTGCGCTCGAAACGATTGATCAAAATCTGCACTGTGATCTAACGGTTTGAAGTCATAAATACCAAACTTACCGTTGCCATAGACCGCCGTGGTACGCAATATATAACCCACCTGCGCGAGTATATCTAAATTTGGTTGCTGACCAACGGCGAGCGAGCTAACGATATGATCAAAGACCCGTACGCTCTTATTTGCTCGTGCCAGCACCATCACCATATTAGAGTTTCGACCTGCTTCTTGCAGCGGTACGTTGGCTTGTAGGTTACCCAGTAGCTCCTCACTTATCTCACCAAAGACCAAACCAAAGGTCACATCCCATTTTTGGGCAATCACCCTATCATTACGCTCTTCATCAGCCAGCTCATTACAAAATACCACCAGATGATACAGATGCTCTGGGGTATTGAGGCGATAAATAACCGTGCCATAGCCTTGCTCATCCAAATCCCACAAATGGGTACTGAGCGTCCATTGCTCTCTATCAATCTTACGCAGTAACGTGCGCACAAAGCTAATGCGAGTTTGGTGCATCGCGCCCAACCTTTCTGCATTCATAATCACGTCACGAGTACGAAATTTAGTGCTAAGTTGAGGCGGCTTGACATTAATTCTTTCATTATTTGCATGAATCATATTCATAATTTCACTACCTTACCTAATATATTGAGCCAGCAGCTTTGTTAATAATGCCAATGATGATATCTATTGGTAAATAAGTATTCAGCCGTTTTTAGGATCGTTGTTTTGACCTTGACCGTTTGGTAGTCAATCAGTTTTTTGAGTAAGCTTTTCCTTAGCGAGCTTTTCTTCGCTAATTTTATGTCTTACCTCTACCTGATTAGGTCGATACAAGTCTTGCTCTCGCGCCATTTGCTGGGCAATTTGTGGCCCGTTCCATAGCGATGGCAGCAGGATAAAGGAGACAGGCACAGCGGTAATCACGATAAAAGACTGCAATGCTGTCACGCCACCTGAACCAAGCGAGATTAAAACAATCGCTGTCACCCCCATCATAATGCCCCAAAAGGTACGAATCATGGCGTTTGGCTCACGCTCGCCACTGATGACCACACTGATGGTATAGGTCATCGAATCACCTGTCGTGACGATAAAAACGGTGGTTAAAATTAGAAATAATATCGAGGTAATTAAAGGAAAGGGTAATTGCTGGGTAACGGCTAATAGTGCACCAGGTAAGTTAAAGCCTTCAAATGCGCTACTGACACTGCCCGGATTGGCAATCTCAAACGCCAGACCCGAACCACCAACGACGGTGAACCAAAAGCAAGTAACGAGTGGCGCAATGATACAAACCGTGGTAATCAATTGACGAATCGTACGACCACGTGAGATACGAGCGATAAAGATAGCCATCATCGGGCCATAACCTAAGAACCAACCCCAAAAGAACACGGTCCAACCGCCAAGCCAGCCTTCATCACCGCGAAAAGTGGCCATTGGAATAAAGTTATCGACCATCGTGCCGACACCTTGAATATAACCATTGACGATAAAATTGGTCGGTCCAAATATCAAAATAAAGACCATCAGCGCAACTGCCAATATGACATTGAAGCGGCTGAGCAATTGCATGCCTCGAGCAAGACCACTGATCGCTGATAAGGTATAAAGCCCAATCGCGAATATGATAATGATAAGCTGGGTGGCAAAAGTATCAGGAATACCAAACAAGGTATTGAGTGCATAGCTGGTCTGTAGACCCAGAAAACCGATAGGACCAATCGTACCAGCGGCAACGGCAACGATACAACAAGCATCGATAATCGCGCCCGTTTGACCAGTAAGTACGCGCTCACCAAACATAGGATAAAGAAGTGTGCGAGGTTTCAGCGGCAAGCCTTTGTCATAATGCAGATGCATGACCACAATCGCGGTCAAACTACCGACAATCGACCACGCCAAAAATCCCCAATGCATAAAAGATTGTGATAAGGCGTTAAATGCTCGTTGTTGCAAGTCTGGTGACTCACCGTATAAGGGAGGCGCTGACACGAAATGAGCAATAGGTTCTGCCGCCGCCCAAAAAACCCCGCCGCCAGCCAACAATGTACAAAACAGGATAGCCATCCATTTGAAATTGTCCATTTCAGGCTTTGGTAAGTTGCCCAAAATAACACGACCCGTGCGACCTGCACCAACCGCTAAAGCGATGACGAAAGTAGCGAGAAGCAAAATTTGCCAAAAAGGGCCAAAGATATTGGCCGACCATTTAAAACCAACATCCACAATCGTTGCTAACTGTGCTTCTGCAAAAATCGCCATGAGCACAAAAATTGTAATAAACCCGCCACTATACCAAAAGGCAGGATTTTTTAGCCCCAACGCATCAATATCGGCAGCAGCTGGTACAGCGCTGACCTTATCTGCTGTGCTATTGGCAGCGTTTGAGCGTCCTTGCTCAACTTGATTAAGTCCCTTTAAATCGGCCATGATGTGGCTCCATATGCTAAGGCTAATGTTGCGTTTTAAATCAGAGGTATCGCAATGAGGATATAACCACATAGCCTCACCATATTATTTACTTCAAAGCTATTTACTTTAAAGCTCTCTATTTCAAAACTGTCTATTTCAAATGGCTGTGCGCTATAAAACGCCTGTCATTTTATAGCGGTTTCGCACAATAACTGGCTAAAAAATCTTTAGAAGTGGCTGCTCAAGCCAAAGGCTTTAAGCCTTGCTCTAAAAAATCGAACCAGTTTTGACCAATGACTTTTCCAGCATCACTTTCGTTAAAACCGTGCTTGAGCAGACCGTTATAGATGTTTTCCATACCGTCCTTGCCAGCAAACCACGGCAGCGTGTCAGGCCAACCTGAATTATTGGCATTGCCTTCACCATAATCCATCGCTTTTGACCAACGCCCATTACGCATCCATTCAAGCACGGCTTGCGGTTGATTGAGACACAAGTCACTACCAATGGATAAATGCTCAACGCCATATTTGTCAGCACAGTTAGCAATCATCGTACAGAAGTCATCAAGCGTACATGCACTACCATTTGGCAAATGAAACGGGTATAAGCTAAAACCTAACAACCCGCCTGCTTGGGTCAAGGCACTGATGACCGTATCCGATTTATTACGCAGGGCATCGTGTGCTGTGGTTGGATTGGCATGACTGATACATATCGGACGCGATGAGATTTCTATCGCTTCAAGCGTGGAGCGCTCTGCGCTATGAGACATATCGATGATCATACCGACACGGTTCATCTCTTTGATCGCCTGCTGACCAAAACGTGTGATGCCGCTGTCATTCTGCTCATAACAACCAGTGGCTAGTAAGCTCTGGTTGTTGTAAGTCAGCTGCATAATCAATAAACCTAAACGACGCATCACGCTAATCAAACCAATTTCATCATCGATTGGTGAGCAGTTTTGTGCGCCAAAGAAAATGCCCACTTTGCCCTGCTCTTTTGCCGTTTTTATATCAGCTACTGAGTACACTGGCAAGATAAGATCGTTATTTTGCTCAAAGCGTGTGTGCCACTCGCTAAAGCGGGTCATGGTCTGACGGGCATCTTCGTGATAGACCAAGGTGGCATGTACCGCATTGATACCACTGGCTTGTAGCATCTTAAAGTAGTCACGATCCCAATGGCTATACTGTAATCCGTCAATGACGATATGATCTTGGTACATATCAATTCCCTTTAATACTTTTATCAGTGGCCGCTATCATTGGCTATTAAGTGCTTTTTCACACCGTGTCACTTCGATAGCGGCGAGTATGCTTGTTAAGACATGCCTAGTACGCTTTTTGATAAGCGGTCTTGACGATGGTATAGAATTCTTTAGCGTATTGACCTTGCTCACGCGGGCCAAAGCTTGACTGTTTACGACCACCAAACGGCACGTGGTAGTCAGTTCCCGCAGTCGCTAGATTGACCATCACGCAACCTGCTTGCACTTGCTCTTTGTACATCGCACTGCTACGCAAGCTCTGGGTAATGATGCCGCCCGTCAGACCAAAACGCGTGTCATTGGTCATGGCAATCGCTTCGTCCAAATCCTTGACACGCATGACGCAAGCGAGCGGCGCAAATACTTCTTCTTGGTTGATATCCCAGCTGTTGTCCGTCTCGGTAAATAACGTCGGCGACATATAGTAGCCGTCATGCGGCATCTCTAAACGCTCACCACCAAAGGCTAAATTGGCACCGGATTGCTTGGCTTTTTCGATCCAGTCCATGTTTGATGCCAGCTGCTTGTCATCGACGACAGGCCCCATAAAGATACCTTCATCAAGCGCATGACCGACCTTTAAAGTCTTCATTTTTGCGACCACACCTTCGACGAAGGCATCATGAATACTGTCCATTACGATGAGGCGTGAAGAAGCCGTACATTTCTGCCCTGAACCACCAAACGCACCAGCCACTGCCGCATCGATAGCAACTTGCAAATCAGCATCATCAGCGATGACCAAGGCGTTTTTACTACCCATCTCAAGCTGACAGCGAATAAAGTTCGGTGCCGTCGCAGCAGCAACTTTGCGACCTGTTGGTACAGAACCCGTAAAGCTAACGGCATCGATATCTGTAGAATTGATGAGTGCATCACCGACTGACGAGCCGCCACCCAGTAGCAGGTTAAATGTCCCTTCTGGCATGCCTTGACGGTGAATGATTTCAGCCAATGCTACTGCGCTGGCTGGCGTTAAATTCGCAGGCTTCCAAATGACAGTGTTACCAAACGCTAGCGCTGGCGCGATCTTCCATACAGCGGTGGCCGTTGGAAAGTTCCAAGGTGAGATAATAGCGACCACACCGACTGCTTCGCGGGTGACTTCAACCTTGACACCAGGGCGTACTGAGGCGGCGTTATCACCGATTTGGCGCAATACTTCAGCGGCATAATAATGAAAGAACTGACCCGCACGGTAAATCTCGCCACGTCCTTCGGCAAATGGCTTACCTTCTTCAAGAGACAACAGCGTACCTAGCTCATCACAGCGAGCAATCATTTCATCGCCAATCGCTTGTAGGATAGACTGCTTTTTTTCTAAAGAAGTTGCTTCCCATTTTGGCTGAGCGTGACGGGCAGCAGCAATGGCATCTTTGACTTGATCGCCACTGGCCTGTGCGAACTCACCGATAGTGTCAGTGATATCAGATGGGTTAATATTGGCAACGGTATTTACGCCTGCCTGCCATTCACCATTGATATAAAGTGATTTGGTTGGGTCTTGCTGCAATATCTGTTGGGCGGTGTGAGCTGACATAAGAGCTTCCTTGATAAAGTATTAAAAGATGGAATATTAAAATTAGTTTTAAGGCACAGCGGCATATACAACCAGCTCAACCAGCATTTCTTCACGAGCCAGTCCTGCTATCACGAGCGCTGCCCGATTTGGATAGGGTGCTTCAAAGTATTCAGCATAAACTTGATTGACCGTTTTTAGATAGTCGCGATCGGTCACATAGATCATGACCTGTAGTACCGAATCCATACCAACATTGGCACATTCTAGTGTGTGCTTGAGATTGTCTAATGTTTGACGGGTTTGCGCTTCGATACCACCTGCAACCACATCACCATTTTCATCGATAGGAATCTGCGCGGTGTACAACGTACCATTGCAAGTGATCGCCCATTCTAGAGGGGCTTTAGACGCATAAAGTGAGGTTTTGATGGATTGTTTGGTTGAATGAGTCGTCATGTCGTCATATCCTTTGATCAATGATTGGGCAGCGATTGCTATAGAGTTATCCTACCCAAGTACTAACGATAAATCTAACTAATTAAATTTAGAATATGATAGATTTAATCTATCATAGACGATATCTTATATATTAATAGTGGTGAAGAATAAGCCTATGAAATTACAGCAATTACGTCACTTTTTATGCGTGGTAGAGGAAGGCGGCTTTCGGGCGGCGGCGGATCGCGCCAATCGCTCGCAAGCGGCGTTGTCTGCCTCGATAAAGGAATTGGAAAAAACACTGGGTCAGCGCTTATTTGAAGGAGGAAATAAAGCAACACTCACGCCTTTTGGCGAGACTTGTTTACCCAAAATCGAGCAGTTTATGACGGTTTATCAAGCGCTAGAGGATGATTTAAAAGGAGCAGCCGCTGGCGATAAAGGCAAAATAAGGATTGCAAGCGTGCCATCACTGGTGACAAAACTCTTGCCTAGCGTGTTGGTTGAGTACTCCAAGAAATATCCTGATGTCGAGATTGTACTAATAGATGATAACTCTGTCGGTGTGGCCAATCGTTTATTGGCAGGTGAAATCGATTTGGCATTGGGCAACTGCACCAGTATCGACCAATCAAATATAGATTTCACCTTGCTCATATCTGACCCGATTGGCGTGGTCTGCTTAAGAAGCAATTCGTTAAATCAACCAGTAAAACCGTCAAGAAACCAACAAAAAGCAGGGCTTAAATGGCAACAACTGATGACCCAGCCTTTTATTTATAATGGCACTTGTCGACTGCTCGAAAACACACCCGCCGAGGTGCTCAACCGCAATGCGCGTTACACGGTCGAGAATATTACTTCCTTATTTTCATTATTACGCAATGATCTTGGCATAACCACCCTACCCAAGCTCGCCTTTCCGTCGAATGAGCCAGAATTGGTATGGCTCGACTTACTTGAACCTGCCTTAGACAGACAAATTGGTATTTTTAAATTGGCAAATAAAACGATTTCACCGCCAGCACAAGCGTTTCATGAACTGTGCATTCAGTATGTCCAGAATCACTATATTTTATAAAGACAGGTTAAAAATAGATTAATAATGGGTTAAAACATACCTCACTACCGCCTACTTTTATAAGCCACTATCAGAAACTCCATTCACTTGAATAAAAGCGTCTTTCACTATGTCTAAAGGTTTAATTTCCGTTACTCGTGGCCTCTTATCTGTTATCGGCATCATACTTATCATCGATTGCGCTGCATTGATGGTCGTCGGTAAAGTTAATTTCGGCTCGGTTGTACCTTTTTTAGTCGGCATGGTTTTTGTCATACATGGAATTTTTTGGCATGCAATACGCAGGTTTTGCAGCCAACATTATGGCTTTAACCGCCTTTGGTATGGGTTATGGGCTGTATTTATACTTTGGTTGTTAAGCTTCGCTCTATTTATTTGGTCATTAAGACAGCAGATTACGCTTAGCCAGCAGCCTGCACCGACAGTGGCAGCGATTATTATATTAGGCTCAGGCACGGTTGCAGGTAAGCCGACACCGACGCTCGCCAAGCGCTTGGACACCGCTGTGCCCCTTATCGAGACACAACCAGATGCTTTGGTGATGACCAGTGGTGGCGTTGGTTTTCAGCGTACACGTAGCGAAGCCGATATCATGGCCACATATTTGCATGAGGCACATGGCGTGCCATTCGAACGCATTTTACAAGAAGGTAAAAGTACCAGTACGGAAGAAAACCTCGCTAACAGCCGAGCGTTGTTAGAAGAAAAAGGGCTGTCTATCACTGATCCTATCGCCATCGTTACCAGTGATTTCCATAGCATTCGCGCGGCCAGCATTGCGCGACATCAGGGCTATAAACAACCGATCACCGTCGCCAGTCCGACACCTTTATCCATTCGTTACAACGCTTGGTTTCGCGAGTATTTTGCCTTTGTCAGTGGCTGGCTGTTAGGAGAGTATTGATGGAGGTGTATATTTCACCAGCTTGAACAAGCTTACTGCTAAGTATCATAGCTCCAGCGTTGCCGCATTGCTGTTTTTACCAATCAAAACGGTGGTAATTTTACAGTGCGTTATAATCAGTAAGAACCACTGATAAATACTGCAAATAAAAATAATAATGATGGAGCGCATTATGCTATTGGATATCTTTTTAACTGTTCATTTCATGCTGCTGATACTGATCTCTTTGCGAGTGCTTGCACGCCATGATCTGACCTCGCCCGCTCGGCTTGCTTGGCTCGTCATATTGTTCATTTTGCCTTATCTGGGGGTTGTAATTTATTGGATGTTTGGTGAGGTGCATCTAGGACGCGATTTTACGCGCAAACGTAAAGAGATCATCGATAAATTAAGCGCACATAGTCCCGAAGTACTTGGTGATGACATCGCTTTGTCGGAGGCTATCAAACCTGAATACCAAGCGGCCTTTGCCTACTCTGCCAATGCAACTGGCTATCATACAACGGTGGGCAATCACGCAGAGCTAATGGCAGATGCGGCTGAGACGCGCAAACGTATGATTGCCGACTTTGATGCAGCGACCGATCATATTCATGTGCTGTATTATATTTGGCTAATCGATGGTATGGGAATCGATACTGCTCAAGCGCTCATACGAGCAGCAAGGCGCGGCGTCATATGCCGAGCAATGGTTGACGGTATGGGCTCACGAAAAATGGTCGGCTCAAAGATATGGCAGGAAATGATAGAAGCTGGCGTACAAGTCAGTGTTGCCCTACCAATTAGTAATATTTTAAAGGTACTCATGTTTAGCCGGATTGACTTGCGAAATCACCGCAAGATTACGGTTATTGACGGCAAAATCGGCTACTGTGGCAGTCGCAACTGCGCCGATCCTGAGTTTCGTGTAAAGCCAAAATTTGCGCCGTGGGTAGACATTATGCTGCGGGTCGAAGGACCAGTGGTGGCACAGAATCAGATGTTGTTTGCCAGTGATTGGCTGACTGAAAATCCTGATACGCCGCTTGACAGCTTTCCTTATTTTATTGACCCACAACTAAAGCAACAAAAATCCCCACAGCCAGAAACTGATGAGCCTTTACCAATAACATCACCGCCACCTTTACCAGTCACATTGCCGCCAAAAGGCTTTGCTGCACAGGTTTTTTCTGATGGTCCTACCCAACGACGCAGCACCACGCCGCAATTTTTAGGTGTCTTAATTGGTCAGGCAAAGCGAACCCTGATCATCTCAACGCCTTATTTTGTGCCTGATTATTCGCTCGTCAGCATTTTGTGTGCGACCGCTTATCGCGGTGTACAAGTAACCATGATTTTCCCAAAGAATAACGACTCAATAGTCGTGGCTGCTACCAGCCACAGTTATTACTGGCAGCTGCTTGAAGCGGGGGTCAATATTTACGAATATAAACCCGGTCTATTACACGCAAAAACCTTGACCATCGATGGCGAAATCAGTCTGATTGGCTCGACCAATTTAGACTTGCGTAGCTTTGATTTGAACTATGAAAACAACATTGTGTTTAGCGATAAAACGCTCACAGCGGCCATCATTGAGCGACAATACCAGTATATCGCTGATTCTGAAGAAGTCACTCGTGAGCAAGTTGAAAACTGGCCGTTATCTTATAAAATCTGGAATAACATTGTCGCCACGATGGGACCTGTTTTGTAACCCATTATTAGGGCGTGTCCTCAATTCAATTGATCATATCTAAACGGGCTAAAAATGAGATAAATGTCATGAAAAAATACTAATGACCTTAAGCCATTCTATTCAGCTGCTGTCTTCTGCAAAATATAGATGACAAACTTAGCTTGTGTCGTAAAGGGTTCTGTTTCGACCGCTGCTAGTAGCGCCTGTCTTTTTTCATTAAGCGCGCGATAAGCATAAGGCGTCATGGTCATCAAATCAGCCAAATCAGCGGCTGACAACGTCATCTCGGTACTGACATGCTCCGTACCCATTAGCGTGAAATATGGAGCCAATTCATGCAAAAACTTATCCGAATCATGCTCCCGGACGTTGTCAAATAACGCTTCGCGCATCGTCGCTAGATGCCCGATATCTGGCTTGGCAATGATTAAATAACCGTCTGCAGTCAATACCTCATTGAACGCGTCTGGCAAGATAGGGCTAAAGATACTGCTAATGCCCTTTATGCTATGCGCGCGTAACGGCAAATGGGCAGCGCTGGTAACAAGCGGATAGATGACTGCCGACTTGGCTGTCGCATTAGTAACACTGTCTTTAACTTGCTGATACCAAAGACGCCCCGCCGCTTTGCTTGTTTTCGCAAGCTCTACCACAGCCGGTTTACTGATATCTGCGGCGATGAGAGTATCCATGCCTGTCTGTGCCATTGCCTGCGTGTAATATCCTTCACCGCAGCCAATATCCAACCAATTGATTGCCTTGCTATCCTTTGTAGTTATCGGCTCAATTGCTGAATCAGCGACCGACTCATTTTTCGCCAACAACTCCCTCATCTTTTGGCAAATAAGCGTCTGCAATGGCTGATAATGTCCGGCGTTTAAAAACCGTTTGCGCGCCTCGATTGATTGCTGGCTATCGCCCGGTGCTTTGGATTTTTTTTGTTGCACGGGCAATAAATTAACATAACCCTGACGTGCCACATCAAATGGATGAGCCATGTGTTTTGGGTGCAAGCTGCCATCGCAGCGCCACGTATCTGCGGCAGGCTGTAATGGTGATTGGCAAAGGGGACAAATAAATAAGCTCACAAGTATCTCAACGTCATCGCAATATGGCTGCCATTTTAACAAAATTCAGGCTTACTGCGTGATAAAAGGCGCGATAAACAATGCAGGAAAGAAAATGCGAAAAATAAACTATCAGCAACCAAACTATCAGCAACTAAAAAAAACCACCTCAACTAAAGTGAGATGGCTTTTGCATACATGATATTCATATTAATGTTCGAGCGATGTGGCTGTATTAACGCAGTTTTAAGGTCATGAGCCCAAGGATGACGAGAATAATGGCAATAATCCAAAACCTTGCCACCACTTGCGTCTCTTTCCAGCCAATTTCTTCAAAGTGATGATGCAATGGTGCCATCCGAAAGACGCGCTTTTTACGCAGCTTATACGAGCCAACCTGTAGCATGACCGACAGTGCTTCGGCGACAAATAGACCACCCATAATTGCAAAAGCAATCTCTTGACGGGTCATAACGGCAATCGTACCAAGCATCGCCCCAAGAGCAAGCGCCCCCACATCGCCCATAAATACTTGGGCTGGATGGGCATTGAACCATAAAAAACCTAGCCCTGCACCAATCATCGAACCACAGACAATGAGAACCTCGGAGTTATAGGCAATATAAGGCACATGCAAGTAATCAGCAAAGCGTACATCACCTGATACATAAGCCATCGCGCCCAAACCTGCCGCGACCAAGACCACGGGCAAAATGGCTAAACCATCCAAGCCATCGGTTAAGTTGACGGCGTTAGAAGCACCATTAATCACAAAGTAGGTAAAGATAATAAAGCCAATACCAAACGGCACTGCCGAAAAAGGAATCATCCAATCTTTAAAAATCGGTAGCAGCAAATCCTGCATCTCACGCGTGGTCGCGATATCTGGCTGCAAGGTGGCGATATAATATAAAGACACACCGACGAACAAAGCACCCATAGAAAGCCAAAAGTATTTTTTGCGAGCGATTAAGCCTTTGGGATCTTTATACTTAATTTTTAGCCAATCATCTGCCCAGCCGACCGCGCCAAAGATAATCATGACAATGAGCAAAATCCAAACGTACGGATTATTCAAACGCGCCCATAGTAAAGTGGACACGCCAATCGCACTTAAAATCAGTACTCCACCCATGGTCGGCGTACCAGTTTTCGCCAAATGCGATTGTGGACCATCATTGCGAATCGCTTGACCATATTTCAGTGCTCGCAGACGTCGAATGACACGCCCACCAAAAAACATGCTAAATGCGAGGGCGGTAATGACCGCGAGTAACGCTCGCAGTGTCAACGAAGAAACCGCAGAAAACGGCGTGTAATACTGGCCAAGCCAGCCAAACAACCAAACTAACACCGCCTACTCCTCGATTAGCGCATTGATAAGGGTTTCCATTTGCATGGAACGAGAACCTTTAAACAGCACCGTACAAGGCTGCGCCTGCTGCGCTTGCAAATACGGCTTCAAATACGCCAATAAACTGTCTTTATCGGTAAACGCATGGGCATTGATGTCAGAAACCTCTTGTGCACCCGCCACGGTAAAAGGCGCGTATTCACCAACACACAGCAGTACATTGATGCCCGTTGTTGCAATGGTACGACCCAAGCTTTGATGCTCGCTAACCGCCGCCTCTCCCAGTTCTGCGATATCGCCCAGCACCATGACTTGCGTGCCCGTTTGCGCCGCTAGTACTTTTGCTGCCGCTCGCACCGAATGCGGATTGGCATTATAGGTATCATCAATCAAGCGATGCATACCCAGTAATTGACTGTTCAAGCGCCCCTTAGCAGGACGTGCATTTTCAAGCCCGACGACGATATCACTAACATCGATATTTAGTGCATGAGCACAAGCAGCAGCGGCTAAAGCATTATTGACATTGTGCTCGCCCGCTAGTGGCAAGTTGATATCATGGACTTGATTGCCGATATGCAGCTTAAATTCACTGCGCTCAGGCTCGACATCTAAATGGCTGGCACTGACATCAGTATTACCAAAGCCAATCACGTGTGACGTATACTTTTCAGCGATACGGCGTAATTGATTGGTAAAATCATCTTTATCAGGAACGATCGCAAATTGGCTGTCATTCAAGGTATGGTAAATCTCAGCCTTGGTTTGGCAAATCCCTTCACGGCTGCCAAACTCACCCAAATGCGCCGTGCCAATATTTAAGATACACGCGACATCTGGCTTTACAATCTCGGTAGTATAAGCAATTTCGCCAATATGGTTTGCGCCAAGCTCTAGAATAGCATAGCGATGATGGTCGGATAATTCGAGCAACATCATCGGCACACCCAAGTCATTATTTAGGTTGCCACGCGTGATAAGCGTTGGGGCAAGTCTGCCAAAGATACTACCCAGCATCTCTTTACAGGTAGTCTTACCACTAGAGCCTGTGATGGCAATCACGGTCAAATTTTGATGCTGTTGACGACGATACGCAGCCAATTGTCCTAGCGCCAAACGGGTGTCGCTCACTACTAGCTGCGGAATGCTATTTGCATCAGCGGTAGCAATAGGGCGGGCGACGATAGCCGCAACCGCACCTTGCGCGATGGCAGTATCGATATAGTCGTGACCATCAAAATTATCACCCGATAACGCTAAAAATATATCACCAGGTTTTATCGTACGGGTATCGGTGGCGATACGAGTGCTCATTACATCATCTACTGAAGTGTTTTCTGAGTCGGATTCTCCGTCACTCAGCTGCCAATGCCCATCGAGTGCTGCGGTTGCTGCGAGCAGATTTTCTGCTTGCCAAACATACAGCCCTTGCGACTGAATGCTGTTATCGTTGTCGGCTGTCATAATGATTACCTTATATATGATGACTACTTATTTATTTTTTATCGTTAACGACTCATGCTTCTTAAGAAGCATATAAAATGGATGTTCGGCGCTACTATTTATTTATCAAGGCTATACGCGCCCTGCTTGTTTTAAGGCGTTTTGCAAAATAACACTATCGTCAAAATCATAACGAACATGGTTAATTTCTTGATAGGTTTCATGACCCTTGCCAGCGATAACGACAATATCATCAGGCGCTGCTTTATTGACCGCATATTCAATGGCGGTTTGGCGCGCAGGCTCAATATAGGTACGCTGATATTGCTCACTCGTCATACCAGCTTGCATATCTTGCAAAATGATATTGGGATCTTCGGTGCGTGGATTGTCTGCCGTTAACACAACTTTATCCGCGCCTGCCAATCCTGCTTGCGCCATCAAAGGACGTTTGCCCGCATCACGGTCGCCACCACAACCAAACACTGCCCACAGCTGACCCTTACAATGGGTCTTTAGGCTGGCAAGCACTTGGCTTAACGCATCTGGCGTATGCGCATAATCAACGATAAAGCAGCCATCATTAGACGGCACACGCTGCATACGCCCAATCGCACCTTGTAGCTGCGGCACCACTGCGGTAACACGCTCAAGGCTAATACCTAAAGCGACGGCAGCAGCGATGGCGGCAAGCAAATTGGCAACATTAAAGCGCCCGAGTAATGGACTGACGATACCTAAATGATTAACTTCGCCATCGCCTAAATCAGTGCGTAGGCTAATCTCAACACCTTGTAAGCTTGGTTTGATTTCAGCCGCAACAAAGGTCGCAGATTTTGATGATTCTAAACTATACGTCCAGACCGTTAAATCACTGGCATGTGCGGTGTCGAGCATAATCTGGGCATGTTCATCATCGATATTGATAATGGCATGGGTTAGATCTGGAAAATGCGCTTTATCAAACAGTCTAGCTTTTGCTGCTGCATACTCTGCCATATCGGCATGATAGTCTAAGTGGTCACGGCTAAGATTGGTATAAATCGCCACCGACACTGGCATACCTTGTAAACGCTGCTGATCCAACCCATGTGAGCTGGCTTCCAATGCCAATAACTCAGCATTCTCTGAACCCATTTGATATAAAAATTGCTGAACCGCTAAAGCATCGCCCGTGGTATGGCTCGCTTGCACCAAAGCACCAAGCCTACCATTACCTGCCGTGCCCATAACTGCGCTGCTCATACCTGTCAGCTGCGTCAACTGCGCCACCAACTGACTGATGGTGGTTTTGCCATTGGTGCCCGTCACTGCGACCACCGTTGGCAAAGTCACGGGCTGCTGATACTGCAAACGTGCTTGAATGAGTGTCCCTAAAAAATCACGAATATTGGGCACATGTAAAACAGGGCAAGGCAGTGCTGCTAATTGCTGCTGCGCTTTAGCAGTACTATCATTTGGTAAAGTGATATCGGCATGATTTGATACACTAGTCGTGTTAAGTAAAGCCGTGAGATCTATTTCTGATAGGATAAAAGCCGCATGTTCAGCGGCTTGATAGAGGTAGTCACGGCTTTTTTGACAGTTTGGTATGTGGCTTTTTAATAACACAAACACATCATTCGGCTCTAGCTGACGACTGTCTAAACGAAACTGCAGGAATGGAATATCAAGAAACGAATTGATTGGTTTTGAATCCGTTCCAATCGATGTCGTTTGAGTCGATAGTTTTTGCAATGCCTGCTCTATACCTACACCATGCCTGCTATTGCTACTACTAGATTCAGTCAGCTGCTGCAAGGTGACTGGGGTAATGCTTGGCGACGAGGGTGACAGGGTCATTGGCAAATCCTATACGGTTAAAACACATCAAATAGTTAAAAACTGAACATTTAAAAAACTTACGTTTAAGCCTATAAATCTTCCGTTTTTAACGGCTTATCTAAGGGTACATTGTATAAACGCAGCGCCTCTTTCATGACATTATGAAAGACTGGCGCGACTGTTAAACCAGCATAAATCTGACCACGTGGGTCTTCGATGAGCATCACGCCGACCAGCCTAGGGTTGGATGCTGGCGCCATACCCGCAAAAACGTTGCGGTATTGGTCAGTATAGTAGCCACCTTTTGGATTGATACGGCGCGACGTTCCTGTTTTACCAGCGACGCGATAACCGTCAATAGCAGCACCTTTAGCCGTACCACCCGGTTCGGTGACACTTTCCATCATTTGTACGATAGACATCGCTTGCTCGTGTGCCATGATACGCTTGCTTGGCTGCGGCTTGTCATCTTTAATGAGGGTCAATGGGTGCATCACACCGCCTGCCGCCAGCGCCGAATAAGCCTGCGCGACCTGAGCCAGTGTTACCTGTAGACCATAACCATAACTGACCGTTGCACGTCTTGATGTTTCTTTTTCTTTTGGTGTGACAACCAGCCCACTACCTTCCCCTGGGAACTGTAGCGGTGTCTTTGAACCAAAACCAAATTGCTTTTGCATATTGGTAATGCCATCAGCTGGTAAAGACAAAGCAATCTTAGTCGAGGCGACGTTACTAGATTTCTGTAATAGCGTTGCCATCGTGATCCGCCCTAAATTATTATGGTCACGAATGGTATAACCACGGACACGAATAGAGCCAGGATTGGTATCGATCAAGGTAGTGGCAGTATATTTTCCTGAGTCTAAAGCCGCTGCAACGGTGAATGGCTTCATCACTGAACCGGGTTCAAAGACATCGAGCAGCGCACGGTTACGCTGATTCTCACCAGTCATCTCATTCAGGTTATTAGAATTAAAAGATGGCCATGTTGACAAGGCAAGCACTTCACCCGTTTGCACATCAACAATCATGCCTGTTGACCAGCGCGCTTTTTGCAAACGCCCTGCTTTCTCTAGTTCTTTATAAAGCAAATACTGCAAGCGCGAATCAATGGTCAACGCCACATCTTTACCTGGTATTTCTGGTTCAATCTGTTTAATTTCTTTTAAACTGTTTTGTTTGGCGTCTTTTAGCACCAACACTTTGCCATCATCACCTGCCAGCTCAGTCTCATATTGGCGTTCGATACCAGCACGACCTTCGTAACCACCTTCAGGATCGCTGACATTTTGACCCATAAAACCCAATAGCTGCGAGTTTGGTTGTGGCTGCGGGTAATAACGTTGGAAAAAGTTTTTTTCATAGACGCCAGGAAAATCAAGGGTGCTGACACTTTGGGCAATCTCAGGCGTTACTTTATTCAGTAGCGGCAAATAGTGCGAGCCTGCACCCGATGGCAGCGCTGCTTTAACTGCTGCTTCATCGGTTACATCAATACTATCGTCGATAGCAGTAACTTTTTTCAGCTCAGTGACCGAAATATTCGCAGCAGCTGCAAGCGTGGTCAGATCCATATTATCCAAACGCTTTTGCATACGCGCAACGAGCTGTGGACTCTCAGGATTGGTGATAATAATACGCTTAAGCTCATAATATTCGCGCGCGTAATCATGCGGACTAAAAGAGACCGTCGCCAGTGGTGCACTGACTGCAAGTGGCAAATTATTGCGATCGGTAATCATACCTCGATAGGATTTTTGCGTGCGCACGCTAGTGATGAGCTCATCACCTTTGTCTTGATAAAACTGGGCATTGGCAACTTGTAAATAATAAGCACGGGCTATCAGCAAACCCAAGACAACCAATGCAATGACCCAAATAGTACGGAAACGGTTTTTGTCTTGCTCAAAACCGCCGCGAGAGGAAGCGCCAGACGCTTTACCCAAAAACCCTCTTTTATTTTTCAGGTTTTTGACACTGGTATAAGCGCCTTGCTCTTCACTTTTTTTCAATCGATCAAACAATTTAGCCTTACGGTTGCCAGAGGATTTTTTTTCAGCCGTACTGCCTGTTTGTCCCGATTTGGCTGCACTGGCAGGACGTAAGGGCTTAGTGACCTTACCGCTAGTTGGCTTTTTATTCGCATTTTTCGCGGTCGTTTTACCGCTATTGGCATTAGGTTTTTTATCACTCATTGTCCTGCCTCCGCTACCGTGGTATCGGTGATAGGAGCATCAGGCGATATATCCGTAGAAGCCCGTGGTTCGATAACGTCAGACTTATCCTCATCTGAGTCAGTATCGACGACTGGCACCTGTGCTGTGGCAACACCCGGCTGGATAATGAGCTTATCTTTTAGCGTCGGTGAAAACATACCCAGTTCAGCCACCGCACGGCTAGCAATTTGCGGCGTCGCACTAAAAGTCTGCTGTTCAATGAGCAAACGCTGATGTTCGACTTGCAGATTACGCTCTTGTTTTTTCATGTCTTGCAAGGTTTTATAATCCTGATGATATTGCTGAACGCCTTCGGCTGTTTTGATACCGCTCCACACAATCGCCACTGCTAACAGCAATAGCACCACTACATAGATACTAACCACATTAAATCGGCGCACAAATAGCTCGCCGATATCGGTGTTATGCGGCATTGCAGCGCGACGGTTTGCGGGTTTGTCAGATATTGCCATGACGCTCTCAAAAAGTGGACTTCAAGTATGAAAATTGGCAACTGTTTTAGAGCGGTAAGACGCTTTGTACAGCACCATCAATAAAGTAAAACCAAACGAAAAAGGAACAGCCGAGCCTAGCAGATAATGTTTACAGATTTTTAACAGCCGCGTAAGTATTCAGACTTTTATCCTACTAATTGCCAGCAACCAATCACCAGCAACGCAGCCAAACACCCTCTCTATAACATCACGCTACCTGTGCTATTGCTCGACACTGGGTAGATATTCGGTATCAGTACGAGTCGCCATGCGCAACCACGCACTACGCGCGCGTGGGTTTTGACTGGTTTCAGCTTTGCTTGGACCCACGCGTTTAGGCTTGCTAAAGTAGCGTGGACGCTTCGGCGGCATCGGCAAATTCTCATCCTCTGGATATTGCCCTTTGCTATGACGCTGCAAAAACTGCTTGATACGGCGATCCTCTAACGAGTGAAAACTAATCACTGCTAGCTGCCCGCCTGACTTTAAAATCGGAATGCTTTGTTCTAAAAAGTCGTCAACATCGCCAAGCTCATTGTTAATAAAAATGCGCATCGCCTGAAAGCTCTGAGTCGCTGGATGCTTACCACGCTGCCAATTAGGATGCGCCACTTTAATCACTTCAGCCAATGCCAAAGTAGAGTCATAACTGTCCATCTGCTTAATAGCACGGGCGATACGGCGACTATGACGCTCTTCGCCAAAATCATAAAGCACATTGGCCAAGGTTTCATCATCGACTTTTTCTAGCCACTCAGCGACCGACTGCCCACGACTGGTGTCCATACGCATATCGACCGCACCGTCACGCATAAAACTAAAACCACGACTGCCATCATCAATTTGCGGCGATGAGATACCCAAATCTGCCATTAAGCCATCAACTTGAGTGATTCCCATTGCCGTTAGACTATCCGTCAACGTCGCAAAACTATCGTGCACCACTTTTACGCGACTATCGGTCTTTGCCAATTCACGCGCGACGCTAATCGCCGTTGGATCTTTATCAAAAACAATCAAGGTTGCATCATCGGCCAACTGACTTAATAATAATCGACTATGACCACCACGCCCGAAGGTAGCATCAACGTAGACGCCACTCATCTGCAAGCTATTTTGGTTGTCACTGCTTTGTTCTGCATCGTCTGTTTGCTTAGGTAGCGCTTTGACACCCAGCACTGCTGCAACGGTTTCTTGTAACAGCACCGCATCATGGACAAAGCTCAATTCATCAGAGTTGGCTTTATCCGTGACAGACTCTTGATTCAGCTGATTAGTAGAGTCACTCTCTACCACAAAATCGTTTTCTACAGCAGACAGCTCAGCCACTGATGCAGCATTAACAGTGGCTAAAGAAGAATTCATTTTAGAATCTTGCTTAGTATTCGGCGTATTTTTTGGCTTATTATTCAATATGGACACAAACGACTCAGTAGATGACGACCATTTTGGTCAGTAAGAGTGAAAAATCAGATGAAAATAAACAAGTTATGACTTGTCTAACATTATTATCGCAAGGATACACGGGTAGTCAAGCGCTAGACGGGCATTTCGTTAAAAATATTCCATCTCTCTGTTATACTAGCGCTATATTTTACGCTATTTTTCTACATTGACGGCTATTGTTTGTGCCGTATTTTTTATTCAAACTTGTCATTCATATTTATCATTAGCATTTTTAACTGCTATTTTTTTCATTTTTCACTGCCATATTCATTAACTACCCTATTCTGAGAATTTTATGATGCAATCATCGACTTCAACTAACAGCACGCGCCCTGTCCGCACCCGCATTGCGCCATCGCCTACTGGCTTTCCGCATGTCGGCACCGCTTATATTGCCCTATTCAATTTAGCTTTTGCTAAAGCCCACGGCGGCGAATTTATTTTACGTATCGAAGATACGGATCAAACGCGCTCAACCGAACAATCTGAAAAAATGATTTTGGATGCGCTGCGCTGGGTCGGTCTCGACTGGGCGGAAGGTCCAGATATTGGAGGCCCGCATGCGCCTTATCGTCAGAGCGAGCGTAGTGATATTTATAAAAAGCACGCCGAACAGCTCATAGAAAACGATCATGCATTCCGCTGCTTTTGTACCAGCGAAGAGCTCGATGCCATGCGAGCTGCGCAAATGGCCAATGGTGAAACGCCACGTTATGACGGTCGCTGTGCCCATTTAGCACCTGAGAAAACTGCGCAATTGGTCAGTGAGGGCAAACCGCATGTCATTCGTATGCGTGTGCCTACCGAAGGCGTCTGTCAAGTACATGACATGTTACGCGGTACGGTTGAGATTCCTTGGACACAAGTCGACATGCAAGTGCTGCTAAAAACCGACGGCATGCCGACTTATCATTTAGCCAACGTTGTCGATGACCATTTGATGGACATCAGCCATGTGCTACGCGGTGAAGAGTGGCTTAACTCTGCGCCCAAGCATCAGCTGCTCTATGAGTATTTTGGTTGGGAGATGCCTGTACTTTGCCATATGCCACTGCTGCGTAACCCAGATAAATCAAAACTGTCTAAGCGTAAAAACCCAACCTCTATCACTTACTATCGTGATGCTGGTGTGCTCCCTGAAGCGTTGCTCAACTACCTCGGTCGTATGGGCTACTCGATGCCTGACGAAGCTGAGCAATTTACCTTAGAAGAGATGATTGCGAGCTTTGATATCCAGCGTGTGTCGCTCGGCGGCCCTATCTTTGATATCGAAAAACTAAACTGGCTCAACGCAGAATGGCTACGCGCGCTTACTCCTGAACAGTTAAAAAATAAAATCCTCGATTGGGCAAATAACAGTGACAAGCTTACGGCTATCGCAGCGGCGATTCAGCCTCGTATTGAGCTGTTATCTGATGCAGTTAATTGGGGTGGCTTCTATTTCCAAAACTTACCTGCTATCACTGCGGAAAGCTTTACCCATAAATCGCTCACCCCTGAGCAAATTACTGAGATGCTGCAACTAGCGCTTTGGCAGCTAGAAACCTTGCCAACGTGGTCAGAAGAAAATATCTACGCCACCTTAAAAGGTCTTGCCGCCCATCTTGATATTAAAATGCGTGACTTTATGGCACCATTCTTTATCGCTATCGCTGGTAGCACCTCATCGACGCCTGTCATGAATTCTATGGCAATTATCGGCGCTGATATGACCTTGACTCGCTTGCGCCATGCAGTTGACGTGCTTGGCGGCTTAGGTAAAAAGAAGCTAAAAAAACTTGAGAAACAAGCAGCTGAATTGCCAGACTTTTTGGCAGCTGAGTAGCGATACATGAGTCGATTTAAAAAATAATTTTATAACAGCTGTTCAAGTTATCCTAATCAATATACGATTAGGATAACTTTTTTTTGGTAAACACTTACTTAGTTTACCAAAAAAAATTTTAAATAAAATATTCTATATTTAATTAATAATAAAACTAAGTTACAACCTCTCGTTTTTAGATAGTTTCTGGTGCGTGTCAGTAATGATATTGCAATTAATCATAAGTAGATCTGAAATTTATAAAAATTAAATTATCTATTGAAGTTGATATTCTAATAATAGAAATATGCATTCTAAACTTTCATTACCTCCATTATAAAAAATACTACTTTTCAATTAAAAATCGGTTAAGGTAATATGCCATGAAAAATATGTTTAAACAGTATGATTATAATTTTACAGAGCAAGAATACCGTCATATTTGGGAAAATTCTTTATTTATTTTTGATACCAATATATTACTCAATCTTTATAGATACCAAGATAGTAGTAGAGATGAATTTATAAAAATTCTAGAAAGTCTGGATGATAGAATATGGATTCCTCACCATGTAGCTCTCGAATTCAAACGTAATAGATTAACGACTATTAGAAGCAGAACGAATTTACTTATAGAAGCAAAAGAAGCCATAAATAAATCGCAAAGCACTTTAGTATCGGAATTAAATAAATTACAGATAAAGAAAGTACACTCGCCAATTGATGTTGACAATATTAAAGAAAAATTTAAATCGTTAGGTGATGAACTAATAAGAGAAATTAATAACACTATCAACGATCAACAAAAAATTAATGAAGCCGATCCTCTTGAAGAAAAGATAGATACGATTTTTGATAATAGAGTTGGGAGCGCAGCTTACACTCAAGAAAAAATAGATACTTTGTACAAAAATGCTCAAGTTAAATATAAACTAAAAATATCTCCAGGCTATTTAGATGAAAAAAAAGATGAAGTTTGTGTAGACAATCAAATTGTTTATCAGAAAAAGTATGCTGACTATCTTATATGGCAACAGATATTGGACCATGTAAAAGAAGTAGAACTAAAGGATATTATCTTTGTAACGGATGATAATAAGGCAGACTGGTGGTTAGAAGTTGCTGTATTTAACGGTAACTCTCAAACAAAGCATCGACAGCCAAGACCTGAACTACTTGATGATATGTATAACCATGCAGAAGTCAAAAATTTTCTAATGTATGACGCAGAGTTTTTCCTTAAATATTCTAGAGATTACCTAAAAGCGAGTGTTTCAGAAGAAACTTTGCAGGAGGCAGGTGAAACAAGAATACTATTGAACCAGCTTATAAATAGTCAAGCTCAGAGTAATCTACAAGCTGAGCGTATTCTACAATCTGAATCATATTTGAGAAAAATAAAGGGGATTCTAAAACTCCAACGCCACAAACAGAGCCATGAATTTGAAAGGTACGAGAGTCATTCACCTAATGATGAGCAAATAATATATTGTGTAGAATGCTCTAGTGATAGCATGATACCTGAAAAGAATAGTGAAACAGGATATCGGTGCGTTTACTGCGATAACGAATATAGTGATGATATAGAAAGTGATTGTACAATATGTGGTATCACATGGCCTTCTGATGATTTACGAAGAGTTGTATGGACTGATGAAGGTGATGTAGAGATAATTTGTCCACGATGCAGAAGAGATCCTAGCTATGTCAAAGATGACTAACTATCATTAGGTGAAATTATAGTTGTAAAAATAGCTTTACCGAAAGAGAAGTATTATGAATTCGATAATCCAAACTACATTAGAATATTTACTGGATGCTAACATGGCCGCCAAAACCGTCACGATAGAAAGCAAAGATTATGTCTTTAACACGCTCAAAGAAGCACAGAAATATTATGACGCCATCGTAAAAGAGCTTTATGATGCACAGCTTACCCTGACAAAGGGTCAAGATTTCGAAGATTTGAAATGGATATATACTACTTACTGTGGTTATACCAATCATAATCTAGACAAATTAAGCAAGTTTGACATCACTGGCTTTAAAGGTATAAGAACCGTCAGAGAAAAAGGCGGTCAATACATACCGACTGAATGCAGTGCTATTATCTTTTCTGATGGCAGCGAAGAAGAGTTTTTCACCGATAAAGCCATCAAAGAGATCTCTCTTAAGCAAAATCCACGCTAATTTGGGCATATTAAGCAGCTAAAATAGCTTTAAACGCTTTTTTTCAAATATTTATGCATTATTTTTAAAATAGTAGTTGACAGGACTGCCGGTCTTGCATAAAATACGCACACTCTTAGCGAGGGGCTATAGCTCAGTTGGTAGAGCACTTGCATGGCATGCAAGGGGTCAACGGTTCGACTCCGTTTAGCTCCACCATACTATTTATTGCAACGCTCAGTACTACTGAAACGTAATCATAAATACTCGCTAGTAGGACGATATCAGCACCTAGGCAATGCTTATTTATTAAGCTATCTGATATTGTGAAATACCGTTGTAACCATTGGTTATAACACTCTATGCGTCCCCATCGTCTAGAGGCCTAGGACACCGCCCTTTCACGGCGGTAACGGGGGTTCGAATCCCCCTGGGGACGCCACTATTCGGCGTCACTTATTAGCACTTTTGCTTAGCATCAGATTAGACTAGTAAGCGAACAATAAAAAAGCCCAGTCATCATACGGTGACTGGGCTTTTTTATGTCTATTGGTTTTGTTATATCCAGTTCATTATAGTTTGGATAAGCTGAAATTAATATATCAACGATCATAACAAGAGACAAACTCTCTAATCGCCCAGCCCCAATGCCTGTATTCGCCCTTGTAATAGCCTTCTAAATATACCCACGGACGATTTTTATTATCATAAGTGGTATCTGTGACATACACCTCGCGATCATTACGCAGCTTATTAATAACCTTGCCATTAGGTTCATCACGAATATTTAATGGAGTACCCGTCGGATCTGTTACTTTGCAAACTCTCTCGGCATGCGCGGCATTTATCCCAACCGTCGTGGCCAAAACAGATACAGCAATGGTATAAGCCAAACGTTTCATCTTAAATCCTTATTATCAACAAATGTCTTATTAATCTCTGATATCTTATCAGAGTTCACATTGCGGTATCTGCGATTTTATAAGATATTTACGTTTTATTGATTTTGATAAAGACTGAAGCCATAACCTGCTTTATGGTTTTTAATATCAGTATTTATTGAATGATTTATTCTATTGCCAACCCGTAAGATCCTCGCTACCATCAATCCTATAAGAATTTTATAGAATGTATAAATACTTTATAACGTAAAAATTTTTAGGCTTAACACAAGGACGTTTTAACCATGTTCGGGATTGAGAACTATCTAGGGTTTATCATGGCAGCTATTTTGTTAAACCTGACCCCAGGCACGGATAGCATGTACATCATTACCCGTAGTATTTCGCAGGGGCAAACGGCAGGGTTTTATTCTGTGTTGGGTATTACTTCAGGCATTCTGGTGCATACGCTACTGGCTTCGCTAGGATTGTCCGTGTTGCTGGCTAACTCCCCTACGGCATTTATGCTCGTAAAATATATTGGTGCCAGCTATTTGTGCTATCTAGGCGTCAAAATGCTCATAAGTAAACAACAGCCTTTGATAGCCGCGAGTTTGCAGGATGACGAGAAGCCAAAGCCCGTTCAGCCTTTAGATCACTGGCAGATATATAAGCAAGGTGTGCTCACCAATACCTTTAATCCAAAAGTTGCATTATTCTTTTTGGCGTTCTTCCCTCAGTTTATCGATGCCAGTTATGCTTATAGCATGGTGTCGTTCGTCATTTTAGGACTGACCTTTGCTGTCACTGGCTTTATATGGTGCTTATGCTTAGCATTATTGGCGTCAAAATTCAGTGAGAACCTGAGAAAAAAGCCCTCTATCGAAGCCATTTTAAACAAGATAAGCGGTGTGGTATTTATTGGCTTGGGAATTAGGCTGTTGACTGAGAAGGGTTAAATAAACGTTTTTAAATTATTTATGTGGGTTAAGGCATGCTAGTCATCCATATTAGCTAAGGTATAAATCTATGAGCGCTGCTAATCAAGATATTGAAGACTTGAACTTCATTATAACTGAAGCAATAAGACTTAATAAATTATCTAGACTAGATCCTGAGTTATATAAAAGTGATTTTTACAATGATATTGATTGTATAGTTTCTTCTTTAAAACCACCCCAAGACATAGGTGAAATTGATCACACGTTAATCCAATTCAATTTTTCATCAGCTGCTCAGAAAGTATTAGAAAATATAGCCAAAAGGCAATATAGACTTACTGAAGGTGTAACAGTACTTGATTTAGAAACTGAGATTAGAAACTCCATATATATACATTTAAAGAATAATGGTAGTTTTGATTCACCCGGCTGTATGAAATTACTCGCAAGGGCACAGAAAAGAGCGAAGAGAAGTAGGAAGCAGATTACTTACTTCTTTCCGTTTAATGCAGTTGGTTTGAGCCCTGAAAAAGAAATAAATATTGGGAATTTAAAAATAATTCATAAAGATAGCATTTACGCTAAAGTCAAAGAGGATGACCATTATCGTTTCTTTATAAAGAGTAATGAAGATATCTTCAATTGTCTATTACATATACCTATACCAGAGAGCTCTAGTAATCTTAGTAAGCACAGAGCAGAGAATGTCGCAAATTTCATATATGGTGTTATTAGAGTTTTCACCACATCCTATCACTATAAAGCCGATCAAATAATATTGTTGAATCATCCTTTTCATAAAGATACTACTCATTATATAGCTAGTAGCAATGATGATTACTGGATTGAAGGCTCCTATTTGTTCAATGAGGATTTAAAGGAATTTTGGGATTTATTCGAAGAAGACTTAAAGTCTGATATAGGAACTGTTATAAGCAAGCTTGCTAATCATGCAAGCTCTATCAATAGCAAAGAGTGCTTAGCAGACCGCTTAATTGACGCATTCTACTGGTTTGGAGAGGCAGCAAAAGATAATAATGAAAACTCTCAAATTATTAAACTTGTCACTGCGATGGAAAGATTAGTCACTTTATCTGATAAAGATATAACAAATAATTTCTGTAATCGTATAGCTTGTACCATTGCTGTTTATCATGGTGATCTAGATAGATGGAAGAGTGATTTGAGCAAAATATATGACCTCAGATCAAACTTGGTCCACGGTTCTCGAAGTCTATATAAATCATATAGCTTACCACTAGATTTTAATCCGTTTCAATTAGCTTACCGCACTATACTTTCTACTTGTATATTGTTTGATAAAGCAGGTTTAGAGCTTTCAGTTAACGAGAGTAAATTAAGATATATATATACTGAACTAATTGAGATTGGTAAAGACGATAAATATAAGCAGAAGAAAAGTCCATAAAAAAGCCCAATCCCCTACTTTGACTGGGGTTGGGCTTTTTGTCATACTAAGCTCAATTGACTATTACGCTGCGTTTTTGCTCTCAGCAGCTAACTGACGTAGCACATAGTGCAATACACCACCATGACGCACGTACTCGCGCTCTTTTGGCGTCTGTAGCATGACATTGACATCAAAGCTCTCAGACGAACCATCGGCACGTGTAGCCGTAACTTTGGCGGTCTTGCTTTCGCCATTATCTAGACCAGTGATGCTAAGCACTTCAGAGCCGTCTAGATTATAAGTTTCTGCATTTTCACCGTCTTTAAAGGTCAATGGCAACACACCCATACCGACGAGGTTTGAGCGGTGAATACGTTCGAACGAGCTAGTCAATACTGCTTTTACGCCAAGCAAAATCGTACCCTTCGCTGCCCAGTCACGGCTAGAACCAGAACCATATTCTGCACCGCCAAGTACCACGAGCGGACGCTTATCTTCTTTATACTTCATTGCCGCATCATAAATCGCCATTTCTTCGCCGTCTTGAAGCGTGGCGCTATCACCGTTAAAGTAATAGGTATAACCGCCCTCTTTGCCAGCCATCATGGTATTTTTGATACGGATATTGGCGAAAGTACCGCGCGTCATTACCGCGTCATTACCACGGCGTGAGCCATAGCTATTGAAGTCGGCTTGCATTACACCGCGCGCTTGCAAGTACTTACCTGCTGGCGAGTCTGGATCGATATTACCCGCTGGTGAGATATGGTCAGTGGTGATTGAATCGCCGAACAGACCCAAGATACGCGCGCCTTCGATATCAGGAATACCTTCTGGCTCCATGGTCATACCATCAAAGAACGGCGGGTTTTTGATATAAGTAGACGCTTCGCTCCACGGATACAACTGGCTATCGGCTGAGCTAATAGCGTTCCATGCGGCACTACCGTCAAACACTTCGCCGTAATTTTTGCGGAACATATCCGCATCGATATTATTGGCAATCAGCTCATTGATCTCATCTGACGTTGGCCAAATATCTTTTAAAAATACGTCATTGCCATCTTGATCTTGTCCTAACGGCTGCGTGGTCAGGTCAATATCCACTGTCCCGGCTAGTGCATAAGCAACTACGAGTGGTGGTGACGCCAAATAACTGGCTTTTACGTGCGAGTGGATACGACCTTCAAAGTTACGGTTACCTGACAACACGGCAGCAGCGACTAAGTCTTTTTCTTCGATACCTTTTTCAATCGACTCTAAGAGCGGTCCTGAGTTACCGATACAAGTGGTACAACCATAACCCACTAAATAGAAGCCTGTTTTTTCAAGCTCGTCCATTAGCTTAGATTTTTCAAGATAATCGGTGACGACTTTCGAACCGGGTGCCAATGAGGTTTTGACCCAAGGCTTGGCTTTTAGACCTTTTGCAGCGGCTTTTTTCGCCACCAAGCCCGCGCCAATCATCACCGCAGGGTTTGAGGTATTGGTACATGAGGTAATCGCTGCGATAACGACAGAACCATCACGCAATTTATGGCTCTTATCATCGATATTGACGTCAGAGAAAACATTAGGCTTAGCATAGAGTCTATCCGCTTGCTCTTGCTCGCCGCCTTCTTCATCAAAGCGTACCTTGCCTTCGACTTCTGACTTGCGGTCTTTGGTCATTTTTTCTAAAGCTTCGCCAAATTTTTCGTGCATATCGGATAAATTGATACGCTGCTGTGGCAAGTTCGGACCGGCAAGTGCGGGCTGTACTGATGATAAATCTAGCTCTAATTTACTTGAATAAGTCGCTGCTGGCGTATCGGCATCGTGCCATAAGCCTTGCGCCTTGGCATACTTTTCGACCAACTCAATCTGGCTTTCTTCACGACCTGATAGACGCAAATAATCAATCGCCATTTGGTCAATCGGGAAAATACCACAGGTTGCCCCATATTCTGGTGACATATTGGCAATCGTCGCACGATCCGCCAGTGGCATACTGTGTAAGCCTTCGCCATAAAACTCAACGAATTTACCAACCACACCATGCGCACGTAGCATTTCAACCACACGCAATACCAAATCCGTCGCAGTAACGCCTTCAGTGAGTTTACCTTTTAGCTCAAAGCCGACCACTTGTGGAATCAGCATTGATGACGGTTGACCAAGCATTGCCGCTTCCGCTTCAATACCGCCGACACCCCAACCAAGCACGCCAATACCATTAATCATCGTCGTGTGGCTGTCAGTACCAAATACCGTATCAGGATAAGCCGTCAACTCGCTTTTACCATCAACATTGACATCAGCAGCCATTACAACACGAGCTAAGTATTCAAGGTTAACTTGATGCACAATACCCGTCGCTGGTGGTACGACCACAAAGTTTTTAAACGCATTACGACCCCAATGCAGGAATTCATAACGTTCATTGTTACGTTTAAATTCAATTTTTTCGTTCAAGTCTAGTGCATCTTCTCGGCCATAAGCATCGACTTGTACAGAGTGATCGACAACCAATTCACTCGGGATAAATGGGTTAATTTGCTCAGCACGACCGCCAAGCTCTACTACGGCATCACGCATCGCTGCCAAATCGACAACTGACGGTACACCCGTAAAATCTTGTAAGACCACACGGGCTGGCATAAAGGCGATCTCTTTTGACGCTTCTGCGCCTGCATCCCAGTTAGCAACCGCTTCGATATGGTTTTTGCCGACAGATTGACCATCATCTTCATTACGTAATAGGTTTTCTAAGACGATTTTCATGCAAAATGGCAATTTGCTGATGTGCTCGAAAGTTTCGGTCAGCTTTGGCAAACTGTAATAGGCATGTTCCTTGCCATCGACCGTAATGGTGTCTTTTACATTAAAAATATCACTCATGGTAGCTTCCTTATCGTTGTTATAGATCCTAAGCCTAAACGGTTATAGGTTTATGCTGAGGATTGGTGGCTAGATAGATGATTGTACGAGTTGCATTCAAAATCGTTATTATTTGACACAATACAATATAAAGTTGAGTTAACAAAATAGCTAAGCGACTCTTTAGGACTTAACAATAACGCTCTTTTACCATAACAAAACGGCGGCGCTTTGTTAACGTCTAGACGTTGTCAAATCGTGGCATAATCGTAAACGTAACAAGGGTTTAACGCTCTATTATTAAGTATCAATATATTTTCCAAAGAAATATTAGAATCAAAGGTAGTGGGTAAACCGGTCGCGGCATACGAGCCTTATCTATTAGACGTTTGGCTGCGCTATGCTATTATGGTGCGCTTTTTTACCGCTAGGCAAACGCCTCGAAACAATCGTTTCGCGCGCTATTTATTGATGAGTTTTTATGGCAAATTTTAACACCCACCTGAATGTTGCATTCATGGTCAGTGGTACGCTCAGTTTGACGGTTTATAAAGCGGGATTGATTGATGATTCGGGGTTTTTAGTTTGCGTGGCGCTCGGCACTATCGGTGGGCTGCTGCCTGATTTGGATTCTGATAATTCGACACCGATTAAACTTGGCTTTAATATCACCTCATTTATTTTTGCCTTTGGTTTGGTCATGCATTGGCGCAGTGAACTGAGTTTGCTCGCCCTGATTGCATTATGGCTAGCAGGCTACGGCTTTATGCGTTATGTGGTTTTCTCTATTTTTACCAACATGACCGTGCATCGCGGTGTGATTCACTCCGTGCCTTATATGGCAATTTTGGGTTTGGGGCTGACTTATTTAAGCTACTACGTCTTGCACCTTCCACTGACGGCAAGCTGGTTTTACGGTTTATTTTTATTCGGTGGCGCGCTAGTGCATTTAACATTGGACGAGCTATATAGTGTTAACTTATCGAATATGAAAATGAAGCGCTCATCAGGTACAGCGATGAAGTTTTATCAGCCTAAAGATAAGTGGTGGTATTTATTACTATATACACTGCTCGCCATGTTGGTCTATTTTGCCCCGCCGTTTGATGCGTTTTGGCAGCAGCTGCGCGACCCAGCACCATGGGCACAGCTAAAAGTCGGCATATTGCCAGAACTGATAAAAAGCATGCTGCGATAAAGATACGGTAAAGCAGTAAAACCCAAGCGAAAATGAGAATAAAACATGCAACCTAATCTACACGTTTGCCCTTGCCAAATTCATCCATCATCAAGCGCTATCAGCTCACCCCTACTGTATAAAGATTGCTGTCAGCCTTATCATGAGGCTGTTTATAATGATGCTCTTTATAATGGTGAAGTTGGCAAAGCAGAGGGTATAAAAGCGGAGACAGCCGAACGTCTCATGCGCACGCGCTATAGTGCCTTTGTTTTGATTAAGCCAGACTATATCATCAAGACCACCCTGCCAGCACAGCAAAACTTATTGGATATCAAGGCGATTGAATCGTGGGCAAAAGAGACAAATTGGGCAGGACTAGCAATCGTAGCGCACACGCCAAAGCTAGGCAAACGCCATGCGCAAGTTGAGTTTAAGGCTTATTTCAAGCCAACTAATAATGCAAGTACTTTAGAAGAGAAAGTGCAGGCGCATCATGAATTGTCTGCCTTTGTGAAGGTGACAGACAAAATCAATAATGATGCACGCTGGTATTTCTTAGATCCAACTGTTTCAATGTCTGTCAGCCAAAAGCAACCGTGTGTTTGCGGGTCGGGTGAGAAATTTAAGCGGTGTTGTGGGATATATATTTAACCTATGTTAACTCTAAACGCTCGCCCCAACTGACCGTGCCACCGCAATCCCCTCCTCAATCGTCAAAAACTTACGCTGACTTGGGCTGTCTTTATAAATAACATCACCATCTTGGAATATTAAGCACTCATTGACAGCCAACTGCTGCCATTTCTCATTTTCAGTGAGCGGAACAGTGACTAAGATAGTAACTTTATCCGTATCTGTCGTCACATCGCCAAAGTTAATGGCTAAATCATCATCTGCCAACTTCGCCTCGCCAAACGGCGCTTGACGCGTGAGATAAAACAATAAACTCCCCGCATAAGCCAATTGCCAGCTACCATTCGATATCAAGCAATTAAACAAGCCATTGGCAGATAAATAACGACATTGGGTGGTCAAAAAATTAAACAGCGTTTGGTCATCAGGACGCGATTTAAAGCTACTTTTTAAACGATTAACAAGGTAGCAAAACGCCATCTCAGAATCGGTTGAACCGACTGGCTGGCAATGTGAGGCATTGCCGTTGTCTTGCAAGCGCTGACAGCGTTTGATAAATTCGCTATTCATTTGCCCATTGTGCGCAAATACCCACTGCTCACCCCAGACTTCGCGGACAAAAGGATGGGTGTTTGCCAAACAATTCTGCCCTTGGGTCGCTTTACGAATATGAGCGATGACATTCATGGCTTTGATTGGATAGTTATTAACCAAATCAGCCACGGGCGATAAATGGCTTGGGCGATTGTCATGGAATAAGCGTAGACCAGTTGAAGCATTCTCTGGTTTATCACTATTAGTGCATTCGCTACGCTCAAAAAATGCAATACCAAAGCCATCTTCATGACTATCAGTCATGCCACCGCGACGACGAAACCCTGCAAAGCTAAAACCAATATCCGTTGGGGTATTACAGTTCATTCCTAAGAGTTGACACATTTATACTTCACCGCCGTTATTGTCGTCTTGTGCAGAATTTAAAGTAGGGTTAATTTTGGCGGCTGACGTTTCATCAAACACCTCATAAGGCGTTGCCCCATCGGTGTCAATATTTGCCAAAATGCGCTGTGCATGCGCCAAATCAGTATCCTGTACCCACAGCACAATCCCAGAGTTCATACCGGGCATCGCACTCAGCGGTTGCAGAGACACCGTAATACCATTGTTACGAAGCAGATTGGCATGCAGTTCACCTTGCATATTGGTGTCGTAGCGTGCCAGCTTGTGCCAGTTATCAACTTGATCGGTCATGATAAATTCCTTTTAAATATTTATAAATATAACTCGTTGCTATCATTCTATTAGCAACCGAAACCTTGTGACCAATGAATTTGATTTAACGGATAAGCATCAATATGAAAACCGTTTGGATACTCTTTAAAGCCAGATTGTGATTTTAATTGCTCAATAGCAGCTTGTGCTTGTTGCTCAGTCGCAAACACACCGATTATCTTAAAATCTTCGACATCGTTATTTTTATCATCGTCTTTATAACGTGCATGCTCTAGTACAAATACGGTACTTTGCGCTTTTTCAACATGTGACCAATGATAAGCGGCAAGGCGTTTCATCAGGTCAGGATTTTTGACCATGATATTATCGCCCGTACGACCTTCGGTACGGTTGTAGTGAATAACGTTGAGACGTAATAGCCAAAAAATCACCGCCGCTTTGGCGAGCATCACTGGTAACGCGCGTTTTTCATCTTCACCGAGCATGCGTTTCGACTCATAGCCTTGCAAGAAAGCCGCCATTTTGCTGCGGTCAAAATTCACCGACTCACCCTGCTCAGCATCGCCCCACGTGGTACAAAAATCATTAATGGTAATGGCAATATCCATCACATAATGCTCGACGCTAACTTCGGTAAAGTCTAACAACCCTGTCAGACGTTCTTCACCTTTTTGGCTATTATTTAACGATAAGTTCCATAGCGTGTTATCGGCAAACATGTCTAAATGACACAAGCCTTTTGGTAATGTCGCAAGCGGCAAATCCGTATAAGACTGCCAAATATCACTCATCAATTTGGCTTCGTCAGCTGGCATAAACTGCCTTTCACGATCGCGCACATCCGCCCATGGATATAAAGGTACGCCATATTCTTCCGCAGGTTGTAGTGCTTGCAATGTCTCATGCAGCATCGCTAAAGCGGCGCCAATTTCATGACACATCGCTTGTGTGGTTTGCTGTGGATGCGAGCCTGCTAGGCATGGCACTAAGGTAATCGCTTTATTGTCATAGCGTATGACATAGCATTTTTCTGCGCTATCAGCGCCTAAATCAAGCAATGATAACGGCGCGGCGACCGGTAATTTACCGTCCAGTTGATTTAAGATAATCGCCATTTTTTCGATATCTTCTGGTGGACGCTCTTCAAACAAGGTAAACACATAAGAGTGTGCGCCATCTACATCGTCAGTCGTCTGAATAAACCAGTTAGAGTTTTTGATACCTTGGGTGATCGGAATGGCACGCGCGAATGACACGCCAAAACGCTGGCAAAAAGCGGCAAACTGGTCATCGGTTAACTGGGTATAGACGGACATGACATCTCACTTATGGCAATTAAAAGAAGGTAAATAGGATAAATATTGACGGTAATCACAGTGATTGTACCGTGCATGAGCAAACTTTGGCTAAAAGCATAATAATCTTGCGAAAACCTGCCTGAGATGGCGGTGATTTTGCTAGACTAGCGCTTATAGAATGAATTGATTATAAGGCGAAAGTCCCTATGTTAGCAAAGCGTATCATTCCTTGTTTGGACGTTGATAATGGCCGTGTGGTCAAAGGTGTACAGTTTGTCGATATCAAAGACGCAGGAGACCCTGTTGAAGTCGCAAAGCGCTACAACGAACAAGGCGCTGATGAGATTACTTTTTTGGACATTACTGCGACCAATGATGAGCGCGATACCACCTATCATACCGTTGAGCGTATGGCGGAGACGGTATTTGTTCCGCTGACAGTTGGTGGTGGCGTGCGTAAGATTGCGGATATCCGCAACTTACTCAATGCAGGTGCGGATAAAGTAGCGATTAATTCAGCAGCGGTATTTACCCCTGAGTTCGTCGGTGAAGCGGCGCAGAAATTTGGTAACCAATGTATCGTCGTGGCTATCGATGCCAAACGCGTTGCAGACATTAATGTTGATGGCATTATCATGCCGCGTTGGGAGATCTTTACCCACGGTGGTCGCAAACCAACGGGTATCGATGCCGTTGCTTGGGCGAGCAAAATGGCTGAGCTTGGCGCTGGTGAATTACTGGTCACCTCGATGGATGGCGATGGCACCAAAAAAGGCTATGATTTGGCATTGATGAAGCAAATCACTAACCGCGTCAATGTGCCTGTTATTGCTTCAGGCGGCGTCGGCAATTTGCAACATTTAGCCGAAGGGGTGTTGGAAGGCGGCGTCGATGCCGTACTTGCTGCCAGCATCTTCCATTTTGGTGAGTATACGGTTCAAGAAGCCAAAGCGTATATGGCAGCGCAAGGCATACAAATGCGTCTATAGTACGCTCGTAAAGTACAAATAAAACAGAAAAAAATGTTATCATAGCGCTAACCACTTATTTTCGTTCATTTAACTGATTATCTAACGGATAATAAGCCATTTGAACCTAGCGATATATTTAGCGCATTATTTATTCCTACATTTTAATTAAAAGCCCATTCGGCAAAGGATTTTTTATGTCAAATCTACAACAGCAGCGCAATGACGTGACTCACATCGATGGTAATTTACATCAAAACAAAGATGTTCGTATTGGTATCGTCGTCGGTCGTTTTAATGGTTTTGTGGTTGAATCATTGGTAGATGGTGCAATTGATGCGCTACTACGTCATGGTGTATTGGGTAGCAACATTACCGTTATCCGCGTGCCTGGTGCTTTTGAATTGCCATTGGTTGCACAGCGCGCCGCTGAGTCTGATCGCTTTGATGCCATCGTTGCTTTAGGTGCGATTATCCGTGGTAGCACACCGCATTTTGATTTCGTTGCAAGCGAATCTGCAAAAGGCTTAAGCGCGGTAGCTATGGATTATAATATCCCAGTTGCCAATGGCGTCTTGACCACTGACAGCATTGAGCAAGCGATTGAGCGTGCTGGCACAAAAGCGGGTAACAAAGGCTCAGAAGCGGCAATGGTTGTACTGGAAATGCTTGCTGTACTATCACAGTTAGATATTGAAGATGACAGTGAAGACGCTTAATCAAGCCATCATTTGATAGGCTGTTTGTTATTTAATGAGCGCTGTGGTTCTTATGAGCTTTCGTTTTTATCGAGAGCCACAGCGTCAGTGTTACAAAGACTGTTACCAAGTACGCTACAAAACTCGACTGGCAAAGCCTGCCAGCTAACTACTATTTAACATTTTATTTTAAAACTTTTTATCTTAAAAACTTTTTATCTTAGCAACTAGGTATAGACCCCCTATGACTGACCAACTCAAGCGCGCTATCAGCGCTGCGAAAACCGCCCAAACCAATGATAAACAAGCTGAAGCCACGCGCATCGCGAGCAGCAGTGCGGGTGATCAAATCTTCGATATGAGTGAGTCTTCTTACAAGACCAGTCACACCGCTATTCGTAAAGCGCGACGCTTTGCGATGCAAGGTCTATACGAATGGCTCGTCACTGACCGCCGCTTCGATATCGATGGTAAGCTTGGCTGGAAAGACAATGCCCCACACGATATCGCCGCTCGTACACGCGCGACCAATGCCATGCATACCGTACATATTGGCTATTATCATGAAATGATGCGTGATATTCCAGAGCAAATCGAGGCGCTAGATGTCCTTATCTCTCAGCATCTTGACCGTGAAATCGATAAATTGGACACCGTTGAGCACGCTATTCTTTTGATTGGTGCTTACGAGCTACAAAACCGCTTAGAGATTCCGTATAAAGTGGTACTTGATGAAGCGATGAAGCTGAATAATCATTTTGGCGCTACTGACGCGCATAAATTGATTAATGCCGTCCTTGATAAAATGGCGGTAGAGCTGCGTGCTATTGAAGTAGAAGCTGATAGCAAAGCCAATTTACGCACCTCACAAAAAGCGGCTGCTAAACCTGTAATAAAAGCTGCTACCAATGCTGACGATAACGCTGATATAGAAGGTAGTGCTGATACAGCTGCCATTGAAGGAAAATCAACTGCTTCAAACAAGCCTCGTATTAGCGCCAATAATGCTACTGTCAAACGCAATAGTGCTAGTAAAGCTACTGCCAATATTAGTGACTTTAAAGCGAGTAAAAAAGCGATTGAAACAGACCGCACTGATGCAGACAGCAAAGACTAATCATGAATGAGTTTGAGCTGATTGAGCGTATATTCTCCCAAATGCAAGCTGCGCAGTCATTGTCTAGCATTGTCGACAAAGGCATTGTCGAAAAAGGCATTGGTGATGATGCGGCGGTGATGAGCTTGCCTGCAGGCGCGCGCTTGGTAAGCTGTATTGATACACTGGTTCAAGGTCGACACTTCAGCGCCGATTGGCAACAAGTGAATAAGCTGGCATTTACCATCGGTTATAAAGCCGTGGCAGTGAACGTCTCAGATATTGCTGCTATGGGTGCAACTCCGCATAGTATTCTACTGGCGTTAGCCTTACCTCAGCGCTTGGCAAATGAGCACTGGTTAAGTGAATTTGCTAAAGGCTTATTTCATGCTTGCCAGCTATTTGGGGTGACGCTGATTGGGGGTGATACCACGCGCAGCGACAATTTAGTGCTTAGTATCAGCGCGCAAGGGTTACTCACCAAAGAGACGCCAGCCGTCTACCGTTCAGGCGCGCAAGTTGGCGACAAACTCTATGTCTCAGGCACGCTTGGCGATGCCGCTTATGCGCTACAGCATCCTGATACTGCTATCGGTATTGAGCTTGCGCATCGTCTACATATGCCAACGCCACGTATTGCACTGGGTGCAGCATTGGCAAAAATTGGTGCGACTGCGATGATAGATATCTCAGATGGTCTGTCTCAAGATATTGGACATATCTGCCAACAAAGCAGCGTTAGTATGCGCATTCATCTTGATCAGCTACCTACTAGCAAAGCATTGGCAAACGCTGAGTTAACCGAGCGCTTGTTGTGCCAGCTGACTGGCGGTGATGATTATGAATTGGCTTTTACTTTGCCTGCTCATATTGAACCACCTGTCAATGACAGTAGCAGCACGCCTGTTACCTGTATCGGCGAAGTCATAACCATAAATGAGCCAGATTCTATCAAAAATTTGCCACCAGAGCTTTTTTATCAAGGACAGCCCATCACACCTACCCATCCCGCCCCCTTTACTACTTGGCCCAATCTGACGGGTTACCAACATTTTGCAGGTTAACCCATGATTGATCACAACCTATCTAAGCCTGATATCCGTAAAGCCAATGATTGCCCGCCTCTTCCCATCGATGCCAATATGCTTGACCGCGTAGTTTATTGGCTTGGGTTGGGTTTGGGTAGTGGTCTGCCTCGCCGTGCACCCGGTACTTGGGGCACGGTTGGTGGCTTAATCATCGCGATACCATTGCTAAGCTTAGGATTCGTGCCATTTTTGATTATTACTAGTCTCTCTTGTGTGATTGGTAGTTGGATATGCGGTCGTACATCAAAGCTAATGGGTGGTCATGATAACCCACATATCGTCTGGGATGAATGGGCAGGCATATGGCTTACCCTACTTCCGCTGTCTTATATGGGTATCGCTGACGGTAATTTTTGGCAAAATATCGCCCAAACCTCTTCTATTGTTGCCATTATTATCGCCTTTATATTGTTCCGCTTTTTTGACATTATTAAGCCACCACCGATTGGCTGGGCAGATAAAAAAGTCGCAGGCGGCCTAGGTATCATGCTTGATGACATCATCGCAGGTATCATGGCAGCAGCCGTTTGGATCATTATTTATATCACCATCCTTTAATTGTTAAATTAGCCTCGCTTTTATATAAGCGACGGTCTTTCATAACCGATTGTCGTTTATAGTCCAGCATTTTTTTAACTCTCCCACTTTTTTAGTAATGCGTTTGTGACGATAGCCAATTTATCAGCAAGCCACCAGTAAATGGTAAGCCCATGACAAGCAACGTAAGTTACAAAGATGTCACGACATAGCGTTTTAGTTAAATGACAGTTTGCGCTATAATTCTAAATTATATTTTGTTACATTTGTAGGCTATTATGACATCTCCTCTTTCGGTAATTATCCTCGCTGCGGGCAAAGGCACGCGTATGCAGTCGGCCAAGCCAAAAGTACTACAGACATTGGCTGGTAAATCGTTATTGGGTCATGTCCTTGATACGTGTCATCAATTAACGGTTGACGACACTATTATTGTTCATGGTTTTGGTGGCGAGCAAGTCCAAGCAGATATCAATGCTCAATATGCGCATCTGCCTATTACTTGGGTTGCTCAGACTGAGCAATTAGGTACTGGACATGCGGTGAAAGTAACCCTGTCGGAATTACCCAAAGAAGGGCAAAGCCTGATTCTCTATGGTGATGTGCCATTAGTCAGCTGCCAGACATTAGCAACGCTACAAGCGGCTAATACTGACGGCATGTCGATGTTGACATTGACCGTAGACAATCCTTTTGGTCTCGGTCGTATCAAACGTGACAAAGACGGCAATATCGAAGCTATCGTCGAGCAAAAAGATGCCAGCGCCGATGAGCAGAAAATCCAAGAGATTAATAGCGGTATTTACTGCGTCGATAATGCGTTATTGCATAAATACCTGCCAAAACTGTCTAATGACAATGCGCAGCAAGAATACTATCTGACGGATATCGTCAAAATGGCGGTCGCTGAAGGCATTAATATTGTCGCGATTGAGCCTGAGCATACCTTTGAGATTGAAGGCGTCAATAACCGCCAACAGCTCGCTAGCTTAGAGCGCACTTGGCAAGGCAAACTGGTTGCCGATTTGCAAGAAGCGGGCGTGCAGTTTGCTGATCCAAGTCGCGTTGATATTCGCGGTACCTTGACTGCGGGTCAAGATGTGTTTGTCGATGTGGGTGTGGTATTCGAGGGTGATTGTGTCTTAGGTGACAATGTTTATATCGAAGCGGGCTGTGTCATCAAAAACGCACACATTGGTAATGCCTGCCACATAAAACCTTATTGCGTGATTGATCGCGCTGAGATTGGGGCAGGTGTTGATGTCGGTCCTTTCGCCCATTTGCGTCCTGAAACCGTACTGTCTGATAACAGTAAAGTTGGTAATTTCGTCGAGATTAAAAAATCAACAGTAGGTCATGGCAGCAAGGTTAATCACTTGAGTTATATCGGTGATGCGACCATTGGTACAGATGTCAATGTCGGTGCAGGCGTCATTACTTGTAATTATGATGGTGTCAATAAATCACAAACCATTATTGAAGACAATGCCTTCATTGGCTCGAACTCAAGTTTAGTGGCACCTGTGACTATTGGTGATACCGCTACGGTTGCCGCAGGTTCAGTGATTACTAAAGACGTTGATAGTAAAGCATTAGCCTTTGGACGGGCACGACAAACTCAGAAAAACGACTTTCAGCGTCCGACCAAAAAGTCAAAATAGCAATGGTCAATCACAAGCATTTTGAACAGTATCTATTGAAGTAATACTAAGCAGCATGACAATTTTTGTGATGCTGCTTCCTTATATTTATAACGTCAAAATTGGTAGTATAAAAGCTCTGCCAGTATAGACTTCTATTATTTATTGACTGAACATTATCGCCTCTCAAAGCATTTGAGCGGTTAAGCATTGAAACATTTAAGCCTTTAAAAATCAAAACATGAAACATCGAATTTAAGGAATAGTTATGTGTGGAATCGTTGGAGCAGTCGCTGAGCGTAATATCGCTAATATCTTACTTGAGGGTCTTAAGCGTCTAGAATACCGTGGTTATGATTCTGCCGGTCTGACCGTCATTCGTGATGGCGAACTCCATCGCGAGCGCCAAGTGGGTAAAGTGCAAGCATTGGTCGATGCTGTGGCAGTTAATCCTGAATTTTTCGATGGTCACATTGGTATTGCGCATACACGTTGGGCAACCCATGGCGAGCCGGCACAGCGTAATGCCCATCCGCACGTATCAGGAAAAATCGCTGTAGTACATAACGGTATCGTTGAAAACTATGCCGAGTTAAAAGAAGAATTGATTGCTAAAGGTTACGTATTTACGTCGCAGACCGATACCGAAGTCGTCGCTCATCTAATCAATGATATCTACAAAACAACGCCTGATTTACTAAAAGCGGTTCGTGCCGTTATTCCGTTATTACATGGCGCATTTGCTCTCGGTATTCTACATATCGACTGCCCAGAAGAGCTGATTACTGTTCGTTTGGGCTCTCCACTGGTGATTGGTGTGGGTATCGGTGAGAATTTTATTGCTTCTGATCAGTTAGCCTTACTACCGGTCACCAATCGCTTTATGTACCTAGAAGAAGGTGATATCGCCAAATTGACGCGCAGTAGCATTCAGGTTTATGCCGATGGTGTCGAAGTAAAACGTCAGATACATGAAATTGATGCGGCACAGCACAATGCGGATAAAGGCGAGTTTAAGCATTATATGCTCAAAGAAATCTATGAGCAGCCAGACGCGGTAGCCCGTACTGTTGAGATGGCTGTAGATAGCGATGAGCCGTCTAAACTGCGTGATGATTTTTTACAGCGTCATGAAGCGCAATTAAAAGGCATTAAGCATGTCCAAGTCATCGCTTGTGGTACCAGTTACCACTCAGGCTTGGTCGCAAAATATTGGTTTGAGAGCCTTATTCGTGTGCCTTGTTCCGTTGAAGTCGCTAGTGAATTCCGCTATCGTAATCCTGTCGTCATCGACAACACACTCGTCATTTGTATTTCTCAATCTGGCGAAACGGCAGACACGTTATCGGCGCTACGTGATATTCAAAAGCACACGCCAGCAGGTCTAGTCAGCTTAGCCTTATGTAATGTACCGACATCGTCTTTGGTACGTGAGACGGATATCTTTTTACCAACGCTTGCTGGTCCCGAGATTGGTGTTGCTTCTACCAAAGCATTCACCACTCAGCTCGCCGCTTTAATGCTATTGGTCTTAAAAGTGGGTGTCGTTCAGGAGCGCATGACTGGCGAAAACCTGAGTACCTTGCTTGGTCAATTACAAGAACTACGTGGTCAACTACATGCCAGCTTAAACCTCGATGCGCCTATCAAAGCCATGAGTGAGCATTTTGAGTATAAAAAGAGCTGCTTGTTCTTAGGTCGTGGTTTGCAGTTTCCAATAGCGCTAGAAGGCGCGTTAAAGCTGAAAGAAATCTCTTATATCCACGCCGAAGGTTATGCGGCAGGCGAGCTGAAACACGGTCCATTGGCCTTGGTCGATAAAGACATGCCCATCGTCGTACTAGCGCCAAAAGACAGCATGTTTGATAAGCTAAAAGCCAATATGCAAGAAGTACACGCGCGTCATGGTGAGCTGTTCGTTTTTGCCAGCGAATCTAGTCAAATGGTCGCAGAAGACAGATTACATGTGGTCTATGTGCCTGATGTTTGTGAAACGCTTGCCCCTATCGTCTATAGCGTACCCGTACAGCTATTGTCATATCATGTCGCCGTAATGCGCGGCACAGACGTCGATCAGCCGCGTAACCTTGCTAAATCAGTGACTGTTGAATAATATAAATATCTGATTTTAATATAACTATCATCAATCAGTTGCTTTTTGCACCGAGTCCTTCGCTATCTGGTACGAATAAGATAGCGAAGGATTTTTTTGTGAATAACGAAATAGAAAAATATCAGTAATTTATATAATTCAATCACTTATATAGTTACTGTATCTACAGTATGGACAATGAGAACATGGATATCGAAAGCGACACCGCCAATCAAATCGCTAGTCAAATAGAAATAATCTATGAAGATGAATTTCTGGTGGCAATTAATAAAGAGGCTGGTCTATTGGTGCATCGCAGTTGGCTGGATAAAGGCGAGACGCGCTTTGCCATGCAACTCACCCGTGATGCGGTAGGTTGTCATGTATTTCCGGTGCACCGGTTAGACAAGCCTACGTCAGGCGTATTATTGTTTGCCAAGAGCTCAGCCGTGGCGCGCAGCCTTGGCGAGGCTTTTACTGAACACAAAGTTACCAAGCAGTATTTAGCCGTGGTGCGCGGCTATATGTCAGAACAAGGCACCGTTGATTATGCGTTGAGCTTTCAACCCGATGCCATCGCCGATAAGTTTGCTGATTTGGACAAACCCGCTCAAGAGGCGGTGACCCATTGGCAAAGTTTGGCACAAGTCGAGCTACCATTTGCCGTATCAAAAAAGCATGACACGAGCCGCTATAGTCTTGTGCGCTTGACACCCGAGACTGGGCGCAAGCATCAGCTGCGTCGGCACATGCGACATGTATTCCATCATATCGTGGGTGATACTAGCCACGGTGATATACGGCACACACGATTTTTTCGTACTCATTATGACTGTACGCGCATGTTGCTGCATGCTCAGACTTTAGCGCTCAGCCACCCCGTCACTGGTGAGCCATTATTGCTAAAAGCTAAATTAGATGACCAATGGATGCGTATCTTAGAAGAGTTTTCTTGGGTGGACAGCGCTAAAGATTAAACAGCGTAAGGTTTTATCTTAGATAGTCATATCAAAGAAGTCGACATACTGATGCTAGATATGAAGGTTCGGTACCCTAGTAAGGACTTGAACCTTCGGCTATGAGCGTTTGGATTTTTATTTGCCGTAAGCGCTGTTATAGGAATAAGAACAGCTAATATCGTATTGGCTGGCGCTTTCTTCCCAGTTTCATTTTTATATTCGCTAGCACCAACCCCGACAATATCAATATCATTGCCAGCATCTTCCACCATGTCACGACCTCTCCTGTAAGCAGCACTGAGGTTGTCATACCGAATACTGGCACCAATAGAGCAAACGGCATAACCTTAGAAGCCGTATTTTGACTCAGCAGATGCGCCCACAGTCCAAATCCTATCAGCGTTGAGACATACACGATAAACCCAAGTGATAACCAAGACTTAAGCGATGCCTCGGTAAACGTCGCCAGCTGCCATGCCTCGGTCTCAAATATGAGAGAAGATAGCGTTAAAATCACGCAAGCGATCAGACCACCCCAAACCACGAGAGCGAGAGCAGACAACGCGGATGCCTTATTCCTTCCAGTATTAGACGAAATAATAGCCCTGTCTGATCCTTGCTGCGTCACTTGTGTTGACGCCTGTTTTGAAGCAATGTTACCAAAGCTCCAGCCTATGGCCGCAATCAAGATACAGACAAACCCAGCCAGAGGCATATCACCACCAAGGTTCAACGCGATGACGCTAAGCCCTAGCACACCGACCAGCATACCGATGATTTGCATGCGACTCACTGCCTCACCCAGTATAAAATACGCCAACAATACGGTAATAAAAATTTGAATTTGTAGCAATAGTGCCGTCAATCCTGCTGATGCCCCTAAGTGCATGGCAGTAAATACAAAAGCATACTGCATGACAAACGTACCGATAGCATAGATAAATAATGTACGGTTAAATTTGGGCGGTTTTAGAAAAAAAACCAGTGGCACAGCGGTAAAGAAAAAACGCAGGGCGGTGAGCATTAGCGGTGGAAAGCTTTCAAGTCCCCATGCAATAAAGGTAAAGTTCACACCCCAAATAAAAGTAACAAGTACAGCCAATGCAGTGTATATAGGAGTCATGTAGTTGGCCTAGGAAGTTATGGCTGATTATTATATTTAAAAAAATTTTATGACAATCTCGTATTAACCATAGGATGCTTTTAGAGAGCGAGCACCACACTTACACACAATAGAACGGCAATGAGCATTAATATTGCACCGCCTATTTTTGTAATTAACTATAGATTATCTTGAGCTTTCCATAGATATCGACTGGCTAAAGCAAATGCTTCTGCGTAGCAAAAATGGATTAGTAAGACCAAGAGGCAAAAAGCTGAAGCTAAAATCAGAAATTGAGAAAGCTAGGCTTGTTCAGTATCGATAAATTGCGGAAATACAGCCATAAAAAATAAGATAGATTTTGGGTTAGAAAGAGAGGTTAGCAAACCTTCTTTGAATAACCTACCAGCACTTGTGCTACTAACCTCTAAGTTGCTATCAGACTTTAGGACAAATGATTTTCTTTTTCCAAAGATCATTTTGAAAAACAAAAGAGTATACCCCGAGGGAACCAGATATTTCACACTTTAGACCCATTAATAGACCACTTAAAGTAGATTGATATAAGAGAACCACTCAAAATAAACTTTTGAACGATCTAAACGTTGCAGTGTAAACGCGCCAATATAAATACTTAAACCAACCCCTTATAAAGAAAATAACACCCCACAACCGTTAATAACACCGAAAAGCACTTCTTTAAAAGCTCTGGTGATAGTATATGAGCAACTTTCGCGCCTAGCTTGGCGGTAAAAAAGCTCATGATGCTGATCCCTAAAAAGGCATAAATATGCACAAAGCCAATGGTGTTAGGCACATCAATTCGTTGCTGCATCCCAAAAAACATGAAACCTAATGCCCCAGCAATAGCAATCGGCAGACCACAAGCTGCTGAGGTGCCAACGGCTTTTTGCATGACTACACCATAACGCGTGAGATAAGGCACGGTTAAGCTACCGCCGCCAATACCGAAAATGGCAGAAGCGATACCGATAACCCCACCTGCTGCGAGCTGCTTAGGTTTTGAAGGCAGTTGTGTATTAGCATCATCGGCACTACTAGAATTGGTAGCATGATTAACAACCTGTTTTTTGCCACCGAAAAACATCTTGTAGGCGACCCACAGCAAAAACACCCCAACAATGAGTTGAAGATACAGCCCAGATATCTGCCCTGCAATCCCTGCCCCTAAAAAGCAACCAATCGCTAAGCCTGGTGCCAGATTTTTGAAGACAGGCCACATGACTGCGCCTTTTTTATTGTGTGCCATGAGCGAGCTGATAGAGGTGACAATGATGGTCGCCAGTGACGTCCCCAATGCCAAATGCATGATATTGTCAGGGCTGTAACCCATTTGCGTAAAGACGATGAATAATAATGGCACGATAATTGTGCCACCGCCCACACCAAATAGCCCCGCAGCAAATCCTGCTAGCGCACCTATGATTAAAAAAACGATTAATTCCACGGGATATTTACTTCTTATGTAGAGTTAGTACGATGGTTATTTTAGTTCAGTGACAATCAATCAGTTAAAAAGCCAACTTAAGCGATTTCTACTTGATCCACTTGACCAACCCGAGAATAGGCACGATTAAAATACACCAAACTCTCCTCTTGCTCACTTTGTCTAATGGCGACCACCCGGCACATGAAAACACTGTGCGTGCCCACTTGCTGAATGTCCTCAATCTCACAATCAAAACTGACCAACGCATCTTCTAAAACGGGAGCGCCTGTTTTAAGCGGTGACCAAGAGCCATATTCAAATCGCTCTTGTGAACTCAATTTGGAGGCAAAAGCGTTAGATATTGATTCGTGCTGTGCGCCTAAAACATTGACACTTAACGTTTTATTTTCAATAAAATGGGCATGTGAGCGAGATGTCTGATTCATGCAAACCAGCAAGGTTGGCGGTGTATCGGTGACGCTACACACCGCAGATGCGGTAAATCCATGAGTACCAGCGCTGCCTTCTGTGGTAATGACATTGACCGCGGTTGTTAACAAAGACATACCGTCTCTAAAATCGGTGGCTTCAATCATGACTTAACTCCTAAATTTTAAATCTTTAAGTTCATTGATAACTGAGGTCACTCATGAGTTTAAACAAGCTAGTATAGACGGGGTTAAAAACCCAACCTATAAAAGCTAAATTTTGCATCAGTTTAGTCAATGAACCCTAAGCGGTCAGTTCTTGACGCACGATTGCTGCGCCTGCACTTAACGCTTGCAGCTTACCTCGTGCCACTTGTCGAGACAACGGTGCCATGCCACAGTTGGTTGAAGGATACAACTTATCCGCATCGACGAATTGCAATGCTTTGCGTAGTATATTGGCCACTTCTTCAGGGGTTTCAATGGTATTGGTTGCCACATCAATGGCACCAATCATCACTTTTTTACCGCGGATCAATTCAATCAAATCCATGGGAACATGTGAGTTTTGACACTCTAAAGAGACAATATCAATATTCGACTGTTGCAATTTAGGGAATGCTTGCTCATATTGACGCCACTCTGAACCCAGTGTCTTTTTCCAATCAGTATTGGCTTTGATGCCATAACCGTAGCAGATATGCACCGCCGTTTCACACTTTAGACCTTCAATAGCACGCTCTAACGTGGCAATACCCCAGTCGTTGACGTCATCAAAGAACACATTAAATGCAGGCTCATCGAACTGGATAATATCCACCCCAGCCGCTTCTAATTCTCTGGCTTCTTGATTTAAGATTTTAGCAAATTCCCACGCCAATTTTTCACGGCTTTTATAATGACCATCATACAAGGTATCAATCATGGTCATCGGACCAGGCAGTGCCCATTTGATTGGCTGATCGGTTTGTGCACGTAAAAACTTAGCATCATCAACAAATACAGGCTTTTGACGACTTACCGTGCCCACGACTGACGGCACACTGGCATCATAACGATTACGAATGCGCACGGTCTCACGCTTCTCAAAATCGACGCCATCCAGATGTTCAATAAAGGTGGTCACAAAATGCTGACGAGTTTGCTCGCCGTCACTGACAATATCAATGCCTGCATGCACTTGTTCTTGCAATGTCAAACGTAGCGCGTCTTGTTTGGCTTCAAGCAGTTGCTCACCTTCTAATGCCCAAGGTGACCAGATTTTTTCAGGTTCTGCAAGCCAAGAAGGTTTCGGTAAGCTGCCAGCCGTTGACGTCGGTAATAACTTTTGTGTCGGTAATAATATTGTCATACGATTCATCTTCTTATTTATTGGTATTCTCATTTCAGCCAGATTGAGCGTGTTTAGGCAGCGTATTCTTTATTCGTACATGCTTCTGCCGCGTGCTCATTTACATCATAGCTTGCTGCCCACTCATTAAGAATGGTTTGGTATGGCTTGATGAACTGCTCTTCGGTGAATTTACCTTGTGTCACTGCCATCTGACTACGCTCTGCGCGATCATAGACGATTTGCGTTAGGGAGTAATCTTGGTACTTCAAACTAGGTTGATAAACTTGAGCGGCTGCCGAATTGGCATTATAAATCTCAGGTCGGTAGATTTTTTGAAAAGTCTCCATGGTAGCAATCGCACTGATCAGCTCAAGGTCGGTGTAATCGCTCAGCAAGTCACCCGCAAAATAAAATGCTAATGGCGCGGCGCTACCCGTAGGCATAAAGTAGCGAACGGTTAAGCCCATTTTGGAAAAGTACTCATCGGTTAGTGATCCTTTGTTCAAAGAGCAGCCATCTTGTTTGTATTCAACGCCCAATAAAGGGTGCTGATTGGTCGTACGTTGATAGGTTTTACTGGTGGAAACACTCAAGCAAATCACAGGCTTCTTGGTGAAATTAGCTTGGTAAGCTTCTGAATTCAATAAATACTGAAACAGTTTGCCATGTAAGTCACCGAAATCTACTGGTGGCGCAGATGATGGATGTTTATCGAAATGGTCTAATAAGACCACGCTAAAGTCATAATCGCGCACATAAGATGAGAAACTATTACCAATCATACCGTCAATACGGGTGTTTTCTTTATGATCCACAATCGTTGTTTGCAGCATCTCGATGATAGGGAAAGTATCGCCATTTCCTGCCACATCCATGTCGACAGAAATAATATCAACCTCAACAGAATAACGATCTGCGGTGGGATTATCCCAATGTGCCAATGCATTAAAACGATTATTTATCATTCTTAACGTTTTGCTTAAGTTCTCTTGACGATGCTCGCCACGCGCCAAATTCGCAAAGTTCGTCGTGAGACGCGTGCTATTTGCAGGATGATAGTTTTCATCAAAACGAATGCGCTTAATTGCACAACTAAATTCTTTACTCATGATAATCCGCTACCCTAATCTAATCTCATTATTTGAGATAAAACCAAATTTGTGTATGAGGTGAATCATACCTAAACTATTACATGAATAAAAACGATACTATTTAAATATAAAATGAATATAATTCATGTTAATGAAGTTATGGTATGACATGAGATTGGATAGCGGAGACTTTACGACTTACTCGATAGCATCATTCAGCAAAAAATAAGCCTGTAGAAAAATGAGCTACGCTAAAGAAAGCATAAAGAAAATTTCGATAAACTAACTAACGAATCTAAGGATTCTCTCATTAAAAAAGTCGAAACTTATTTTCTAAGTCTCAGCCCTTTTTTTTGATAATATAAATAGAAAATTACTTTCTATTGATTGTGTTAGCGCTTTGCAGCTTCAATCTGAATATTTAGCTGAACTTTTTCAGTAATACCTAATAATGTATATTTACTGATGCCCCATTTCGTTCGATCAATGGTCGTTGTGAAATCCCCACCGCAAACTGGCTTTTTCAATATTGGGTTTAGATAGCAATTAAACTTGGTAGCCGTCAGCGTAATGGGGTTAGTCTTGCCATGTAGTGTCAACATACCATCAACCTTGCTGACATTTGAGCCACTACCATCAGTCGTAAAATACCATTTGGTAGAATCAAATTGCGCCAGTGGAAACTGCTCAATATCGAAAAAATCTGCGCTTTTTAACGTAATATCAAATGCTGTATTGCCTGTATTTAGGCTATTCAGAGGAATTACTAGCGAGATATTACCGGTCTTAGCCGCTGGATCATAATCTAGCTGCCCAGTGATATTATAAAAGCCACCTGTGTTGGTAGAGGTATTAAAATGGTCAATAGCAAAGCGTACATTGGTATGAGTGGGATCAATATCGTAAGTCATCGCCTGACTGCTGGCGATACCTAACATGCTTAGGAATAAGGCTAGTAGCGGCTTCCGCGAGGACAGTATGACTGTCGAGAGGGACATTTGATTCATAGTAACATTCCTTTGCTGGATAAATGATAGAGCAATCACATCCTTTGTGATTGTGCTCTTATAATTACTCTCTTATATAATGACAACAAGCCCATACTTAATCAATAAATATAGGCTTGTCTATTTTAGACATAGCATTATCACTGCTAACGCTATGTGATAAGTATGATCAAATAAATCCTTTAAATCATACTTTACTATCTGTCGTTGTCTGCTCTTTGCCACTAGGTACGAGCCATTTAGCAAACCATCCTGACAAATCATCCATCAAAGTATAAACCACGGGAATTACCACAAGGCTTAATAACGTCGAAGTCACCAGACCACCCAATACCGCAGCGGCCATCGGACGACGGAAGGTTGGATCAGCATCACCCCAACCGAAGACTAAGGGCAACATCCCCGCGCCCATCGCAATGGTGGTCATAATAATAGGACGCGCCCGCTTGCGGCAAGCATCGATAATAGCCTCAAAACGCGCCAAACCTCGACGCTGTGCAATCAGTGCATAATCGACCAGTAAGATAGAATTTTTGGTAGCAATACCCATTAGCATAATAAAGCCGATCATCGATGGCATAGAAAGACTGCTATTGGTAATAACCAAGCCCACAAAAGCGCCGCCTATCGATAAAGGCAATGCCATCAAAATGGTAAAAGGCTGCAATATACGCCCAAACAATAGAATAAGTACGCCTAAAATACAAACCACACCGACCGACATCGCAATCACAAAACCGCTGAATAGCTCAGCCATGTTTTCTGCTTGACCTTGGTCAATAATGGTAATGGAAGGCGGTAGTTGTTGCATGGCAGGTACTGATTTAACCGCTTGTACCAAATCTCCAAGCTCGCCACTCGCAGGTTGCACCGTGATACTGATGGCGCGTTCCCGATCGAGCCTGCTAATCTGCGCAGGCCCAGTGCCAAAGTCCAATGACGCGACTTCACCCACACGTACACCCTGTCCTGCGGGTAACGAGCTCGGTACATATAGACCTTCTAATTGACTGACATTTTGTTTGGCAACATCTGGTAGACGAATGACGATAGGAATCTGCCGCGTATCCAAATTGAGCTTGGATAAACGCTGCTCATAGTCACCCACCGTCGCCACTCGTAACGTCGTAGCGATGTCTTGCGTGGTCACCCCTTTATCCGCCATCGCCAGTCTGTCTGGTGTCACCGTTAACTCTTGACGCGGCAAACTGCGGTCACTGGTCACGGAGCCAGCACTGGGCAGCCCTCGAATCTCTGACATGATTTGCTGAGCGGTTTGTTCAAGCAATTGCGGATTGGTGCTGGTCATAGAGAAGTTGTAACCACTCTCTCCACCACTCGACAAACCAACGGTAAAGCGCGCACCTGGGACTTCTGCCAACAAACTACTTATTTGACGTTCAATCTCTTGCTTAGAGCCGCGCTCTGCACGCGGTGCTAGCACGATATCTAGACCTGCTATATTTTCGGCTTTGCCACCACTAGAGTTTGAGTCCATGCTAGCCTGAGCCTCACCGACTGAGGTAAAAATATTGGTGACTTCAGACATTGCTAAAATACGTTCACTTGCCAGCGCAGCAACGCGCTCTGTGTCTTCCAGTGCAACGTCAGGTGTCAACTCAATCGCCACACGAGTTTGGTCAATGTCATTATCAGGAATAAACGACGTTGGTAGTAATTTGACAAGCATCAGTGATGCCACGAATAACACTAAAGTTGCACCCATCGTCAGCCAGCGATGATGCAGTGTCCATGCCACTATTTTGAGATACCAACCCATCAGCGCGCTTTGCTTCTCAACGTGTTTTTTCTCTGGTCGCAATATATACGCTGCCATCATCGGTGTGATAAGACGCGCGACCATCAAAGACGCAAAAATCGATAATGCAGCCGTCCAGCCAAACTGACGGAAAAACTGTCCAACGATACCGCCCATAAAGGCGGTGGGTAAAAACACGGCAATCAAAGTAAATGTGGTGGCGACTACTGCCAAGCCAATCTCGTCAGCCGCTTCCATCGCTGCTTCATACGGTGTCTTGCCCATGCGTAAATGCCGTATGATATTTTCGACCTCGACAATCGCATCATCGACCAATACACCGATCACTAACGATAATGCCAACAAAGATATAATATTGAGGCTAAAGCCAAATAAGTACATACCTAAAAAGGTGGGAATCACTGATAATGGCAAGGCGACAGCAGCAACTATCGTCGCCCGAATATTGCGCAAAAATAAGAATACGACGACGACTGCTAACAGACCACCTTCGATCAGCATCCGTAAAGAAGCTTGATAATCTTCAGCGATGGGCGTTGCCCGATCATAGACCTTTTCAATCGTGATATTACCTACATCGGCTGACAGCTTGGCAAGCTCTGCATCAACCAGCTCCATGACCTCGACTTCACTGGCACCACGCGAGCGGGTGATGTTAAATGCCACTACCGTTTGCCCGTCAAGCTTAGCAATAGAGCTTGGGTCAGCCGCGCCATCTGTGATTTGTGCCATACGTCCAAGCGCTTGCGTGCCGCCTGCTGGGATTGCCACTTGTAAATCATTGAGCTCACTTGCCCGCTCCACCGCACCAAGGACACGAATCGTCTGGGTGGTTTTGCCCACTTCTGCTTCACCACCAGAGCTGTCCTGCTGAATACCCGTGATTTGATTGGATAGTTGTGTGATAGAGAGCTTAAGACCACTCAAGGTAATCGGGTCAGCTGCGACGGTAATTTCACGCTGCAAACCACCAATACGGCTTACCGTACTGACACCCGGTATATCAGAAAGAAGCTTGGTGACCGTATCATCGACGAACCAAGACAAGTCTTCCACATTCATGTTTTCAGCAGCCACAGAATAAGTGACAACGGGGAATCCTGCGGTTGAAACTTTAGTAATAATAGGGTCATTGGCAGCGGCAGGCAAATCGCCGCGTACCTCGCCTACTGCCGAGCGCACATCATCGACCGCTTCTTGAATATCCTTTTCTAACACAAACTCTGTGACCATGGTGGCAGCACCCGTTTGTAACGTGGTGCGAATATGCTTGATACCCTCAATACTGGTGAGCTTGTTTTCTATCTTTTTTGCGATGTCGTTTTCGAGCTGTGATGGCGCGGCACCCGGTAAAGTCACCGTGACCACGACTGCAGGTAAGTCAATATCAGGAAACTGCTGCACCTTCATTTTCATAAAGCCATAAATACCGCCTAACGTCAGTAGTATGAATAGCAAAATGGCAACTAAAGGATTTTTTATCGAGTAAGCAGAAACATTTAAACTCATGGTTGTGCCTGCGCTGCTGTACTCGTTTGGCTAACACCATCAACGATACGCACCAAATCTCCATCATTTAAAAAGCTGCCGCCTTGTTTGACAATTTGACTGTCACTAGGCAATGGCTCTAGCACTGCCACGTTTTCGCCAAGTCGCTCGCCCAATGTCACTCGTTGTTGCTTGATACGACCCATGGTCTGACCATTTTGAGTCGTCACATTGGTTACTAGCATCACATAATCATAGCCATCGTTGCTGACGATAGCGCTATTGGGCACCGTTTGCGTACTGGCACTGCCTAATAGGAACTCACCCGTTTGATACATACCCGCGCGTACTTTTGCATTGGCTGCCAAGCTCGCATAGATGGTAATCTGCCGGTTGTTGTCCGCCGTTGGTGCTATGCGGCTCACTTTCCCCATTACCGTATCACCATCTGGTAAGCTCACCCGTACTGGTGTTCCGACACTGACTTCACCGACAAGCTTGGGATCAATATCTGCACGCCATTCCAAAATACCACCTTTAATGATAGTAAATAATGGCTCGCCACCAGCAACCATACCGACCTCCGCCATTTTCTCGCTGATGACACCGCTGACTGGTGCGACCACTGTTGCATTATCTACACTCAAGCGCTGAGTGCTCAGACGCGCTTTGGAGGCTTGTAGCGCAGCCTGTGCTTGAAGTTTTGCAGTGCGATAGCGATCGGCTTCTTGTTTACTAATGGCATCAATATCTATCAATGGCAATACACGAGCAGCATCAGCGCTGGCATTGGCAAGCGTCGCTTCTGCTTCGGCAACATCTGCCTCTGCTTGCAAGACTTGCTGCTCCATAGCATCGGTATCAAATATCGCCAATACTTGACCCGCTTTGACGCGATCACCTTCTTCGACCAATATACGTTCGATAGCCACGCCATTGACTTTAGCACTGACATTCGCCGTATCTTTGGCATCAATGGTGCCATCAGCACTGAGTGTGTTACCAATATCATCTTGGCTTGGGCTAACCGTCTCTACTGATAACACCGCCTGCTCAGTACTTGTAGCGCTTGCAGTGGCACCATCACTTGAAGTACGACTAGAAACTGGCGATTCATCGGTCGCGGCTTTATCACTTCCGCCCCAATACTTTCCAAGTAGCACACCAATGATAAGCACGGCTGCCAATACGGGTAACAACCATAATGGTAATTTTGAAGCGGTTTTTTTAGACAATGTATCAGACTGGCGATACGGTGGTAGCTCAGATGGTTGAGGTGGTTCAATGTTGGTTTCTTGCTCGCTAGTCAGTGCTTGCTTATTATTAGGGTGTTCAAAATCACTCATAGTCGGTCTCTATAAATAAGCACGGTACTAACGCCGTAAAAGATATAAGGGAAACAAAATGATGCAGGCAGAGCTTGTCAAAATAGTCTTTTATCATTGTAGACTATCTCGTCATTGGGTCAATTGTGTTAAGTATCTACATAGTCAAGTGTTGATAGTAATCAAGACATAACAATCAAGATATAGTAAGACATTGAACTTAATAAAGGTATTAGTAGCAAAGATTATCAGGTGAACGATAAGTAAAGACAAAAGACAGCGTATTCCTAGTTCATTGCATAAGTCTTCTTCACACAAAATCCCTTGCTTAAAACTTATTCAGCCAATGAAAAAATGACCAAATATGCTGTCATATTGAATGCATTAAGATACGACCATTATAGTTGGAACAATCACTCGTAAAAATTAATGATACATACGCCCTACAGTTTAGACTTGTATTTATGGGGTAATTTGTCATTATTAAGATAACTCTACTAATAAAGAAATCCATCATGGCTAATAAATCAGACGTAAAGAAGCTTAAACAAGAAATTAAAGATACCAAAGCAAAAATTAAGCAGAAAAAGAAAGACCTCAAAGATCTTAAGAAGTCATTGAAAAAGTCGAAAAAAGCCAAATAGCTTTGTTTCCAGATGATGGCTCTACGTCAAAAAACAGAAGAGGATAGCGTTGGCTGTCCTCTTTTTTACCATTAATTTAGCCATTTTCAGCCCATTTAGACGATAATCGATTGAATTGAGGACACGCCTTAGGCATTGGTATAACGACTTGCCTCAGGCATCCAGCGGTGAATCAGTTGGCTGACATCTGCCTTGCGCGTAGGATCTGCAATTAAATGTTTGGCTAAACGCTGAGCAATGGCAAACAGCTGCTCGTCACGTATCAGATCAGCCAAATAATAACCGACGTTACCCGTTTGACGTTTGCCTAATAACTCACCGGGACCACGCAATTCCAAATCTTTTTGGGCAATGACAAAACCATCAGTGCTATCACGCAGGACCTTTAAGCGCTCTGTACCTGTCTCTGATAATGGCTTTTGGTATAACAGTACGCAATAGCTTTTGGTTGAGCCACGCCCGACTCGCCCGCGCAGCTGATGTAATTGCGATAGACCTAATCTTTCGGCATTTTCGATAACCATTAACGACGCATTAGGGACATCGACCCCGACTTCAATGACCGTTGTGGCAATCAACAAGTCCAAATTGCCAGCTTTAAATTCTTGCATGATGGCTTGTTTGTCAACGGATTTCATCTTGCCATGGACAAGACCAATGCGAATATTCAAGCGCTCATTTAAGTCCTCATAAGTGGCTTCAGCAGCTTGCGCATCCAGCACACTAGACGCTTCGACCAACGAGCAAACCCAGTACGCTTGTCTACCCGCTTCACAATTAACCGCAATACGTTCGATCACCTCATCGCGTCGATTACGGTCAATGGTCACCGTAGTAATTGGCGTACGCCCCGGTGGCAATTCATCGATAATCGAGGTATCCATATCACCGTAAACGCTCATTGCGAGCGTGCGCGGAATCGGGGTAGCGGTCATAATCAGCTGATGCGGCGTGCTATTGGCCACCCCTTTATTGGTTAGTGCCATACGCTGCTCAACACCAAAGCGATGCTGTTCATCGATAATAACTAAGCCCAATTTGGCAAACTGCACCTGCTCTTGAAATAATGCATGAGTCCCGACGACCACTTGCACCGCGTTTTCTGCGACTGCTTCCAACGCTTCGCGGCGCTGCTTTGCCGTTTGTTTCCCAGCAAGCCAGCCGACACCGATACCTAACGGCTCAAACCATTGCTTAAAGTTAAACAAATGCTGCTCTGCTAAAATTTCTGTGGGTGCCATTACCGCCACTTGCCAGCCACTATCAAGCGCATAACCCGCCGCACCCGCTGCGATCAGAGTCTTGCCCGCGCCAACATCACCTTGCACCAACCGCAGCATTGGGATGGACGTTGCCATATCAGCCGTAATATCTTTCATGACTCGTTGCTGTGCACCCGTTAAATCAAATGGCAATGCGGCAAACAACTTATCAGCCAATGGACTTTGAGTGGCACATTTGGGTGCTTTATGCTGATGCAGTTGCTGACGACGATATAACAAGCTGAGCTGATGGGCGGTTAATTCTTCAATAATTAAACGCTGGCATGCTGCATGAGTACGGGCACTTAACTGGGTGAGTAGCTGATATTGTCGTCCTGCGTCAGTATAAGTCGGCGGCGTATGCAGTAATACTAAGGCTTCAAATATCGTCAGATTATAGACGTTGTTATTAACTGTTCTAGTAGCGACTGTATGGATATCACTGTTTGTATTATTATTGGCATCATAGACATTGGCTTTATTGACACTACTAACGCTATGACCAGTCGTATTATCTGGCACACTACGCGCCAGTGTCGAGAATATATCTTCTGGATACTCTGCCTCTGTTATTACTGTCTTCGTCGGTTCAAAAGGCGCTAATGGCAAGTCAGCCACGACTGCAAAATCTGTAGGAGTAAACAGCGTCATTGGTAAGCCTTCACTACGAACCGTCTGTAATGCCAGCTTAATTAAGGTGCGCAGCTTATTTTGATGTAAACCATTAACACTTGGATAAATGGGCTGCAAACCGGTATTTACTACCGTCTCATTACTACTGATAATTTGATGTTCAGGATGGTGGATTTGCTTACCATAACGGCTCACTTTGACTTCGCCAAATAATTGCAGCTGTGTCCCTAAGCTCATGGTTTGTGCAAGGCCACGATAAACCTTAAAAAACCGTAGCGATATGGTGCCCGTATCATCATCTACCACGACCGTCATACCGCTGCGCTTGGTGTCAACGTGTACCACACGCCCAGTAATTAACGCAGACTGCCCGTGCCCCACCTCTGCTATAGACAGCAGTCGGCTACGATCTTCATAATCACGTGGCAGATGCAGCAATAAATCAAATATTCGTTTAATATTCAATTGTGCCAACTGTTCTGCGACTTTTAATCCCACACCCGCCAGCGCCGTCACTGGCATATCTAGCGCTGAGAGTGGCAGCTCAGACCCAAAGTGCTCTGTTGGGCTAGTTAAAGAAGCGTTCACTGATACTGACATCAAAGATCCTAACGATATTATTTTTAGTTTTCATATACTCATTCAAGTATTTTCAATATACCGTATATGATGACAGTTTTTATAAAACAGCTGTCATCAACAGGACACATCAAAACACCGACTCATTTCATTATAGCTGACAATACAATTGCTTATGCTCAGCTATTTAGTAATACTGCGTCAAAAAGCCTGAAAGTCAAACGGCTCATTTGTATCATATCAATAACTGATGTCTTATTTTCCGTATTATCGTCATTTTATAAGGTGTTTTTATGTTCGCTCCTGCCCAGTACCGACAACCTCTTAATAGTCTAAGAGTGCGACATAGTATGAGAGTGCTATGCACCAGCTTAATTGCCGTACTCGGATTATCTATTAGCGCTTGTAGCTCTCTAACGCCAGCGCAGCCGTTACCTGAAACACCAAAAATAGCGCCACTTAATGTGGCGTTAGTCTTGGGCGGCGGCGGTGCCAAAGGCTTCGCCCATGTTGGGGTGATTAAAGCACTAGAAGCAAATGGTATTAAGCCCACGCTCATCGTTGGCACCAGCGTCGGTAGCTTGGTTGGTAGCCTATATGCGAGCGGTTACACACCAGTACAACTTGAGCAACTGGCACTGACCACTACAGATAGCGAATTGACAGATTTTGTCTTATCCAACCAAGGTGTCATCGAGGGTATCAAACTCAAGAACTTTATCAACGATAAAGTCGATGGACGAGTAATAGAGGATTTCCCTATCCGCTTTGCAGCAGTCGCGGCGGAGAAGCATACTTTGAAAAAAGCCATTTTTACCACTGGTGATGCAGGGCTTGCCGTTCAAGCGTCCTGTAGCGTACCGAATATTTTTATTGCACCGCGTATCCCCGAAAAGGTCGGTAAAAAATATATCGATGGTGGCGTGGTCAGTCTAGTACCTGTCGATAGTGCCCGTGATTTAGGCGCTGATATTGTTATTGCCGTTGATGTGACAGATACTGGTATTAATAATACTAGCGGTGTGTCTACACTTGATAAAAAATTAAACCTCAACGGATTAAGCAATTTTTGGGGATTTTTGGAGAGTAATGTTGTAGCTCCGCCAAGCACCAATCGTGCCTCATCGATGCAGCGTGAACGAGATCGTGCTGATGTGCTGATTACGCCTGCGGTCAGTCATATCAGCTCACTAGATACCAGCCAGCGCCGTGCTCTCATCGCTGCAGGCTCGCAAGCCACTACCGCACAGATGGCTGCCATCAAGCAATTAATCAAAGAAAAATCTAACCAGAAATACGCGACGCTTTAAGCGCCTTGCAACGGCGTACCAAAATTTCTTGTTAACAATCCATAAAAAAGCACCACAGCAACGAGCCGTGATGCTTTTTATGATTAAACGAATATTAAGCCGATATTAAATAAATCACACTTATAAAATACTTAATATTAAATGACTGGCTTATTTCACACGTGCACGGTATTTAACCACTACGGTGTCATTAAGACCAACACCCTCTAAATCCCAGCGTACCGCTTTATAATACTTTAATGGAATTTCTTGTAGTTGGTTATCCACTTTTCCACGTAATGGCATACGGGCAAAAGTATGGCCGTCCGCACTGCCGTATGGAAACTCAGGTGATACTGTACGCAATAACTCTACCTGCTCAGGGATACTCATCGTCACAGTCATTTTACGGACGCGATCTGCATTGGTATTGGTAAAATAACCTTGGTACTCCAAGACATTACCTGATTGCAGGCGCGTACTAGCATTCACCGGAGCCAAAACCTCTTGACCGTTTGCATCAACGCTAATCAATGACGCGGTAATTTTACTATTGACGGCTTGTGCACTCGAGTTGCTGCTTTTAGTAGCATTGGTCTGTACAGCTGCCGAACTATCGACGGCTTGTTCTGGCGTCGGTAGCATTGCCGAGGCTTGCGTCACTACCATCGCACCGATGAGCGTACCAGCCACAACGTGGAATAAGCGATGTCCGCTCCAAGCACTAAATGGGCTAGCAAATTGGTTACTTTTTTTCATGGTTTTCATTATCCCTGGTTAATATGTCGGTAAAACGCAGCTGGTAAAAATTGAATGACTTTTGGTGTATATTGAATCTTTTACAGGCAGCACAATTTAGACGGAACATACCCACTTATAAGAAACATGCTATAAGAAACATAACTCACTATAAATGGTCGACTGTTATAGTACTGGCAGACCTAGTATCGCTGCTGATTGTAGTGACAGCTAATGGCAAGCGCTGCATACGTCTATGCTGCTGGTGTCTATCTTGTCATAGCTGGTAATCTTAGCGTATAAAGTTTTTATTTTTATTGATTATCTTCGTTCATCGCCTGTAAAGCAATAGCGTTTAGCATAGCAAAAAGTGTTTGTACGTACACTAACCCCGTGTTGAGGTTGTGTATATCATCGATCAGTGATAAAAATTGATTGATACTACTGAAATAAAAGATAGCTCATAACGGCGTTTTTTGCTATGGTAATTCTTTAGCGATAGGCATTTTTTGCTACGCCCCTTTTCTTATTCTCACTACTATTGCCCTTATTATGACTACTAGCGCCATGCCCCAAATTAACCCTGAATATGTCCATTGGTTCCGTAACTCTGCCCCCTACATCAATACCCATCGCGGCAAAACGTTCGTGATTATGTTTGGTGGTGAGGCGGTCAATCATCCAAATTTCAGCACCCTTATTCATGATTTTGCGCTACTGCATAGCTTAGGTATCAAGCTGGTATTGGTACATGGAGCGCGACCGCAAATCGAAAAGAACTTAAAAGATGCTGACATTACCTCCCCACTGCATCAAGACATTCGAATTACACCGCGCGTGGCGATGCCTGCTATTTTACAAGCGGTAGGCGCTATTCGCCTGCAACTCGAAGCACAGCTGTCGATGGGACTGGCCAATTCACCTATGTATGGTTCACGCATCGATGCCATTTCAGGCAATTTTGTGACCGCACGTCCTTACGGTATTCGTGATGGTATCGATTACCAAATGACTGGCGAAGTGCGCTCTATCGATGTTGAAGCCATCAAAAACAACCTGCTACACGACCATATTGTGATTTTAGGCTCAATGGGTTATTCAGCGACTGGTGAAGTCTTTAATTTGTTGGCTGAAGACGTGGCGCTCAGTGCGGCTGTGGCACTGGGTGCTGATAAGCTTATCTTCTTGGGCGAAGAAGCAGGCATCAATGACGATGATCGCTTACTAAGGGAGATGATTCCTAATGAAGTCGATCGCTTCTTACGTGATCGTGATTTAAATTGCGAGATCAATTATTTCTTAAATTGCGCCAGTTTGGCTTGCCGCCAAGGCGTCCATCGCACCCATATTATCTCGTACGCCAAAGACGGTGCCTTATTAGAAGAGTTATTTACTCGTGATGGCTCTGGCACTCTTATCAGCCATGACCCTTACGAAGAGATTCGTCGTGCCAATATTGACGATGTGGTCGGACTGATTGAGCTATTATCACCGCTAGAAGAGCAAGGCATATTAGTCAGCCGCTCACGCGAACGCTTAGAGCAAGAGATTGATAATTATAGTGTCATCGAGCGTGATGGTATGATTTTGGGCTGCGCGGCGCTATATCCATTGGATGCAGAATCAGCAGAAGTTGCCTGTGTCGCCGTACATCCCGATTATCGTAGCGGTAGTCGCGGTGCAGACTTACTGGCATTTTTAGAGCAACAAGCGCGCAGTCATGGTCTGCACAAGTTGTTTGTGTTAACGACACGGACGGCACATTGGTTCGTCGAGCAAGGCTTTGCCGAAGTCGAGGCCAGCGCGTTACCTGCATCGCGTCAAGAAAAATACCATAATGGTCGTAATTCTAAAGTCTTTCAAAAAACTCTTTAGATGCTCAATCTCTAGTCATAAAAAAGCCCTCATAATATTATGAGGGCTTTTTTATGATTTTATTTTTTAACACTGTTAACTAGGGTGCGTACTAAGTATTATTTTACTTTTAACAGCTCAACCGTAAAGATAAGCGTGCTGTTAGGCTCGATACCTGCGTTACCCGCTTCGCCATAAGCAATATCTGATGGGATATAAAACTCATATTTGCCGCCCTCTTTCATCAGCTGTAGACCTTCTGTCCAGCCAGCGATGACTTGGTTCAACGGGAACTCAATTGGCTCACCGCGCTCATAAGAGCTATCAAATACCGTACCATCGATTAACTTACCTTCGTAGTTTACTTCAACCACGTCAGTCGCTTTTGGTGATTTACCCGTACCTGCGGTGATAACTTTGTACTGTAAGCCAGAAGCCGTTTCTTTGACGCCTTCTTTTTTAGCGTTTTCTGCTAAGAATGCAGCGCCTTTGGTTTTGTTTTCTCCAGCTTTTGTTTCCATGTCTTTAACGAACTTTTCTTCTTGCTCTTTTTGATAAGTCGTTAATACTTCCTGCATTTGTTCTTGGGTCAATGCTGATTCATTGCCTTCATAACCATCACGGAAGCCTTTTTCAAAGGTATCAAGATTCAGGTCACCGACCGCTTCTTTGTTACCTTCAGCCATCATGAAGCCTAAGCTATAACCTACTTTTTCATTTGCTGAGCTTTGCTCGGTGATTGAAACGCTTTTAGCAGCGGTCTCTTGGTTACCGTTATTTGTGCTACAGCCTGTTACCAACAACATAGCACTAGCAAGTGCACCAATGCTTAAAGTAGTGATTTTTTTCATAAAGTACTCTCAAATTGTAAGGATAGTGGCGAGATGTCACATGTTCCTATAATAACAAATCTTAGTTTTAGGAACCATGTTTGCCGTCAAATTATCGGGCGAATGTACAGTCTATGTTAATATTTCTCATCATAATAACAAGTTATCACACAAATACAGTAACACGTTAAGCTTTCTATCTTTAAATCCACTAATACATCAGCTAAGCTAAATTAGTTAAGGTGATAAGTAACCGAGTGTACGTCTTTATCATGGATGATTAACATTGGCAGTAAGGTAATCAACACGAGGGAAACCAACGTTTTTTGATAAGGTTTTTTGATAAGGTTACCTAATCAAAAATTATAATATCACCGCATAACTTATTTTAAAAATACTATTAATTATAACCATCTATGTATTGGTTTCGCTCAACACTAGCTGTACTGATGATATTGTTGAGTGGCTTTCGTATGATGATTAAAGGAGGATAAGATGAATCCAATGTACACATCTTTTAACGGTTATCTTGGTGGGCCTATCGGCTCTATTATTGGTGCTATTTTAATATTTATTATTGGTTGGCTAGTGGCACTGGGTATCGCAGCACTGGTTCGTAATGTATTATCTAGAGTCAATCTGAACCAACGCATGAACTCTTCAACGGGTAAGACCTACGATTTAGAAGGTATTATCTCTAAGATTGTATTTTGGTTCATCTTTATCATCGCGATTTCTGGGGCGCTGAATCAATTGAATTTGAACTCAATCTCGACACCGTTTGCAAATATGGTCAATCAAGTCCTAGCATTTATCCCTAATCTTATCGGCGCTATCGCTGTGGGTATTATTGGTTGGGTCTTGGCTACTGTTGCACGCACAGCTATCAACGCGGCATTGGCGAAAACGTCAATGGATGAGCGTTTAAGTGCTCAAGCAGGTGTAAAACCGATGAGTAGCACGATTGCCGATATGGTTTATTGGTTCATCTTGTTGGTTGTTTTAACGATGGTATTGGGGAAATTAGAGCTTGATGGTTTATTTGCTCCATTGACTAACATGGTTGATAAAATCTTTAGCTTTATTCCTAACATCCTCATTGCAGGTGTTGTCTTTGTCGTCGGTTATATCATTGCCAAAGTGGTACGCGGCATTGTGACTAATCTTGTTTCTACTTTTAATGTTCAAGAATTGGCTACAAAAGCAGGTTTAAGCGAAAAAAATAGCTTACCTAATATCGCTGGTTCATTGGCATTTTTAGTAGTGATCATTCCAACTATTATTGCTGCATTAAATGCATTAAAAATTGAAGTGATTGCTCGTCCTGCGACAAACATGCTGAACAAAATCATGGAAGCATTGCCAAACATCTTTATGGCAGTTGCAATTTTAGTCGTGACCTTCTATGTGGTACGCATGGTTGCCAATATCATCAAAGGTTTGATCGAAAACACTGAGATTAACCAATTGCCTGCGAAAGTTGGTTTACAAGAAACGATGGGCGACAAGAGAGTCTCTGACCTTGTTGGTTATGCGATTATCTTCTTTGCAATGTTATTTGCCTCAATTGCCGCCGCTGACTTACTAGGTTTTGAGCCTATCTCAGCCATTATCGCCATGTTTATTGCGTTTGGTGCCAACATTATCTTGGGCGCAATTATCCTATTTATTGGCTTCTGGCTTGCCAATATCATTGCAGGTGTCGTTGAGCGTTCTGAGCAAGGCTCACAATTCTTAGCAAACATCGTCCGTGTACTAATCATGGGTTTAGTACTTGCCATGGGTCTAAAAGCGATGGGTATTGCTGATTCTATCGTTAACCTAGCCTTTGGTCTAACACTAGGTGCCGTAGCAGTAGCCTTTGCCCTTTCATTTGGTCTTGGTGGTCAAGAAGCCGCTGCCCGTTTCCTACGTAAAATGCAGGATAAAATGGACAAAGAACGTGAAGAAGCTAAAGCGAAATCTGCTCTTCATACTAGCTCAAGTACACAAGAAAAAGTTGCTGACTCAGTTCGAGAGAACACTCCTGCTGCTTCAGGTACAATGACTAGTGACTTCCCTACTAGCACTGTCGATACCAACAATCTTAGTACGGGTCATGTAGATATCACTCATGTTGAAACAAGTGATGACGATATCGACACTGGTTCAAATCTAGCGCCAAGTAATAAAGGCTTTACTGATATTGATAATAACGACTTAAAATAAGTCATCGTTAACGATTTAATTTGAAAAAAAGACAGCCTAGGCTGTCTTTTTTTATGGCGTAAATTTAGTTTCTATGAAAACATCGCTACAAAATCATACTCAGGACTTGGTCTTCCGTGCAGGTATATTCAAATTTAATTGCATTCGCACTGACTCATTGTTACTTGCTCATAAGTTATTTTTCGTTTGCTTTTTATGCTGTTGGTTTAAGCGCTGTAGTTGCTTGGTCAGCTGCCGCTCACGCTGGGTCATCGGATCAACCGGTTGAATCCATAAATCGATATCAATAAAGGTGTCATTAGACTCGTCAATAAAATCAATGCCCAACACAATTACATGATGCAGCTCGGTTATTGGCAGGCGGCTCGCAACATCCTGTGCAATCTTTGCTAAGTTTGGCTGAATAGCCTGTTTACTGTGCTGGCTCTCAACATCTTGCCCATAGAAGATCAATACATAATGCCGTCCCAAGCTCTCATAAGAGTGCTGATGGACGACATAACCTTCTTTTTGCAGACCATGTGCTTGTTTAGGATGCCTATATAGAGTTCGAACCAGCTCATGGCGCGAAAATAAAGACTCGTCCAATAGCTGCTGTTGCCAATAACAGCGTTTTATTCCTAGTGTCTCTTTATCAGCATTGTCTAGTACTTCTTCATCGAGCATCTCTATCATTTGGGTGCTTAGCTGCGACCACAGAGCTGCCGCTTGCACCATATGCTGATGATACATCTGCGCAGTCGTGCTTTTGTTTTTGTAGGCAAGTGTCATAGCGACTAATGCAGGATTGGGCTCATCTTGCACCTCGTACTTGATGAGTGCATTATCTACTGCGATAGCATCCGTAAATAAAGTCGGGCTATGTAAAAACTGAGTGACTAGATCTGCTTCTGATTCAAAGCTAATGACATGATTACTGGCTGAAGACTGTAATTGCCCTAAACGATAATGCAAAAATCGCCATAACTCGCATGGTGCTTGTAGGCTTACTAATATCGCCTGCCAGTCATGCCAGCTAAAAACTTGTAGCTGCTGCATACTGTCGCTCATATCCACAACCAAATCTTCCATAAAATAGCGGACACCAAAACCATGAGTGAGCCGTTTTAGAAGTTGTCGTTGCTGGTTATTTATCTTAATTTTATTGATTTCTTCAGCTTTATCGGTGAGCTGAATATCAAAAACTAAAACATTATGGCTCATGTTGGCGTTATTTTTATACTGAGTGAGATATGTCTTGTGCCATATGAGCGCGGCCTTTACTACCGCCACACGCGCAGCTTCAATATCGACCAGACTACTTTTAGCAGGCAAATACAATATGAGCTCAAGTAATGATAGGTTACCCAGTGGCAATTGATAGTGATACTGCTGAGCACGGTAATACGCGTCATATTTATGCTCAAGATGCTGCATATTGGTCAAAGCAATATCTACAGCCTCTTTCTGCAAATAGCAGGTCAACTCATTAACAAGACAATCATTATCAGATAGGGTAATAGATGAGTCAGACACAGTGTTAACCTTTTATTATCGAATGGACGCGTTGTATGGTAAGTTGCTATTGATGAGCATAACACTAGAGCATGTTGAATATTCGCAAATGTTTTTGCTATAACGACAGGCTACCAACGAAAAACTTAACAAAATAAGCCTTATTAAATGCAGTCGCTTTCAGGGCAATGAGTTGTTATGATAATAGCAAAGTAGCATGATTTGCAGTCAAACTTATCGCTTATGGGCTGCCTTTGATTACATTTTTTAGAGTCATTTATTAAAATTATTTAATGACCATCATATAATAAAAAGGATTGAACGTTATGAAGCGCTTTAAAGAAAAAACTGTCATTATAACAGGTGCAGATTCTGATATTGGTCGTGCAACGGCGCTTAGATTTGCACAAGAAGGGGCGAACTGTATAATCGTTGGTATTAATAACGATATTTTAGAATACATCTACGAGGAGCTGCCACAGGATCATACATGGATCAATACAGGTAACCACCTTACCGTAACCAGTGATATTAATGATCTGACCCAAACGGCAAGATTAATAGAGCATGTACGCGATAAATATAAACATATTGATGTGATGGTCAATATAGATACTGCGGTTGGCATTCATCAGTCAGTTATTCCAGAACTGATAAAAACACAAGGCAATATCGTTAATGTGTCAACGCTAACGGAGATATCAGCAGACTGGAATATAGAGACCTATAAAGCTAGACAAAAGAATTTGACTGATGTTACAAAGAAGCTGGCATTAGAGAATATACCAAATAATGTACGTATTAATGCCGTATCTGCTGGATTGGTGGCAACGGATATCAGTCCAAATCCATTTATTACCCACTCTCCACTAGGGAAGACAGCGACACCGTTTGATGTAACCGCCGCTGTGATGTTTTTAGCCAGTGATGACGCTGCCATCATTACTGGTATGAATTTACCTGTCGATGGTGGGGTGAGTACGTTCAACAGCTAACTCAATGCTTAGTTTTTTAGCCATTCTTAAAACTCATCACCGCAAACAAAAGACCCCCTGACATTAATCAGTCAGGGGGTCTTAATATAATACAGATACTCATAACTCATTTAAAAACTTTATTCAGCTGAATGATTGATATCTTGTAATGGTTGAGATAAGCGCTCGGGATGTCTTGGTATCACCCCTTTATACTGAGCATAAATTTTTGGTAAATCCGCTTCGATATCACCACTAGGATAAACTAACGACATAAAGCGTATTTCTTTGGTTTTGTAATCCATCGCTACCGGCAAAATAGGTACACCAGCGCCCACTGCTAAATAATAGAAACCTGATTTCCAAGTTTCAGTATATTGACGAGTGCCTTCTGGTGCTAAACCCAAAAATAGTGGCTTACCTGTTTTGAACTTATCAATACTTGCTTGCAGCACTGAGCCTTTATCACTACGATCAATGGGAATCACCCCTATCCAGCTTAATAGCTGAGCAAATACGGGCACTTTAAATAACGTATGCTTACCCATAATACTGATTTTCAAATCTAGGGCAAATAAACTGGGTATCGCATAAACCCCGTCGATATTCGAAGTATGCGGCAGCGCTAAAACTACAGCTTGTGAAATATTTGGAATCTCTCCAACCGTACGCCAACCCGCAGCTTTTAGCATAGCTGAGGCAATCACTGGCGCAATTTTATTACCGCGTTTCGGAACTAAAATACCCAGCTGCTTTCTACTAAGCTTGGGCAATATTTTAGAGTTTACAGACTGAGAAGCAGCAGCTTTTGAGCGATTAAATAACTTTGATGTCATGACGGCACCACATAATAAAAGATACCTACATAATAACATTAAGCTTATACAACTAAATTGAATTTTATAGGCTTTTATTGCTTGCCAGCTTACCGGTTTATAAACTTATATAAATATATAGCTATTGATGGACATATCCATCGAGCCCATTAGGATATGTCAGCCAAATTGCCTTTATTCTCAAGCCAAACCTTGCGATCAGCAGCACGTTTTTTAGCCAACAGCATATCCATCACGCTATTAGTCAACACCATGTCATCCATATCTAGCTGAACTAAACGCCGAGTATCACGGTTCATGGTCGTCTCACGTAACTGCTCTGCACTCATTTCACCCAAGCCTTTAAAACGGGTAATCTGCGCTTTTTTATTGCCCGGCACATTGGCCAAAATATGCTGAAGCTCAGGCTCATCTAACGCATAATGCACCTCTTTGCCCACGTCTACTCGATATAACGGCGGCATGGCGACAAATAAATGACCCGCATCCACTAGCGCAGGGAAATGCTTCACAAATAAAGCGCAGATGAGCGTGGCGATATGCAGACCATCAGAATCCGCATCCGCTAAGATACATACCTTGTCATACCGCAGCTCAGACAAATCGTCAGATGCCGGATCGACACCGATAGCAATAGCGATATCATGAATCTCTTGGCTCGATAACACCGTATCAGAAGACACTTCCCACGTATTTAAAATCTTACCACGCAGCGGTAAAATCGCCTGATAATGACGGTCACGTGCTTGCTTGGCGCTACCACCCGCAGAATCCCCTTCTACTAAAAACAGCTCAGCACCATCACGCAAATCACCACGACAGTCTGCCAACTTACCCGGCAATGCAGGACCTTGCGTGATTTTCTTACGGGCGACTTTTTTGGCAGACTTGAGACGACGTCCAGCTTTATTAATCGCCAGCTCTGCGATTTGAGTACCCATATCGGCATGCTGATTTAACCACAGACTAAAGGCATCTTTTGCCAACGTCTGTACTGCCCCAGCAGCTTCACGACTAGACAGACGCTCCTTGGTTTGCCCAGAGAACTGCGGTTCAGAAAATTTAAGCGACAGAATATAGTTCACCCCATCCCAGACATCTTCTGCCGTTAGCTTGACACTACGCGGCAGCAAATTATGAATATCGCAAAACTCACGCAATGCCTCTAATATACCAGTGCGCAGACCATTGACGTGCGTACCGCCCTGAGCCGTAGGGATAAGGTTCACATAACTTTCTTGAATCGGCGTGCCACCATCAGGCAACCAAGACAAGGCAAAGGTAATAGCAGCACGTTCGCCCGCTTTTGCATCGTAATTATAATAAAACGGTGCTTCAGGTAAGGTTTCTAAACCATCCAACTGTTCGCTTAGATATTCGACCACTCCGTCAGTAAACTGCCAAACCACCTTTTCATTATTAATATCATCGACAAATTCAATCGTCAATCCAGCGGCCAATACTGCTTTGGCTTTTAGATTGTGCTTGAGCTGTTTTACATTAAATTTAGGCGTATCAAAAAAGCGACCATCTGCCCAAAAATGTACTCTGGTACCACGTTTGCGTTTGTTTGAGCTGATTGCTTCAGTCAACGGCGTAACTGGTGCGCCATTTTCAAACGCCATATCAAACTGTGTACTATCACGCCATACCGTCACCTCAACACGTGTTGATAACGCATTGACGACAGAGATACCCACACCATGCAGACCGCCTGACACTTCATAATTAGAAGTCGAAAACTTCCCACCGGCATGCAAACGAGTTAAAATCAGCTCAATACCCGATTGATTAAATTCAGGATGAATATCAGTCGGCATACCACGCCCATCATCTTCGACAGACAACGAGCCATCACTATGCAGTTGCACCTTGATGGTTTTAGCATAACCCGCCAACGCTTCATCAACTGAGTTGTCGATAACCTCTTGCGCCAAATGATTGGGGCGCGTGGTATCGGTATACATACCTGGACGACGACGTACTGGCTCAAGCCCTTCTAAAACTTCTAACGATTGCGCATTATATTGACTCACAAATGCATCCTTAACGATTCATGTCTGATTAATTCTATTCAACCATTATAACCAAAAATAGCGACGTTAAGGTTAATAGTCCATCGCTCACGTCATATAATGTCGCCTGTTTGTAGTGGTCAACTAATTTAGGCTCGTACTAAATCTTGTAGCATATTTATCACCATCGGCAACTGCTCACCAAAGTCACTAAACCGATGATCGCCACCCGCTTGTAAAATAACCGTACTCCCTTGCTGTTGATAAAAGGCTTTAGACAATTCAGGATTTAATAACTCATCGCCTTCTTTGATAAATACAGCAATTTTTTTAGGATAATGAATTTCTGATAACTGATGATCTGCAAACCATTGCAAATCCGCAGAAGTAATATCCCAACCGCCAGTGGTCGTATAGAGAATTTGATTCTTTGGCAATTCATCTTCGCCTTGACCTTCATTACTATCGTTATTTAGCAGTAAGTCATGAGCAAAGCGCTGTAATGTCACATGTGGCTGAGTACTAGGATTTAATAGTAAAGCCGCACAGCCTGTATGATTGCTCACCAAGGTAGGAAAATAGCCACCCAATGAGCTACCAACGAATACAACTTTTGAGTCGCTGCCCCATTCCTCAACTAGACTTATCAGTTTATCAAACACGTCTTGTGGCGATTTATTCAAATCGGGACGCAGTACATTGATATCAGGATGATGATGCTGGCAGTATTTTTCTAATAGCATTCCCTTGGTAGAGTTCGCATCACTGTCCAGTCCATGGATATAAATCAAGTTCACGTATCATCTCACTTATTAATTTTGTTATGATTATCTTATATAGGCTAGTGACGCTAAGCATAGCACCCGCCAAACAAAAATAATAACAATAAAACGGCACACCATTAGTCAGTATTTGCGACATAATAATATTGTCATAATAGTTTTATGCAAGTCAAAGGAATGACGATAATAGCAATGGAGTCGCCATGAACCAACAGTTTGAGCTGTTTGAGATTGCCAATCCATGTATTGGTCTTTGCCAAAGCAATAAAAAAGGCTATTGCTTCGGTTGCCTGCGTAGTCGTCCTGAGCGCCAACGATGGCATGATATGACGACAGAACAACAGCGCGATGTGCTAAGGCTTATCGCAGGACGTAAGCTGCGTATAGAGCAAATGAGAGATCGTAAAGACGAGCAGTTAGGATTTGATTTTGAAGAAGTGGTTGAGACTGGTGAGTTGTTTTAAAGTTATACATATTACGGTTTAAATTCAAAATAATATGATGCTTTTTAGATAGTTTTACAATACAAGCGGAACAATATTCCAAGCAAGATTGTGTTTTTGCTCATAGCAATCATAGATTAATAAATCTGTTCTTGTATCAGCAGGAAGTTCTATTTTTGGTATGTAATATGTTGATGGATCACTTGCGATAAGACTAATTTTAAAATGCTGATTAATTAAAGAAGATAATGTATTGTTATTATTAAGCAGGCTAAATGGACTAAACCTTGCGCAAAACATAGCTATATTAGCTGAAACTGCATCTAAAACATTTTCTAATGTTGCTTCGTTAAATGAAGAATTGCGATCGTGTTTCGTCTTATTGTAAGAGTCATACCATTTTAAGGATTTTGTAGGTTGAGATACATCCCATTGAGAAAATGGTATAAAATTCCGTAGATCATCATAATTTTTGAAAGTAATTTGAAATTCATTCAAGCGAGCTTTAGACAATAATTTTACATAATCGTTTGTGGTAAACATTCGATTATTTTGAGGTGATATTCCTGAGTTTTTGAAAATCGATACCCATGAGTTTTCTACCTCTGTACATGCCAAAATAAGTAGCTCTCTGGATTTATGTCCGTAAGATTTTAATCCATTTTGATCTGGTTCAATGTACAGTAACAAATCATCTAATTTTTCTATCAATACCCTCAATGCTTGCTCGGCTGAACGTTGTTCAAAAGCATTGATTTTCAAAGCGTCATGGATGTCCTGTATATAATATAAGGATGGCCTCCAAACGTTTTCTATAGAACTACCAATGGGTAATTGTAATGGTTTTACATCTTGAGCCCCAAATACTCTAATTACCCAATCACGCAAACTACCGCTTTTACCTTCAATTGCGGTCAAACCGACAGAAATAACATTGAAATCATAATTTTTACCGTAAATATGAACTAAATGTGAGTCTGTTTCGTAGGCATAACCTAGAGCATTTCTTTCATGCAAATTATCTATCCATCTAGGTATATTAGTTTGCGTATTTCTATAATAAATTCCGTTCAATTTTCCCTCTCACTCTATATGTACCATCATAATGTAAAAAATAACTATTAAAGAAACTATTTATAACTGATTAAAAAAGTATCTATTAACGTAGTTTTTCTAAGCATTCAGCCACTGATTCCAATTTAATTTTGACCATCCACCTAAAGGATTTAATGGTTTTAGAGGTTGAAGTAGATTTAAAGGTTTCAGTGGACGAAGTGGTTGTAACGGCTTTAACGGCCTCAAAGGAGTAAATGGTTTTAAAGCACCACTTGGAGTAGTCCCATCAAGCCATAAAACAGGCTTACCATTGCGATCAAGTAGCGAACCTCTATTAAATGGACCTAACCACTGCAATGAATTCGACGCAAAGAAATTACCGTCGCTTAAGAAAGCAACTCAATGTAAGTTTAAATCAAAAACATCTTCTCCATCGAACCAACCTGATAGCTCTGCATATTGATCAAATATTGGCGTCATAAGTTTTCCTATACATGTTTAGGATTATTTTATGAATTTGGAATTAATTGTAAAGTTTATTAATCCTATAGGAGAAGTTATACCATATATAATCCTACACTTGTTGATAATATATTAAATGAGAATTGTTGAAGATGTTATTAGTAACAAAAAAAGTCCCCAACGTTTATTCGTTGGGGGCTCCATCTATAATAGATAACTGACGATGACCTACTCTCACATAGCCAGAGCCACATCACCATTGGCGCTACGATATTTTACTTCTGAGTTCAGGAAAGGATCATACAACTCCATCACGCTATCGAATACGGACTGATGCAGGTGTTGCGCCAAATACTTCATTCATAGATTGGTATACCCATAGGTTGGTAAAGGAGACTTTAAGATATGGATAACTCTTGAACGAAAAATAATTTCTGAAAGAAGTAGTATATAGCAAACAAAGAAAACCCCCCAACGAATTAACGTTGGGGGGTTTTACTTTGAATAGAGAGCTGACGATGACCTACTCTCACATGGACGAATCCACACTACCATTGGCGCAATGATGTTTCACTTCTG